>JAADEY010000029.1 GCA_013153145.1 Thermoproteota archaeon | reverse complement strand
AGCACTAATGGCCGCAGCCCTACTAGGGTGAATGAAAAGTGCCAAGCAGTATAGCGAGGAGGGAGGTATCGTCATGCCGTGAGGCCCTAGCCAGGACAACCATACTCGAGCTCGTAAACATGCTGAAGATACTGCCTGTCGAGAGGATAACACAGAAGAGGAAACACATAGAGATCATCTACGTCTACAGGCCGGACGAGTTTACCAGGCGCAGGATAAAGGTTAAGGCGGAGACCGAGAAGGCCCCCGAACTCATAAACATCAGGACGAAGGGCGCACTAGAGATAACGCTAACAGTTGAATGCGCCTCCGAGAACGAGCTAATAGTAACACTCATCGTCGGAGGCAAATCAGAACACTACATCGACGAGAAGAAGGTCAAGGAGATAGCAGGCAAGATAGCAGACCTAATAGCGTCAAGATCACCACCAGCACCAAAACCAACACCACCGCCACCGGTCGCCGCGGCAGCAGCCGCTGCAGCCACAGCAGCCAAGGCGGCAAAAGCCATGACCGCGCCAATGACCGGGACGAGTATGAGCGACTGCGTGGAGAGATTGATCACCGCCGGCCTAAGGCTCGACGAGATACTCTCGAAGCAGATACCATCAATATACCATCCGCATGCAAGCGCCTCCGGAGTACTCGTCGCCGAGGGGAGAGGCAATAGCAGGGCGCTGGATCTCAGGGAGTACAAGGATGGCTACGATATAAGGCTGACATCCGGCAACATATTCATCGAGATAGTGAGGCTCGGCGGCAGGGTCGGCGTATACTACAACGACTATAACACTGGCGAGGAGCTCACAGGATCCGCTGCCATAAGGCGGATAGAGGAGACCATATGCAAGGAGGAGAGGCCGCTCACATACCTAGTGTTGAAGATGCAGGCGCCCTAGGAGACGTAGAGGTGGGCCTCTCCGGCTGGGGAGGAAGGGTTGAGGGCTTAAAAACAAGCTCATTGTTTTTTACTTCTGCATCCCTGCCGGGTTCCTCTACATCCCTGCTTTTCCCTACTTTATCGCTGGTTACTCATCTACTTTATCCCGAAGTACCTCAGTAGGGCTCTCCAGTTCAGGTAGATGTGTAGCACTGCGAAGCCCGACGCTATGAATGACGACCAGATGTGTATCTCCTTCCACCAGTACTTCTCTAGGCCTGCATACACCGTGTACCTGCCTGGCGGCGCGAAGTACAGCACTACACCGCTTATGAAGCATATCAGGCCGGAGAACAGCAGCACTATTGAGACGAATTGCCTGAACCTATACATTGCACCGGGCATGTCTCACCACCTCCCATGTCTTGGATCGGGTTTATTCCCTTGTGGCCGTTGTGCCGGCCACTATGATCTTCGAGGCCATTTTCTCGCCGTTCTCTGATATATAGTAGCATACTGTTATCTTGCTGCCCATATGCTTCTCCAGGTAGCTTAGCATGTCGTAGGGGTTGTAGGACTCTCCGTTTACGCTCCACCTCCCCTTCACGTATATCTTGACGCCGTTAACCACTATGCTCTTATCATTCATGTCGACACCCATCAGCTTACCGGTTATACAAGTGGTTGTTGACGTCTCTGAAGCACCATGCTCGCCATGCTCCGTGTGCTCCGCTGCTCCGTAGCCTCCTCCATGACTTACACTACTCGGTGCGAGCAGCGGTGCCCACGCTGGGAACGTTATCAGCACGACTGCAATCACTATTGCTATTATTAGTCCTGCCTTGGACGCCACTTCTACACCACCCTTGCCATGCATCCATCATGGAGGCCTCCTGGTTAAATAGGCTGCTCACCGCCGGTGCATACAGCGAATGTAGTTCTAGACAGTGCTCCTGCCGGGGGATCCGCCGATGAGCCTCTCAGCGAGGCTCTTCAGGACGCGGCGCGTGAGGCAGACGTCAACATCCACAGCCCTGTAGAGCTTCTTAACAACCATCTTCTCCTCGTCCACAACAACCCTGTAGGTCACGAGCCCTGCACGGAGCAGTACGCGTAGATGAGCTATGACCAGCGGCCTGGACACACCCAGTATCCTTGCAAGCTCACGGCTCGTATGCTCACCTATGCTGCAGAGTGCGAGTATCTTGAGCCTCAGCGGGTGTGATAGCGCCTTGAAAAGCTCTGCAAGCTTCTCTGCATCATCCACTCTAGACACCCGAAGCCATTAGCCCTTACCCGTCTACCCTTCCTTGCCCCTCGTGGAGGGGTTGTGCCTGGTTACTCTGCCTCTAGCTCCTTCCTAAGCCGCCTGATCTCCTCACGCAGGCTCCTTATCTCCTCGAGTAGCTGCCTCATCAATTCCGTTGAGTCGTCTGCCGCCTGCTGCTTCCTTGGCTTCGGGAGTACGCCGAAGACCTCGCTGAGCAGGTATATCGAGCCCAGCACTATGATTGCTATGACTCCTAGCCAGATGAGCCACCAGAAGATATCCTCTATCGGGCCTATCGGGGGTGGGGGTGGCATACCTATACCCGGGTAAACTCTAGTTTCCCCCCTATATATGCGTTTACCCCTCTACACCCGATTTGTACCACCAACAACGCCAGAGAACCCCGGGGAGGCGCCAAGAGATGCAGCAGCCACCACCTCTAAGAACCGGGGAGCAGAAGCCCCCAGCACCACCTCCTCCGCCACCGGTTCGGGGGCCGCCGGCCCCGCCGCCCACGCCTAGCCTCGATGCTGCACGGAGAGCCATCGAGGCCGTGAAGGCTGCGCTCCCCTACATGACGCTCGGCCCGCCACTGCTGCACCCGGGGCCGGGCGGCATCCATGTCGACGTGCCGCTGATGTATCAGGGCTTCGCGCTCGACAGGATACACTATGACCCGGTCTCCGGGGAGCCCAGGCCGAAGGGGATGCCCGTCCACGCCCCAGGCCTGCCGGAGGGGTTTAGGGTTAGGGATTTCCTGCGGGAGCTATGCGTCGTCGAGGCCGTCGAGTACCGGGAGCCGGAGCGTGCCTGGATTGTGCCGCTCAGGTGGAGGGTTTACATCGTCGCGCACGTGAGGGTCAGCGAGGACGGCTCCGAGCTTATACCAGACTACCCCCTCACCGAGGAGGTTATGCGGAGGGTTGTTTAGAGCCGCAGACGGGGCATGAAGGACTCCTCCTGACGGGTATCTTCTCGAACACCATCCCGCTACAATCAACTATAAGCATCTGGCCGGCCAGGCTCGGTCCCAGCCCAGCTAGGATCCTTATTGCCTCGAGCGCCTCTATGGAGCCCACAACCCCGGCTACAGGGCCGAGCACCGCGCCACCCCTTATCCTCTCAGCACCGCGGGGCGCGATGCACTGGAGGCATGCAGTCTTCCCCGGGAGCACTGTCATGACCTGTCCGTACATCCTGTCAACACCGCCATGGATCAGGGGGACGCCCTCCTCGACAACAACCCTGTTCAGTATGAGGCGGGTGGCCCAGTTATCGAGAGCATCCACGACGAGGTCGACTGACGGCACCAGGCGCCTTGCAAGACTCTCATCGAGCAATGCCGGGTAGGCCTCGACCCTAACCCCGCTATTCAGCTCCCGGACCCTCTCCGCCGCGACGAGGGCCTTCCAGCGGCCGATATCAGACTCACGGTAGAGGAACTGCCTGTTCAGGTTGCTTGGCTCGACACGGTCGCCGTCGACTATGACTAGCCTGCCGACACCGGCGCATGTAAGGTATGTTATGACGGGGGAGCCGAGGCCGCCCGCCCCGACCACTAGGACGCTGCTTGACGAGAGCCTATACTGTCCCTGAACCCCTATGATGGGTATCTGCCTGCTGAACCTTTCGAGCACCGGGTGTAGGGGCTGCGCAGCTCCAGTAGTAGAGGGAGTGAGGCCCTTGTCCTCCCCGCTCAGCCTCCGCTGGCTCTCAATCACCGCGTGTCTTCGCGGCCCTGGCTGGCTCTCCTCAGCTCTCATGGTCTAGCCTCCATAGAGCCTTGCTCTGGCTGTTGTCTAGCCATTGTAGTATGTATATGAATGGGTTATTTCTTGCCGCCGGTATAACGGCTTTAAATGGTAACATGGCTGCATGATTATAGAGCTCCTTAATGCAATTCTCATTGTACCGAAGACTGCGCTTTTGTAAGCAACTACTCTAACCTGTAAAAATATTTACCAACATATTAGGTGAGACGCTTAGAACAGGGCTATGCGGCGCAGAGGCTCCCGGCTACAAATCCATACTCTGGGCTGGGGGAGAGAGCCGGCGAAGACGCGGAGGCAAAAAGGAGGAATCCGTCAGGCGATGGAAGTGCTCTAGGAGCCGCCCAGCGGGAGCCTCGTGGAGAGGAGCTCGAGGAACCTGGGGGTGAGGGCTATCCAGAACCGGGCGCCCCTCCTTCTATCTATCTTAGTACTGCTGCGGATCACCCCGGCGTTCCTCAGCGCCACGACGGCTTCAGCTAGGTGTTTGAGTCCACGGAACCTGAGCCCCCTACTCCTAGCATAGTCCGCGCAGTCCTGCTCGAGCCTCTCGAGCGGGTTGTCAGCGGGGTATTCGAGAACCCTCCTACCCTTCATGTGCGCCTCTAGGAGCATCAGGGTTAGTGCTTCCTCCTCGGGCTCGGGGCGGCGGTGCAGCTCTGCTGCTAGTAGCTGTGCAGCTAGCCTCCTTGCAGCCTCGAGTAGTGCTGAGAGGTTGTCTGAGCCTATCCACTCCCAGAACACCTTCTCAGGTGCCTTAGCGGCCTCGCCGGCAAGCCTGTAGTAGAGGTATCTGCCGAGCTTCCTGCACGCCACGAGTCCTAGGCGGAGCCAGTAGGAGAGTATTGGCTTCACCCACCTCGATGGCACACCCGTCGCGGATGCGAGGCTTGATGATGGCTGCTCACCACTAACCCTGAGAAGGCCCAGCATGGCCCTTACAATGACTCCGCGGGGTCTATGTGATGCCAGCGTCGCATACTTGGCTAGCGTCTGCATGGCGCTCCAAGCTCCTTAGGGAGTCATTGGGGCTATATGGGTGTAAGGGGAGGTATCACCAGCCACTTCCACGCATGGCATTGTTCTTGGCCGGGCTTGGCGGGTAGTACGTGGCGGCCTTACTCCTGACAGGCTGGCAGCGGTGATGTTACCCTGTCGCCTGCATGGGGGTGCTACAGCCGGTCTTCTCTTCTCCTGTCAGGCCAGGTGATCCGGGGGGCCTATGTGGAGTGGGGTTGGTTGTGTGGCGTGTTTGTAGGAGATTGTGGGGATGTGGAGCCGCCGCCGGGATTTGAACCCGGGACCTCCGCCTATCTGGCCGTGTGCGGAGAGGGTACCAGGGCGGCGCTCTACCTGCTGAGCTACGGCGGCTTCCGTGGTCTCCGCTCTATCGGGTGGGGAGGTTTATAGGGTTTAGGTGTGGGGCGGGGCTAGCTCCCATAGTCTTGCTATCTCGTCTTTCACGAACCCGGTGATTTCTTCTACTTCTCCGTCGCGGCGGTGTAGGATTACTTTCGGCTCGCCTGTGCGTGCTACTCCTATCACTTCCGCTGTGTACCCCTTACTCCTCAGCCTCCTGAGCGCCTCGCTGGTCTTCTCCGGGGGTGTTGCGGCTAGGAGGCAGCCGCTGCTGATTAGGCGTAGTGGGTCTATGCCTAGCGCGTCGCAGATGGTTAGTGTCTCGGGGAGTACTGGTATCTTGTCCTCCCATACCTCGATGGTCGTCTTTGACGCGTATGCCATCTCGTAGAGGGCTCCAAGTACTCCTCCCTCGGTTGGGTCGTGCATGGAGTCTGCTATGTCTGCTATGGCTAGTGCTGGGTCTACTACGCTTATCTCCTCTATCAGTCTGCGTGCCTTCTCTATGATCCTCACTGGTACGTCGAGGCGTTCAAGGATGTTTGCGAAGTCGGTTGCGAGTATTGCGGTGCCCTCGATGCCTGCATGCTTGACTGCTATGATGTCGTCGCCTGGCTTCACACCGCTCGTCGCCACGTATCTCCTGGTGATGCCCTGCACTGTCGCGACCACCGTTGGCTTGGAGAGGCCGGGAGACTCCTCCGTGTGGCCGCCAACGATCATTATTCCGAGCTTCTCTGCTGCGCGGTGAGCGTCGCTGACTATGGGCTCGAGCATCCTAGCAGCGCCCTCGGGTAGCAGGATCACTAGTGTCGCCCAGCGCGGCCTGGCCCCGGTTACCGCGATGTCGTTAGCGGCTATGTTTACTGCTAGCCAGCCTACCCGTGCAGACGCCTCTGTTATCGGGTCGCTGTGGACCACTAGGTAATGGCCGTCGGGGAGCTTTATCACGGCGGCGTCCTCGCCGACTGCAGGGCCTACAAGTACGTCCGGATCCCTGCTACCAGTATACCTGTATACAGGGTCCATGAGCTCGGGTGGAAGCTTCCCGGTCAAGCCGCGGCCCCTCGTGTCTGGTGGGTGTCTGCTCCTGGATGCTGAATAGTGTGTGCTGGGTCTGTGATGCGGGGCCTACTCATCCCCTCCCCCGCTGTTGCTGCTGGAGGGGAGGGTTTGTGTATTCGGGGTTTCTCTTCATCCCCTGTCTCCTAATGCCTATCCTCTTCTACGCCTATAGAGGGCTGCGAGGTTCTTGAGGTCTCTGTTGCAGTAGCTTCCTATCTCCTCTAGTTTCTCTACCAGTTTCTCAACATCGACTTCTATCTCCTCCTTCCCTATCCTTACTATGCCTAGTCTTCTCAGCCTCTCGATGTCCTCCTTGGTCATCATCTTTACTGCGTCTTCTAGGTAGAGGTATCCTGTCTCCTCCGCCTCATGTCTCCTCCATAGCCCCCTCATGTGTATCTTTACGGTCTTCTGGCCGGTTATCCCGGTCAGTGAGAGTAGCGATGTGCCCCGCTCGGCTAGGTATAGGCAGAGTGCTCTTAGGAAGGCTTCAGCGGGTGATGTTGTGTAGTAGCCTTGCAAGCTCCCTCCTCCCCTTCACCTCTACCAGCAGTGCCTTTGTGTCGTCTATTAGGCGGCGTGCGACGTCCACCTTCCTCCTCACGCCCGGTATGAGTGCGTCGGGGTACTCTAGGCCGCGTAGCTCCATGTATATGGCCTCCATCATTGCTAGTAGGTGTTCGGCGTCCTCTATCCTGTCTTGGCGTAGTGCGTCCAGTGCGAGTCTCCTTAGCTCGCCGACCACGTCTCCGAGGCCTTGGAGGTAGGCTGTCTCGGGGACGTCTAGCTCCTCGGGTGGTGCTGGGGGCTTGGACTCGACCACGAGGCTGTAGAGTATCTTTGCCTCGACGTATTCTGCGAGTGTTGAGTATACGAGGCCTGTATGGTAGAGGTATGGGTCGTGCTTGGCGTGGCTTATGAACTCCTTCTTTGCATCCTCCATCCTCTGCAGGAGTTTTGAGGCCTCTGCGTAGTCGCCGGTGTGTATAGCGTTTATGACCTGGCCGGAGAGCCTTATGACGTCCCTGCTGAGCTTTATCATCTTATCGCGTTCCTCTTCCCTCTTCGAGAGGAGCTTGTCTATTCTCGCTATGTATTCTGAGAGCCTCTCCCTGAGCACCCTAACGGACTCCCTGTCCATGGGCATGTGTATGCGCCTCCCTATGCTCTTGGGAGTGTGTTGTCGGGGGTAATCCCGTGCCCGCCGCCCCGGGCCCTTGCAAGCATTTCTAGGATGCGTGTGAGCTCTTGTTCGGGTGTCTCGCTCAGCCAGTCTATAGGCTTTGTAGTCCTCTTCCTGGCGCGTATGGCCTCCAGGATCTCTTGTGCAGTGTCGGCTGGCCTCTTATTGGTTGTGTCGACCTCGTACACCCTGTCGGGGAAGGATTCTAGTGCCTCTCGTGCGATGAGGCCCACTAGCTCGGCCTCGACGTTGTCCGCTATCTTGCTTGGAGGCCAGCCCCTGGCCTCAAGCCTTCTCCAGAGCTGGTCTGGCCTTGTCCTCAGCACTATGCAGTACTCTACCTGGCTCCTTATCCTGGCGAATGGCTCGACCCAGTGTGTGTCTATTATCATCCTTTTTGCTGGTAGTTGTTCCTCGAGGTAGTGGTAGAAGAGGTTCTCATCTATTATGAAGCTGTATGTCTTTGGGTCGTAGCTGCTCCAGAGTCTATTCTCGAGGACTAGCCATGTGACCGTTGTGAACACATAGTTGGTTAGTCTTGCTAGGATTAGGCCTACCCTCGTCTTCCCCGTTCCGGGGGTGCCGGCGAGGAGTATGGCTGGCAAGGGTGTAGTCTCCTTGAGGAGTGTGCGCGTGGATGTATGGGTCTAAAACCGTGTTTTTGATTTAAAAACTCAGAACTCGGTCTTGGTCTCCTCTTCCTCTTCCTCCTTCTTCTCTTCCTTCTCCTTCTCCTCCTCGTGCCTGGCGGCGGCTATTATGTCGTCTATCCTCAGTACTGCCGTGGCTGCCTCGGTTCCAGCCTTTATAGCGTTGGCCTTCACGCTTACGGGCTCTATGACTCCCAGCTTCATCATGTCCTCAACCTTGCCGGTGAACACGTTTACTCCGCACCACTTGCAGCCCTTGGTGTGCGCCGACCTCAGCTCCATGATGATCTCTACCGGGTCTAGGCCAGCGTTCTCAGCCAGGGTCATCGGCAGGCCCTCTAGGGCCTTGGCGAACGCCTCTATGGCTAGCTGCTCCTTGCCGCCGACCTTAGGCGCCTGCTCACGCAGGTAGAGTGCTAGCTCTACCTCTGAGGCGCCGCCGCCGGCCACTATCTTGCCGTCCCTTATCGCGTCAGCCACGGCGCTCAGGGCGTCGTGGAGGCTGCGCTCGGCCTCGTCCACTAGCCTCTCTAGGCCGCCGCGTATGAGTATTGTTACTGCCTTCGGGTTGGGGCAGCCCTCGATGAACACCATCTTGTCCTCTCCAACCTTCCTCTCCTCTACTAGCTTTGCGAAGCCGAGATCATCGGGCGTTAGGTCCTCGATGTTACTCACTATCTTGGCGCCGGTTGCCCTGGC
>JAADEY010000016.1 GCA_013153145.1 Thermoproteota archaeon | reverse complement strand
GGCGGGAGCTTCTACGAGCTCCCCTTCGACACCGTTATTGGGGCGAGTAGGCTTGCTAGGGGGCTCATAGTCGACATAGAGTCTAGGCCGGAGTATATCAACGACCACTCCGTGGAGGCGACGCTCTCCCTCCTCGGGGCTAGGAGGCTTGTTGTCAGGCTCGGCTTCGAGGTCTGGGACGAGGTGTTGAGGAACCGTGTGTTGAGGAAGGGTATACCCCAGAGCGAGGTCTACCGCGTCGCTGAGTTGAGGAGGAGGCTCCGTGAGAGGGGTGTCCCCGTAGAATTCCTAGTCTACGTATTATTCGGGATAGAGGGTGTCAGCGAGGATGCTGTAGTTAGGAGCGTTGAGGAGTTCAACAAGCTGTTTGACGGAGTGATAGCCGTGAGGTATAGGAGATACCCGGGCCTCAAGCCCCGCGAGGTGGGGGTCTCGGAGAAGCTGCTCAGCTACCTTAGGGATAGGTGCCTCCTTGTTGACCTCGGGGAGGGCGAGGAGTGGGTTATCGGACAACAAGCACGATGACTACGACGGGTAGGCAGCCTATTCCAGCAGAGTATATGTTGAGGTAGTACTCCTTTAGGCCGGAGGGGAGACTGTTTATGAGGTTCCTCGCGGCCGAGAGTATCAGCTTCACCGGGTCCTCGCCGGCTTTCACGTAGAGTATGTTGATGTATAGTATCGTGTTGTTGAGCTTCATCGACGCGGTTCCGCCATGCGTGATTGCCGCCTCGACGAGGCCGGATGGTATGCGTGCAGCATACTCGCTGAGCGCCGGCGTAAGCACGAGCCCCCTGGACTCGAGCAGTGATTCGACAAGCCTTACCGCCTCGGCTAACGCCCTTGGCGAGGGCTTTGCTGGCGCGGGTATGTATGCTATTGATAGGCATGCCGCCGGCGTCTTGACCGGGTTCATTCCAGGCATGGATTCTAGCACCCTGCAGGGCTTCGCGGCGAACCAGGCCAGTGTATTGTTGAGGGGCTCCTGGAGCACAGACAGTGCCGCCGCGAAGGCGCCCGCCGCCTCGCGGTGCAGCCAGGGTGTCGGTACCTCGTAGTATAGGGAGTGTATTGGGAAGGGCGTCTCTATGCGGGGTGCTGAGCCATGGGAGCTTAGCACCGCGTCCGCGTAGAACTCGAGTATCTGTGACTTGAAGGGGGTGGCGTTAAGCTCTGCTATGAGGTGTATTGCCGCCTTGTCGAGCCATGGCTGCACGGGCGCGGTGTAGTTTAGCTGTGCGCACTGCTCCTCGAGCACCTTCCTTATGGTGAGCGTCTTCGGGGAGACGAGGTATATGCTGAGCGTCCCGTTGGCTGAACCGGTTGATTTGAGTATTAGCGTGCAGGCGTCCTCCGCTGTTAGTAGCAGGCCTGGCTGCCACCAGGTGAGGACGTAGAAGCGCTTGGCTAGCCTGAGCCCTGTGAGGAGTATTGGCTTCTCGAGGCCGGTTGCATTGACCATGTATAGTGCTGGTGTGAAGCCTTCGCGTGCCAGTATCCATGCACCCAGTAGTGCTATGTCCTCGTAGTCGCCTATGTGGTTCTTGAGTGTCTCCTCGGGTAGGCTTACGTATAGTGGTCTGCCGAGTGCCTCCGTGTCGCTGACATAGTTGACTGTGTTGTGTAGCCATTTCGCGAGCAGTGTTAATGCCTTGTATATGTTTGCTGGCAGGCTTGGCAGCTGGGCTGTAGCGTTCATTGATAGTTTTAGTGCACAGTACATGCTGCATGGTGTCAGCTTTGTACGCCAGGTCTCCCCCGTGCACTCACATACCTGCCTGGGCACCTGCGTGTAGATTGTCCTTGGGGTTGCGATGGTCTTTGTATGAACCGTCGTCGTGCTCTGAACCACCAGGGTTGACGTTGTTATCGTTAGTAGCTTCGTGACCGTGTAGGTTACCGGTATGGTGACTGTCTTTGTGAGCCTTATGGGTGGGGCCGTGACGGTCGCGGTCATTATCGCCGGGTATCTCTCTGTGAGTGTTACCACTCTCAGCGCCGTCTTGGTGACTATTATTGTCCTCCTCGGGAGCGCCTTCCATGCCATTGGGAGCTGTATGTAGCCGGCAAACCCTGCGGCGAGGAGCCCGAGGAGTATGAATAACGCGATTATTAGTGGTGCGAGCTTCACCGCCCTAGAGACCAAGGCTGCTCCTCCCTCATCCCTGGACGTCGCTTGCGGGCTCCATGCATGCTTCCAATGCTAGACCTACTTATCGCTATAGGCGGCGCACGAGGGGTCTGTGGAAGCCCCTATAAAGTATTACCCACAGTGATGATACCAGGGGCGCTTACAAGAGCATGCATTTATAATGAGCACCGGGGAGATGACGTGGCTTTGACGACGGGATTCCCTGTAGGCATAGTCACCGGGGACTCCAAGCCAGACACGTTTACATTCACAGTTAACCCCGACCATATACCCTCGCTCTACGACTACGTCTACGTCGAGGTTGAGGAGACTCCCCCGGGGGAGGATGAGAGGAGGAGGGTTAAGGTCGTCGCACAGATAAGGAGGATCATAAGCGGGGCCGTCGGCTTCACGCCCGACAGCCCGTGGACCGTGCTGGCCAGGCTACACGTCCCCCGCGGGGCTGACAGGATAGTCG
Organism: Thermoproteota archaeon; assembly: GCA_013153145.1. GTDB lineage: Archaea > Thermoproteota > Thermoprotei_A > Sulfolobales > Pyrodictiaceae > JAADEY01. The sequence goes on along the minus strand of JAADEY010000016.1, from coordinate 29,310 downwards.
CCGTGGCGAAGGTGCTCGGGTATAAGTGGAGGGGCTCGATCCTCTACCCGAGGCGCGCCCCGAGGGTTGGATCCCCCGTCTACCTTGCACCCGACGAGATGCTCGAGGAGTTCTACAGCGTTGAGCCGGAGAGGAGGCTCTGGATAGGCTACCTTGTCTCCAGGCCGAGCGTCAAGGTCTACATAGACGTTGAGGGCTTGAAGAGGCACCTGGCTATACTCGCGGCGACGGGGGCGGGGAAGACCTGGACAAGCATCGTCCTCATAGAGGAGCTCGTCAAGAAGGGTGCAACCGTCCTCGTCCTAGACCCCCACGGGGAGTACGTGGCTATCAAGGAGTCTATACACAAGCTCGGCCCCGCCTACAGGGATAGGGTAATAGTGTTGAAGGGGAGGAGGGATCAGGAGGGCGATGAGCTCTACAAGGTAAGCGTGTTGGATATGTCGGCTGAGGAGCTGGCATCGATAGCGGGCATACCCTCGAAGGCCTCCAGGATAAGGGCCGTGGTGTCCGGCGCGAAGGAGATCGCAAAGGCGCTGCACGGGGTCCTTGGAGGCGACTGGGGAGGCTTAAGGGGGATCATAAGGGTCATCCAGGCCGGGATAGCTGCCGCCGAGACGATAAAGATCCAGAGGAGATACAGTAACAGTGCAACAGCGATACTAAACGACTTCGGCAAGCAGCTCGTGCAGGAGTTATCCGGCGAGTACGGGGAGGCCGAGAAGAAGGAGTTCCAGGAGGCTGCGTCGAGGCTCGTGGTGCGCGAGTCCTTCAATAAGGGGCTTAGGAGGCTATGGCTCGCGCTCAGAAAGGATGTCGAGCCCGGCTATGATGCTATAAGGTACCTGGAAGACCTTGATAGGCTCGGCGTCTACGGCGTCAAGGGGCTACCGCTCCACCGCATACTCCGCCCCGGCACAGTCACGGTCTTCAACCTCGCGGGGCTGAGGAGCGAGGTGCAGGACCACCTCGCATACAACATCCTTGTGAGGGTGTTCAATGCACGTGTCCGCTACATGAGGGGGCTGCCCGGCGAGACCTACCGCTACCCCGTCGTCGTCATCGTCGAGGAGGCCCACCGGTTCATGCCGCCGAAGAATATCAGGCAGACGCGGACACGCGAGATAGCCGCAGCCATCGCGGCCGAGGGTAGGAAGTTCGGGGTACACATGATAGCGATAAGCCAGAGGCCCAGCAAGGTCGACCCTGATGTGCTGAGCCAGCTCCAGAGCCAGATCATTTTGAGGATAGTCAATCCACGCGACCAGGACGCAGTACGTGATGCAGGCGAGCAGCTGAGCCACGACCTCCTAAGCGACCTGCCAGGCCTCAATAAGGGGGAGGCTATAATCGTCGGCCCCATCGTACCCGCGCCGTTGATGATAAGGGTTAGGAACAGGGTGCTGGACTACATGGGAGGCGATATAAGCCTAGTGGAGGAGTGGAGCCGTAGCCTAGAGGAAGAGGAGCTGGTAGCCGAGTACGCTGACGAGCTCGCACTGAGGCTTACAAGGCTGTTCGACGAGCCCTACAGCCGGGAGACAATCAGGATAGGGTTAGCCAAGCTCATGGGGCTGAGGGAGCCAGTGCCCGGCAGGGTTCTCGACGACGCACTCCACATACTCGTGAGGGATAGGCACGCCTGGGCCCACTACGACAACTACACCGAAACCGTCGAAGGGGAGGCCGGGGGCGCCGAGGCCAGGATACAGCTGGGGACGGGGGAGGCAGAGTGCAGCAGGTGTAGAGTACAGCCATGCAGACACGTACTCGCAGTACTGGCAAAGGCGATCCTCGACGGCGTCATAAGCCCCCCAGGCAGGGGGGAGGAGGAGCCCTGGAGCTATTATCTAGGCTGACACTCCGAGCACTAGAAATAGGAGCGGAACTAATCCGTGCTTTGAACGAGGCACGGGGCTCCTCCCCTCCCCATGCACTCCCCAGAAGAGGGGAGAAGCCATCTACGGCCGCATACCCCCTGCTCTAAAAAGGGGAGGCGGGGCGGGGGCCTCTATGCGCCGATGAGGTGCTGTCGCCCACACTGAAGGAGGCCGTGATGAGGTCAGCCTGGCCCCGAGGCCTCGCAGTACCCGTAGACGACTACCGTCTTTACCTTGACCCCCTTCTTCTCGAGGAGTTGTAGTACGTCGCGGTCCTCGGGGAGGTCGATTATCTTTCCTGTATCCATGCAGACCACGTTTACGTGTGGGTGTGGCTGGTCGTAGTGTGTCTCGCCGCGGTAGGAGAAGCTTGTTATGAATCCCAGCTTCTCCATTAGCTGCAGCGTGTTGTAGACTGTGCTTGTGCTTACGCCCGGCGTCCTCTTCCTCACCTCTTCGAGGACGTCCATGAAGCTTGGGTGGCCCTTTATCTTCTCGAAGACGGTGCTGGCTATGGCTAGCCTCTGTATTGTTACTCTCAGCCCCTTCTTCTTCATCTCCTCTACCAGTTTCTTCAACCTAGCATCTATTTCGAATCCTATATCTGACACCACCTGTCATCCCTCTACACTAGACACTCATAAAGCTTTACCACCGCAACTCTCCGGAATCCCGCAGGGCCTTCGGGTAAAGGAACTATCGTCATCGCGGCCGCTCGGGCTGGGGAGTATTCCACACCCGGCCCACACCTATCACTACGGCCTGCGTAACCCGGCGATGTACCGCAGTATATCAGTCTTCGTCACTATGCCGACAGGGTTGCCGCGTAGGTCTAGGACTACGAGGCGGCCGACATTCCTCTCCCGCATGAGCTCCATTGCGCGGAGTATGTCCTCGTCCTCCCTCACGGTTACTATCGGCCTCGACATGTACTCCTCCACCTTCGCGTCGACAGCCCCCTCTGCAAGGGCCCTTGCAGCGTCGCGGAGGGTGAACATGCCTAGGAGGCCCTTCTCCTCGTCCTTCACCGGCGCCCCGTGTATGCCCCTGCTTATCAGTATCTTGGCTGCCTCCTTGACGGTTATGTCTGGCGGCAGTGTTACAAGCCCCTTGGTCATCACTACGCCGACGGGGGTTCTCGGAACGCTTATTATCTTCTTGATGCTTAACGCGAGCTGGTTGTTACGCCTATCTATATGGGTTACTATTCCCTCGATGACTATCCTCGTGTAGGGGGCCGGGCCTATCGTGATGTAGTCTCCGACGTTTATCTTTGATAGGTCGCCGTACACCTTCAGTAGGGCCCTGCCGCCCTCCGGGTTGAAGACGTCGAGGAGCTCTATATTAGACACAGCCACGTCCAGCTCCTTCCCGTGCTTCTTGAGCTTCATGTACATCTGCACCATCGGGCCCCTTAGAACCTCGTATGCCTTGAGCGTAGGCATGTAGCCGCCGCTCGGCCCCGTCTTGGACTCAACCAGGCCTAGGCTCTTGAGGCTCAGTATGATGTTCCTCACCGTGCCCTCGTCGCGGTGCGTCTCCTCCGCTATCTCCCTGCTCTTGACTAGCCGGCCCCTCTTCTCGTACAACTTTATGAGTGTTTCGAGTATCTCACGCTGCGACATCGTTAATCTATATCCCATTTCTTCCACACCTATTTTTAAGCGGGGCAGACGGATGGTTATAAATCCTGGCTCTCAGCCCCGCTCAGACCCCTCACCCTGCTCCCTCTGCTCCTCCAATGGCTCGACGAGTAGTACGGGGCCATCCTTTCCTACGACCCGCACCCTCTGCCCCTTCTTAACCGGCTTGTGTGACCTCGCCCTCCAGTACTCCCCCTCGACGAAGACGAAGCCCTCGCCGCCAGCTGGTATATCGTCTACCGCATATCCCTGCTTCCCCAGTGGGAGGGGCTTGTAGAGCACCTTCTGCCTCTTCGCCTTCACAACCTTGTATACTATTACAGCCATTAGGCCCGCTAGGGGCGTGGTGGCGGCCGCAACCGTGTAGAGGATGCCGGTGAGGTACTCGGGGCTTATCGTCTGCGGGCCGGGGACGGGGAGCATGAGCAGCCCCAGCACTAGCAGTATTATGCCGGTCGCGCCGACTATGGTGAAGCCTGGGATTACGAGTATCTCTACGAGCAGGAGTATTATGCCGGCCACTATCATCACGAGGGCGGCTATGTTGAGGCTGAAGCCGAGCCCCAGCATGCTTAGGAGCATGAGCGCTATCCCGGGCACTATCAGGTGGAGGTGGCCCGTGAGGACGCCGGCTATGATTAGTATCAGTGCTATCGTTGAGAGGAGGCTTGAGAGGAGGGGGTCTCCGAGTATGTGTGCCACCCGTAGGCTTACCGGCATAGGGTAGTAGACGATGTCGGGCGGCCATGTATCCAGCACAACTGTGCCCGTGAGGAGCTTCACCCTCCTGCCATTGATCTTCTGGAGCAGCGAGTACATGTTGGGTGCTAGGAGGTCGACGACGTGGCTCTTGTATGCCTCCTCGGCGTCGAGGACTAGGTTCTCATACACCATCTCACGCGCCACCGTCGTGTTGCGGCCGTAGAGGCGGAGGCATGCCTCGAGCTCCTTGTACACGGGGTTCAGTATCTTCGACTCATTGACGGGCGTGTAGCCGCCCAGCGGGCTTAGGATCACCGGCTGCATAGCCCCTATCACTGTGCCGGGCTGCATTGCTGCTACGTGGCTGCATAGGAGGAGGAGTGTGCCGGCGCTCACAGCCCACTTACCCTTTACGAATGATATCACCGGAACCGTCGCCTCCCTGAACGACTCCACTATGTTGAGCGCTGCTTCCAGCTGCCCGCCGGGCGTGTCGAGTAGTACTAGGAGCGCCCTATCCTGCTCCTCCGCCGCCTGCAGCCCGCTCTTAATGTACCGGGCCATGGAGTCGTCTATCACGCCCTTGACGCTGACGACGAGTACTCCGTGAACCAGCCTGGCCTCGCCGCCAAGCCCCTGCAGCGTCGAGCCCGCCGCGGCGAGGAGGAATGAGAGGAGCAGCACTGCGGCGATGAAGCCTCTCCTCAAGGCTTATACCGGCCTCCCACTCCCTCCGTGCCCCATCCACGTGTTGGGTAGTGGAAGGGTTAATGCAGGTGTCCCACATGCATAATCGGTGCTGGGAAGAGGTTTGACGCCCCACCATCGCCGCGAGCTGATGAAGCCGGCCAGGTTCCGTAGCGAGGAGTACCTGGAAGCGATATACATGCTGTCCGAGGCATCGGGCAGAGTCAGGGTGAAGGATCTCGCAGAGGTGCTGGGGGTGAAGCCGCCGAGCGTCGTCGATTACCTACGGAGGCTGGATAGGGAGGGGCTGATAGTATACCATCCGGGCCGCGGCGAGGTCAGGCTGACCGAGGAGGGGAGGAGGATTGCTAGGCAGGTGTACTGGAAGCACCAGGTACTTGAGAGGTTCTTCCGGCTACTAGGCCTCCCCGAGGAGGCCGCGGAGGAGGAGGCATGCAGGGCTGAGCATGCACTCGCAGTCGACACCGTTAGGCGCATCGAGAGACTGTTAGGCCTCCTCGAGAAGTGCCCCGCACTACCCCGGGTTATCGACAGCGAGGAGGAGCCACGATGCCCCTATAGCAGTGGCGTCGGCCGTCCTGGCCCTCAGCACCCAGCCCCCCAGGGAGCGGGGGAGGGGCTCAGCTGAGCCGGCGTAGTATCCCCATCCGGAGACGCAAACCTCTTAGAGTAGGTGCTTCTATTAAGCCTTGCTGGCATAGAGCCTTGAAGCCAGGGTACCTCTCCTCAAGGTGTAGCCGGATAGGCGCCTCAGAGATAAGGGAGCTGCTAAAGCTCGCCGAGAGGCCCGACGTCATAAGCCTCGCCGGGGGCCTGCCCGACCCCAGGCTGTTCCCCAAGGAGGAGATGACCGAGATAGCGAAGAGGGTTCTGAGGGAGGTTGGCGAGAAGGCTCTACAGTACTCGCCCACCAAGGGTACTGCCGTCTTCCTACGCGAGGCCGCCGACTTCATGGAGAGGCACGGTGTCAGGCTCAGCGGGGAGGACGACATAATAGTTACTAGTGGCAGCCAGCAGGCCCTCTACCTCCTCGGCGGCGTGCTCATAGACGAGGGAGACTACGTCATTGTCGAGAAGCCTACATACCCCGCCGCGCTGGGGGCCTTCAAGGTGCATGGTGCACGCTTCCTCGGGGTACGCATGGATGACGGCGGCATGGATACGCATGACCTCGAGAGGGTTGTCAAGGAGGCTGTGAATGAGGGGAAGAGGGTGAAGCTCATCTATACTATACCGACGGGCCACAACCCCTACGGCACGACAATGGATAATGAGAGGAGGAAGCACTTACTCGAGGTGGCGGAGAAATACGACCTCCTGGTTGTGGAGGACGACCCCTATGGACTGATAACATTTGTAGAGAAGGAGATAGATAAGCTCAAGAGCCTCGACAAGAGTGGGCGCGTCATCTACGTGCAGTCGTTGAGCAAGATACTCTCGCCGGGCATGAGGCTGGCCTGGGTGGCGGGCCCGAAGGACGTCATAGAGCACATGGCCCTCCTAAAGCAATACGTCGACCTCCACACGAGCACGCTGACCCAGTACATAGCCGCGGAGACCCTACGCTCAAGGGTTATAGAGAGGAATCTTGACCGCATGAGGAGGACTTATAAGGAGAAGAGGGACGTCATGCTCGAGACGCTTGAGGAGGAGATGCCCGAGGGCGTGGAGTGGACCAAGCCGATAGGAGGGTTCTTCGTCTTCGTTAAGCTCCCCGAGGGCATAGATACGTCAAAGATGCTCATGAAGGCCGTCGAGAAGGGGGTGGCCTATGTGCCGGGCTCAGCGTTCTTCTATGACCGCAGCGGCGCCAACACGATGAGGCTGAGCTATAGCTACCCGCCCGCCGAGATGGTTAGGGAGGGTGTTAAGAGGCTGACTAGAGTAGTTAGGGATGAGCTGGCAGGTAGATGATGCCTGGCTTTGGCCTGGGGTATGTCGGCACCTCCAACCCCTTTACAACCATTGCCAGCTCCTCCACCACACCCCTCCCAAGCACCCTGAGCAGCGCTGCACCGGCCTCGCCGGGGAACCTTGTTATCAGCCTATACCTGCACCTAGGCAGCCTCGGCGGCGTAGCGTAGCTGTACACGGGGTGTAGTATGACTTCTCCATCGCTCCTGGTAAGCGAGGCTGCGAGGTAGGCTGGGTAGGGCTCGAGGGTTGATATAAACACGGCGTCGAAGCTCCTAGGTATGGTTTTGAGCTCCTTCATAGGCCTTGCCTGGAGCCCCAGCGCGTTAGCCGTCTCCATGCCCGCCGGCGAGTCCGTGTAAAGCTCTACTTCAACCCCGTACCTCTCCAGGGCGGCAAGCGCCGTCAGTATGCCGGTGACGCCGGCCCCTATGACGCCGAAGTAGTCGCCGTCGCTGAGGGCCATAAGCCTGGAGGCTACAGCTGCTATGCTGGCCGGGGTGACCATTGAGCCTACGATGGGGTCCTCGACGGGTGCCTCGGTGAGGGCTGAGCTCGGCAGGGCGACGTACTCCGCAAGCCACCCGTCGTAGAGTATGCCTGGGAGCGTCGAGACCTTGTCCGTAAGCATCCACTCAGCCGCGTACTCCACGGTGTATGGCAGCGGGAGCCTGCCGACGACGACCCTCTTCCCCGCGAGCCAGCCGGGCGCCCCGGAGCCGAGCTCGACGACGACGCCGAAACCCATACAGCCCATTACGACGCCGGGCCTCGGCCATAGTATTCCCAGGAAGACTGCATCCTCGATGCCGCTCCATAGGGCTGAGAGCACCTTCACCAGCGCCCAGCCCCTCTGTATGCCTGGGAGCGGCCTCTCGACCACCTCGACGCCGTAGCCGCGGACAACCGCCTTCATGGACGCGGACACATGCACCCCTATGGTGAGGGCTTGTAGGCGGCCAAGTAAAACATTAACCCGGCGGGAATGCATGTACGGAATAATTGAATAGCGGCGGAGCCTACACGGGGAGAGGCCCCGGAAGCCTTGCCGGGGTTCGATGACCCCGTGTCCCGCCAGGTGAAGGTGGCGAGGGGTTGGAGGAGTTCACCATACGGAAGGCGACTGAGAAGGACTTGCCAATGGTGATAGCGATTAACAGAAAGTGCCTCCCCGAGAACTACCCGGAGTGGTTCTTCCTCCAACACCTCCGCAACTGGGGCGACGCGTTCCTGGTAGCCGTCTACAAGGGCATAGTAGTGGTGGGCTACGTCATGTCGAGGGCCGAGTGGGGCCCCGGCATATTCAGCAAGGGGTTGACCAGGAAGGGCCACATAATATCACTAGCCGTGCTCCCGAGGTATAGGAGGAGGGGGCTCGGAACAAGATTGATGGAGAAGGCCCTGGACGCGCTCCATAGAGTGTACGGATGCACGGAGGTGTACCTTGAAGTACGCGTCTCGAATACGCCAGCTATAAAGCTGTACGAGAAGCTTGGCTTCAAGAAAGTCTCAGTCCTTAAAAGGTATTATGCGGATGGAGAGGACGCCTATCTAATGGCGAAACAACTTAATTAAAAAGGAAAATTCCGGAATAGGCTTTTAGGTAACTGCAGAAAACTAGCCCAGGGGCAGCCAGGTGGTATCAGAGGAGCGTGTAAGGAAGCTGGCTGAGATACTACTGCAGGGCGGCGAGCCCCTGATAACACCAAACACGCTGGCAGTGGAATACGCCAAGCACGTCCGGAGCCTGATGCCGAGCCTCGTCGAGAAGGAGCTACTCACAGTACTCTCGCAGCTGCTCACAACAGCGAAGAACGTTAGGCCCAGCTTCGGCCCGCTGCACACCGAGCACATAACACTGTGGACTACGAGGAGGAAGAACGGCCACTACGTGAGGAGATACGTACACGTCACCATAGAGGGGCCCGAGCTCCTAGTAAAGGCCTTCAAGCTCCTAACAGCCTTCAGCCTCGGCTACACGAGGAGGCCCCTCGCAAGCCTCACCATAGCCTACACGACCCTCCGCGAGCTCCTCGCCAGGGTTCGCGGGGGGAGCGTGTACAGCGGCGCTGGGCTGCTCCGGAGGCTCAGGGTTCTGCTGGATAATCAGGAGTGGAGGCCTCCGACGATCATCGATGCGGGTGTGAGGAGAACCGCTAAAGGCATCGCGAACCTCCTCATGGCTAAGCTTGGTGCAGGGGAGTGAGGCCTCCCTGCGGCGTAATCGGCCTACTGACCGACTTCGGGGTTAAGGACGTCTACGTAGCCGCTATGAAGGCGGTGATACTCTCCATAAACCCGGACGCAAAGATAGTCGATATAACGCATGAAGTCCCGAAGTTCAGTATAAGGTCTGGCGCCTTCATGCTGATGGGCGTGTACCGCTACTTCCCGGAGGGCAGCGTCTTCGTCGTTGTCGTCGACCCCGGCGTCGGCGGCGGCAGGAGAGCCCTGCTGGTGGTGACACACAACTATTTCTTCATAGGCCCCGACAACGGGGTTCTATTGCCCGCAGCCGAGGAGGATGGAGTGGAGGCGGTGTACGAGCTCTCAAACCCAGTCTACATGGTTCACCCAGTCTCCGCATCGTTCCACGGCAGGGACATCTTCTCGCCCGCAGCCGCCTGGCTCACCAGGGGCGTCGAGCCCTCATCCTTCGGGCCTAGGCTGCGCCCGGAGGCGCTGGTTAAGCCGCCCCGCATAAGGCTTCTCGAGCGGGCCGGGGATGGTGTTAGGGTTGAGGTGATCCATGTAGATGGGTTCGGGAACCTCGTGTTATCCGCGCGCTGGGAGGAGGTGTCCACTGCTCTCGGAGGGCTTAGGGATGGTGATAGGGTTAGGGTTCGCGCGCTCTGCAGCGGCTCTGAGGCTGTTGCCGTCGTGAAGCCCGTCTTCTCCATGGCTGGGCGGGGCGAGCTGGTGCTGTACCGTGATAGCTTCGGGTTCGCTGAGCTTGCCGTTAACCTTGGCTCGGCTGCCGCCATGCTTAAGGCCGGCGAGGGCTGCGGCATACTCTTGTCGAGGGCCTAGGAGACAACTATCCTGTTGCCACCCCTCCTCTTAGCCTCCCTCAGCAGCCTGTACGCCAGCCTCCTATACGGCGTCGCTGTGTATGCCTCCCTCCTATTCCTCGCGGGCTTCAACCCTACATAGCCCTTGACGGCCACTATAGTCACTCCCACCCCAAGCCTGTTTATCTCCCTCTTAACCTCCTCCAGGTCTGGTAGTAGTTCCTCCGGCTCCGTGTATGGTATCTCCAGGACCACCTCCTCGGTGCCCCTCTCCTCGTCGAGCCCGTAGATGACCACCGCCCTCCAGCGGGTGACTATGCGTTCAACGAGCCTTGTCAGTAGCGCTGTTGCAGGGTTTGGCTTGTATTCGCTCCAGCCCCTTTCCCTTACAACCTCGCTGAACCTGTCGAGGTCTATTATTATGATTGTGCCCTCTACTAGGGGCATTGACATGGCCCACTCCAAGCCCACAATATAGGTGTGAACCTCTTTAAACTCCGGCGACTGTAACTCGTAGGTAACGTGGGAGTACTTGGGAAGGGCTGGTAACACCTTGCCGGGAGACCTTCTCTCCTCGGTTCGGAAATACATACGCGCAGTAGCCGTCGGCATCCTAGGACTAGACGAGGACGTCTTCGAGGCACTCATAGAGCCCGAGAGGGTCATAGAGGTCAAGATACCCGTAAAGATGGACGACGGAAGCATAAAGGTGTTCAAGGGGTGGAGGAGCCAGCATAACAGCGCGCTAGGCCCCTACAAGGGAGGGATAAGGTTCCACCCCGAGGTGACGAGAGAAGAGGTCATAGCCCTAAGCACTATAATGACTTTCAAGAACGCCCTCCTCAACCTCCCCTACGGGGGAGGTAAGGGAGGGGTAAGGGTAGACCCTAAGAAGCTCAGCAGGAGGGAGCTAGAGCAGCTCTCAAGACGCTACGTGGACGCCATATACAAATACATAGGCCCCGACATGGACATACCCGCACCCGACGTAGGCACAAACCCGCAGATAATGGCCTGGATGGTCGACGAGTACTATAGGCTGACCGGGCTGAACACACCCGCCGTCTTCACCGGCAAGCCCGTCGAGATAGGAGGGCTGCAGGCGAGGGTGCAGGCGACGGGCTACGGCGTAGCCGTGGTGACACGGGAGGCTGCGAGAAGAGTCCTCGGCGGGATCGAGGGGAGAACCGTCGCTATACAGGGGTTCGGCAACGTGGGGTACCATGCCGCCGTCACCCTCCACCGCATGGGCGCCAAGATAGTCGCTGTCAGCGATAGTAAGGGCGGCATATACTCCTCCAAGGGCCTAGACCCCGTCGAGGTAAAGAAGGTAAAGGCTGAGAAGAGGAGCGTCATATACTATGAGGCGGCCGAGAAGAGGATAAGCAACGAGGAGCTCCTCGAACTCGACGTAGACATACTAATACCCGCAGCAATAGAGAACGTGATAACCTCCAAGAACGCGCACCTAGTCAAAGCAAAACTAATCGTTGAGGGGGCAAACGGCCCCGTAACACCCGACGCCGAACACACACTCTACCGCCGCGGAGCAGTCATAGTCCCAGACATAGTCGCGAACTCGGGAGGAGTCGCAGTAAGCCACATGGAGTGGGTGATGGGCCGCACGGGCGAGAGACAAGACGGCGAGCCGGTACTGAGAGCACTCGCAGAGAAACTGGTCAACGCCTTCAACGACACATGGAAGCTATGGGAGAAGGAGCTCAAAGCAGTCCACCAGCCACTAAGAATAGCCGCATACTGCATAGCAATAGACCGCGTAGTAAGAGCAATGAGAGCCAGAGGCTGGATCTAGGAACACAACGACATGCGACCCAACAGCCTCGTCCAGGCCCCTTTCTCTTCTACCCCCAGCCGCCCGGAGGCACGCATATAACCCTCCCAGCAATACAAGGCGAGAAACCATGGACTAGCCCGGTGGGGCCGTCGTCTAGCCTGGTAGGATGCGGGGTTCGGGACGAGCCCAGGGGTTCCCTGGACCCCAGCCGCCCCGCGGCCGCGAGAAACCCCGTGGCCCCGGGTTCAAATCCCGGCGGCCCCACCACCTCTCCCCTTCTCCCCCTGGTAGAGCGTCACCACACTGTATGGATCACTGGCGAGGACTAATCGGATAGAAGGATGACCATGAGTTGATCTTCTTGCAGTTTCTCCTTGATGAGGTGTTTTTCTGGATCCTCTCCCCGTGCGGATCCAAAAACACGGGAGGGGCTCCATGTGGACGTATGCTGGGGAGGTCTCCTGGGTTATGCCTGCATTTTCTGCTCTATCTCTGGGTCTAGTATTACGAGTTCCTTGCATACTTCTTTGATCTTCTTGGCGAACTCTATCCCCTTGTCTATGTCCTCGAAGACTATGGTGTAGAGGTAGCTCGGTGTCCTTGCCTTCACCTTGAGTACCTGCTTCTTCCTCCTGCCCTCCGGCGTCTCTACTCTCCGGTATCCTAGCTTGACGCGGCACTCCGTGGCCCTCTTGGCTATCTCAATGAACTCGTCCGGGTTCTTTACCTCCCTCGGCATGACGGGTTCCTGGCCGTGTAGGCTCCGCTGCTGGTTTAAAACCCTGGGCTTCTTTGCCCGGCTCGTAGTGTATTACTAGCTCGACGCCCATCCTGTCCCGCGCCTCCTTGGCGACCTCGTCTATTAGGTCGTGTGCCTCCTCTAGCGGCTTTGGGGCCTCGACGACTGCGTCGCCGTGGTACCTGCCCGGCATTACGAGCCTTATCCTGAGGCTCTTGACCCGCAGCCCGTGCTGCTCCAGCATTCTTCTAAGCCTCTCCGCTAGCATCGGCTCGGCCATGTCTGTGAGCATTGCCTCGTAGCTCCTCAGCTCCGAGAATATCTCGTAGGCTAGGTAGCCGACGAGCAGCCAGCCTCCGAGGTAGTCCGCTATGCTTGACCATGCTGCGCCGACGGCGGAGGATGCTATGGTTACGAAGCCCTCTATGATCTCTGAGGATAGGAACGCCGCGTATGTCCTGCCGACGAAGCCCGCCCTCCTCGCTGCTGCCACCGCCGCCACGTAGAACCCCATTCCTATTGCGACGTAGAGGGGTGCTGCCGGTGCTACGTGGTAGTAGGGGTTTGCAAGCCTCTCTGCGAGCCTGTCAACGGATATGCCTAGCACTATGGAGTAGAGGACTGCTATCACTATGCTCCCGTAGAGGAGGTACCTCTCATGACCGTAGGGGTGTTCCTCGTCGGGCGGCCTCCTGGATGCCAGCTGGGCCCAGACCGACACCATGCCGGCGGCTAGGCTCGCGAAGCATGTCGCCGCGTCGACGAGCGCTGCCATTGAGCCCTCGAGCCAGGCCATTAGCTTGAAGACCGCGCCTAACAGCGAGAGTAGGAGTGCGAGGCCGAGTAAGAGTTCAGCCAACCCGGCTTTCGTCAATGCCCCCTTCCCGGGGCTTGGGCCGGGGTTCGCTTCCGGCGCGTTCATCACAACCCCTATACCATCGTCACCCTGGGGGCAACCCCGGGGTGAATTAAGCCTCCTCCCCTCCGCCATCCTCCAGTATCGCGGAGGCCTTCTCAAGGACTGCCGCAGTGTACTCGCTTGTCGTGGCCGAGCCTCCCAGGTCTGGTGTTAGGTGTTTACCCTCCCTTATGACTTCCTGCACCGCCTTCTCGACGGCCTCTGCTATCTCAATGCACCTCCTCCCGCACACGCCTCTCTCGGTCAGCCATCTAAGCATCAGTACTGCCGCGTGTATCGCCGCTGTCGGGTTTGCTATACCCTTCCCCGCTATGTCCCTGGCCGTGCCGTGTATGGGTTCGAACATTGCATGCCTATCGCCGATGTTAGCTGAGCCGTAGAGCCCCATGCTGCCCGCGACGCCGGCGGCGACGTCGCTCAGTATGTCGCCGTAGAGGTTTGGCGTGAGGAGCACGTCCAGCCTCTCCGGGTATTTCACGAGGAAGTACCCGGCGGCGTCTACGAAGGCGTCGTCTGCCTCGATCCTGCCCTCGAACCTCTTCGCGACATTGTAGAATTCCTCTAGGTAGAGGCCGTCCGTCAGCTTGAGTATGCTGGCCTTGTGTATGAGTGTAACCCTTCTCCTGCCCCACTGTATCGCTAGGTTGAAGGCCGCCTCCGCGACCCTCCTCGCAGCCCTCCTGCTTGCAAGCCTCAGCGCCACCGCCTGCCCCCTGCCAAGCATCGTCTCCGCCTCCACGTAGAGGCCCTCGGTGTTCTCCCTGACTATCACGACGTCTATCTCCCGGAGCGATATCCTGGGGTAGGAGCGGAAAGGCCTAATATTGGCGTATAGGTCTAGCTCCTTCCGCAGCATAACGGTTATACTCCTATACCCGGAGGCCTTAGGGGTATCTATGGGCCCCTTGTAGACAGCATCAACACTCCTAGCGAGGTCTAGGAGGTCGGGCTGGAAAGGCCTACCAGTCCTCCGGTAGTAGTCGAGCCCCGCATCCGCGAACACGAACTCAGCATCGAAGCCGAGCTCGGTCAGGATGGTCAGTGCTGATGAGACCACGGCAGGGCCTATACCATCACCCTTTATCACGAGTATCTTGGGCCTCACGGCTAAGACACCACCAGGCCGGTGCGGCCACTCGTATTCTGTGGGCCGGGCTTCCCCCGGCGCCTGTATGCGGGCAGCGTTGGCTACACCCATTTATCCTTCGTCCGGCTTCTCCAGCGGCCCGGGGGTGGATGCTTGAAGCTCGTCAACGCGGTCTATGTAGCGCTCGCTGTAGCTGCAATGATACTTATAGCTATAGCGGCCTTCACCACCCCATACCCTGCATGCGTTGAGCTGGGCAGCCCTCTCGCGTATAGGAATATCTACCTCCACATACCCGTCGCGATAGCGAGCTACGCTGCCTACACGGCCGCTATGATAGCAGCCATAGTATACATAGTGAAGAGGAGCGTGGCCGCGGCGAGCTACGCCCACCGGGCGATCGGGGCGGGCATAATACTCTCCATAGCCACGCTGATAACTGGCAGCTTCTGGGCGGCCGAGTCCTGGGGAACCCCCTGGAACTGGGATCCTAGAGAGACCGCCGTCCTCTTCCTGACACTGGCCTACATGGCCTACTACGCGGTGAGGGCCAGCATAAGGGATCCTGAGGCTGCTCTAAGGGTTTCGATGGCATATGCAGTCGCCGCATACGCTACCGTCCCCCTGAGCTTCCTCGCGCCCTACATATTCCCGTCGCTACACCCGAAGATAGTCAACACCGCCTCCTACTTCGCAGGCGGGCTTGAAGGTACGAAGATACTGTTCCCACTAATACTCTTCAGCCTCCTAATAGTGACCCTACTCTCCCCCATCGCGAAGCCCGGCAGGGCCGCCGTAGCCGCCGCCGGCATAGTCCTCGTAGTAGGCGCCGCTGCTGCACTAGCAATGACGATCCCATGGAGCAGCTGCAGCCTCCACGGCAGGGTTGTCAGCGCAGCCCTGCAGGGCGGAGAGGTAATCCTAACAATCAAGACTGGGCAGGGCATAGTCAAGCTGCCAGTATCCCTCTCCAAGCTTGGGATAAAGCCGCCACTACTCCACGGGAGCCAGGCGGCCGAGTGCTGGAGCATAATAGCCGGCCACCCGTCAACTAAGCCGTGGCCGACGATCCTGGGGCACATAGTCTGCGTCAAGCCGTTCCACATCCTCTACCCAGTATGCCTGGTGGCATCAGTGGTGATGGACGCCCTAGCGATAGCCGCACTACTGCTACTATCCAAGAAGTACACCTCAGTCTAGAAGCAGCGACACTCTACCCCTCTTAGCCGGTAGGCCGCTGAGACACGTGTTAATAGAAAGGCTTTTTCCACAGCGAGGAGGCAGCCACCATTCCTCGGGGAGAACGTGGCCTCCAGACGCACCATAGCCCTACTCATTATAGGGTTTGCAGTAGCCATAGGAGTAATAGGCTACATGGCTATGGCCTCCAGCAGCTACTCCACCGTCGCCCAGGCAGTGCAGGTGTGCCGGGTTAGGCCAGGCGCAACACTCATGGTCGAGATACACAAGATGGAGGTCTACAAGGTGAAGAGACTAACCACCAATCTCTACGAGATGGTGCTACGCCCAGAAAACGGTAAAGGCGAACTAATAATCCTCGCACGCGGCGAGCAGGCATCAAAGATAGTCGGCCCAGTAATGCTGGCAGTCGGCCAGGAACAGACCCACATACTCATACCGGGGAAGGGGAAGGCAGTCATAGAGATAAAATGCGAGAAGCCCAAGAACGGCATACCATACGCAATAGTCCTAAGGGTCCTCGAAAGCTGCCACAAGAGCTACTCGGCGCCACAGGTACAGGGCTAACACCTCCCGCCCCGGCCCCCGGCTCCGCTATTTACAACACCGGTCGGAAGGACATACACCCGGGTAGGGCATCAGGAATGGTGTAGGGCCTTTGCTGGTCTCATTCCTCGGCACTGGGTGCTCCGCCCCGCCGCCGGGACGGGGTGAGGTATGCATACTCCTTGATGACGGCCGTACACGTATACTCCTCGACGTGGGTGCTGGGTGCTATTCTAGGCTGGCTGCCCGCGGGCTCTGGTTACGCGATATAGACGCCGTCTATGTCTCGCACCTACACATCGACCACTATGGGGGGCTTGGAGAGATAATTGTTGATGCATTGATAAAGGGGTATAGGGGCTCCAAGCCCCTCCTCCTCGCAGGAGGATTGGAGCCGGAGCCTGTCCTAGGCATACTGCCGGGGAGAGGCAGGCTCCTCCTGAAGCCGAGGAGGCTTATGCCAATGAGGCCGTATAGGGTTGGCTCCATGATACTCGAGGCTGTGCCGTCGGTGCATAGCGTGGAGTCATACGCGGTCATAGTGCGCGCGGGGGATGGCTCGATGCTCCTCTACAGCGGCGATACCAGGCCCCTCTACAGCGTCGTCAAGGACTTTGAGGGCGGCTTGGTGGTGCATGAGGCCACTGCCCCGACTAACATGTGCAGGGAGGCCATGGAGACCGGCCACACATGCGTCGAGGAGGCGTTAAGGCTTGCAGGCATGACCTCCGCCGCCACGGCGCTGGTACACTTGTCCACCGAGTCGCTGCGCGAGCTCTGGCTTAGGAGGCCGAGGGGCGTGCTCGTGCCAGGGGACGACACCGACTTCTACCTCTAGCCCGGCGTAGCATTGGGAAGCCGCCCTCCCTTGGAGAGAGGGGTTGCTTACCCCGGGCTACCCCCTCTGAGGGCTCCCCTCGGCGGAGGTGTGGGTTGTTGGCTGGCCGTATGTCCGTGAGGGAGTTTATGAGGCTTAAGGGTAGGCGCAGGATAGTCATGATAACCGCCTATGATTATCCGACCGGCCTTATAGTCGATGAGGCTGGTGTTGATGCTGTCCTTGTCGGGGACTCTGTCAGTATGGTCGTCTATGGCTATCCCTCGACACACTATGCAACCATGGATATGATGGCTAGGCATACGGAGGCCGTAAGCAGGGCTGTCAAGAGGGCACTCGTGGTAGCAGACATGCCGTTCATGAGCTATGAGCCCAGTGATAGGGATGCAGTGCTGAATGCTGCGAGGCTCATCCGCGCCGGGGCCGATGCAGTCAAGGTTGAGGGGGGTGAGGAGGTCGCCGACCGGATAAGGGCCATGGTTAGGGCAGGCATACCGGTCATGGGGCACGTCGGGCTAACTCCACAACGCTACCTAGTGCTGGGAGGGTATAGGAGGAGGGGTAGGAGGAGGGAGGACGCCGAGGCAGTGATAAGGGATGCCGAGGCGGTGGAGGAGGCCGGGGCCTTCGCACTAGTGCTCGAATACACGGCCGAGGAGGTCGCCGCCGAGATAACGAGGAGGCTCAGCATACCCGTCATATGTATAGGCTCGGGCAGGTACTGTGACGGCCAGGTACTAGTCCTCCACGACGTTATAGGCCTCTCCCCGATGCAGCCCCCGTTCGCCAAGAGATACGCTGATACACGGAGCATCATACTCGAGGCTGTTAGACGATACGCCGACGAGGTGAGGAGGGGTGTCTTCCCAGGCGAGGAGCACGTCTTCCACACCAAGGAGGAGCCTTAGGGAGTGCAGGGAGCTTGTCGAGGAGGGCTGCCTAGTCCTCCTCTACATTGATGAGAGGAGGCGCTTCATCTTCAGGGTGCGGAGGGGTGGTGTGAAGGGCAGCGACAAGGGCATACTACGACACGACGACATCATAGGGAAACCCTATGGGTCGAGGGTTAGGCTTTCAACGGGCGTGGAGGCGTGGGTGCTTAGGCCGAGGCCCCTAGACCTTGTAGAGCTACACCACCGTAGAGCCACGCAGATAATATACCCGAAGGACTCGGCATTCATCATACAGTTGGCCGGCATAGGGCCTGGCTCACGCGTCATAGAGGTCGGCGTCGGGAGCGCTGCCCTAACCACCATACTCGCGTGGCACGTCGCCCCCGACGGCCACGTCTACGGCTATGAGGCCAGGAGGGAGAACCTCGAGGCTGCGAGGAGGAACCTCGAGGAGCTCGGCTTACTCGAGCTTGTAACACTGCACCACGCTGACGCAAGGGAGGGCGTGGAGGAGAGGAGTGTCGACGCGTTCATAGTCGATATGCCCGACCCCTGGAGCGTGCTCGGAGAGGCCTACCGGTCGCTCCGGGGGTCGGGGGTGTTTATTGCATACATGCCTGCTATCAACCAGGTTCTCCGCCTGCTTGAGGCAGTGCATGAGCATGGAGGCTTCATAGGGGTTAGGGTTTATGAGGTTCTGGTCCGCGAGTATATACCCAGACCTGACACGCTAAGGCCTAGGACGACGATGATTGCGCATACGGGGTATATATTGTCTGCCTGGCGTGTACATGTATAGGCTGAAACGAGTATCTATGCTTATTTACATGCATTGTAGCAATATGAAGAGTATATATTGAAATACCTGCTTGAGGGGAAAAGAATATTTTTATCCTATTAGACTGGCTGGTTACACGGTGTCTACTAGTGAGCAGCCAAGTGAAATCCCTAGACCTCGTGAACAAGATCCTCGAGTCGATGTATAGCATGGAGGAGGCGCTGCAGAAGGCGGAGAAGAGGGTTGAGGAGGACGCGACTAAGCTGGTCGCCCTGGCAGAGGAGTATAGCAGGAAGTTCCAGGCGGCCGCCGACGAGTTCCTGGCCGAGCTGAGGAGGAAGGTTGACGAGGCCGTAGCCGAGGAGATTAAGAAGATAGAGTGGAGGTATGAGGAGGAGAGGAAGAAGAAGGAGGCTGAGCTGGCAAGGCTAGCCGAAGCCAATATGGATAAAGCTGTCAGGGCGGCGCTAGAGGAACTACTCGGGGCTCTGCGTGGCTAAGCTCAAGAGGATAACTAGTCGTAGCGCCGCCTACGCGTACGTCGCGCCGAGGCTGCGGAGCTACCGGCTATTGAGCCTGGAGCAGGATCTTTTCACCCTGCGCGGCTACGTCGGAGACCTTAAGGCGTTTCTACAGGTGTTGAGGACAACTAGTATAGCGCCGTATCTGCCGGAGGAGGAGCCCGGGCTGGCCGACGCCGAGCTGGCTGCATGGAGGATGTACGCTGATATCCTGGCCGAGCTGGCCCCTATCATCCCCCCGGATGCTGATCCGATACACAACTTCTACTACACGTACACGATATCGAGGGACCTCATGCTTATAGGGAAGACCGCGCTGCAGGGCGGGAGGGTCGGCGAGCTCGAAGAGCTCGTGGCCCCCGAGAGCCCTGAGGTGGGCAGGGTCTTTGAGAGGACTGTGGAGGCCGGCTTCATAGGCTTCATGGAGGGGTTGAGGGAGATAGGCTATAAGGATGCAGTAGCCATACTCGAGGCAGCCGAGGCGTCGACGCCGAGCATAGTCGACCTCGCCCTCGACATAGAGGTCTTGTCGGCCGCCAAGAGGGCCAGGAAGAGCGTCGGGGGACTGGCTGCAAGCATTCTCTGCCCGAGGATGGATATCGTGGCTTTGAGGACAGTGAGTAACGTTATGAGCCAGAAGCTGCCGGAGGACGTGCTATCAGCCCTCCGCTCCAGGTTCACATGCTGCAAGCTGCCACGCGACCAGCTCGTAGCCGCGTTCAGCTGGCAGGATCTGGGCAGCCTTGCAGCCCTCCTAAGGGAGACCCCCTACGGCACCGCGAGCGGAGAGGCCTACGAGGCGTTGAGCGAGCAGTACGAGCTGATTAGGAGGGCTTCGAGGAAGAGGCTCATAGGCGGGCTAGCCGCCTCCCCCTTCGACCCCGCAACCATAGCCGCAATGCTCGAGCTCCTACTCCTAGACATAGAAGACCTCGCGATACTGCTAGTCGCAGCATACACCGGCAACGAGGAGCTAGCTGAGAGGATAACAGTCGCCTAGGGGCAACGCCTCTTTTTAAACACCATTGCCGAGCCCATGGAGCCCCTGTCTGCCCTGCAGCCGGGGTTCTAGGCTAGGCCGCGTAGCCTCCAGTCCCTGCCCTTTACCGCTATGCATACCCTCCTTAGGCCCCTTGTCTCAGGAGCTCTGGGGAGGAGGGGTGGATGAGGCTTGCGGGTTCCTCTCCAGGTTTTAAAAGAAAGGTGTGGCCCGGAGGGGGCTCGTGTTTAGGCGAGCATTATCCTTACGGGCATCCTTACTACGACTGGCTCGTATGGTATGCCTCCGCCCTCGTAGAACTTGCTGAACATCTCGTAGAAGTGGAGCCTCAGTGTGTGGGCGAACGCTATTATCGCCTCTAGGCCGAACGTCAGTATGTTGCCTATTAGGTAGATTATTGCTGCGAAGAAGGCGTTGATTATGCTGCATGCCGTGTGGCATATTAGTAGTGAGAGTACTGTGAATCCGTACATTAGGCCGCTGTGCGCCAGCATTAGTCCCATAATCCTGACGAATGATACTGTGTTGCTTATCATTAGTAGTAGCATGTCGAATGCCTCCATGAAGCCCATGAATATCCTCATTCCGAGGCTCTCGCCCGCCTCTCCGTGGATTATCGGCTCTATGAAGACTAGTAGTAGTCCTAGCCCTATCATCGTCCTTATGATGTCTGCTGCTAGGCGCTGCATC
This sequence comes from Thermoproteota archaeon, assembly GCA_013153145.1. Lineage (GTDB taxonomy): Archaea > Thermoproteota > Thermoprotei_A > Sulfolobales > Pyrodictiaceae > JAADEY01. The sequence goes on along the minus strand of JAADEY010000016.1, from coordinate 8,446 downwards.
GGTGTTAGTGTTATGTGAAGCATCTTGTCCATGAAGACTACTCCTGCGAATATCATTGCTGCGCCGGCTATGCTGCCGCCTATGATGAATGCTAGTGCTATGCCCGTGAATATGAGTACCCTGGCTACTACCTTCAGTATCTCCCTCCTAGTGCCCAGCAGTATGGCGTTTATGAGGCCGAGCCATGAGGCTATCATTAGCAGTATGCTTCCGAAGCCTAGTGCGACGTAGAACGTGAACATCACTAGCTGTGTTACCTCCCTAGCAGCCTCCTCGGGGCTGATCAGCTGGAATGCTTTGAGCGCTAGTGGGTGTACCGGGCTCGCGTATGGCGGGTGGCCGTGCCAGAAGGCGTTGAGCCAGCCCGCCACTGCGGGGTGTGGGCCGAAGAACTCTCCTGCCAGGAACCCGAAGAAGGATGCCGAGATTCCTAGGTAGATTAGCATGAGGCCCCACTTCTTGCCGGACTCGCCCTTGAATAGCGGCATCTTGCCCATGTAGGCCAGTATACCTATTGCTAGTAGTACTAGGCCGTGGCCTAGGTCGGGGAACATGAGGCCGTATAGTATCGGGAACGTTATGGCCGTCAGTAGTATCGGGACCAGCTCCCTAGGCCTCGGATAGGAGTACATCAGCACCAGGTCCTTGAAGGGCTCTAGGAGCTTCGGCACCTTCACTTCGCTTATGCCGCCCTCCCCCTCGGGGGCTGCAACCGTCTCGCTCTCAGCGTAGATGCTCAGAGCGCCCCCCGTGACCTCGTCAAGTCTCTTGGCTATCTGTGGGTATAGCTCCTTGGGGAGGTAGCCCGTTATTATGGCGAAGAGCCTCGTCAGCCTAGTTGCCTCCAGTATGCGTAGAGCCGCCCTCACCGCCTCGAGCTTCGCCTTCACCTCGACGAGGCGGGGCATGAGCTCCATGAGCCTCCTCTTAGCCTCCTCTGCCCTCGCCTGCAGCCTCTTCACGGCCTCGGCGGGGTTCTGCGGCAGGCCCGGCGGCATGCGGAACGCTACTGCCCTGGCCTCGCTCACAGCCTTGTCTACCTCGACCTCGGCGTCGGATGGGTAGAAGAGTATTGCCAGGCTGAAGCCCTCCTCTACGCCGCTGACTATTATTCCGAATATCTTCCCGGATGCGTTTATCATGTCCTCGAATACTCCCAGCCTCTCATTCGGAACCCTGTAAACCCCCATCTTGATGTACTTCGAGTTCTTGAAGAGCTCGAAGTTGAAGTTTATGAAGCTGTACTTCGCCAGGAGGTCGTATAGCTCGGCCAGCTCCTCGGCCGGTGTGAGCGTCTCCCTAAGCTCCTTTATCGCCTCCTCAGCCTCCTCGACCACAACATAGGCCTCTGAGAGGACCTCGGTCGCAGTCTTCATCCAATCCCTTACCCTGAGCTCCGGTGGCTTGAACTCCCCCGTGTATGTTATGCCGTAGTTCGCCGCCTCCTCCTGCACGTCGTCGATCCTCGATATCAGTGACTCCACCTCTGTCAGCAGCCTCCTCACGTTCGTGATGTGCTGCGACCCCCTGCTGCCGGGCTCCAGCGGCAATGGGTGGAAGCATCCACACCTTATCAGCTCCAGTATGACTAGGTTCAGCTTCCCCCTCGCAACCGTTATTATCACTTTGATGAGCTGTTTAGCGACAACACTCGACTTCAAGGCAGGCATCCTCCATGGGAGGGTGCTTGGTCTACCTTCCCGGGGTAGTGGTACTTCTCTGGCAGCAGGTTTAAAGCCTATTCATAGCCTTTCTCCTGCACGGGTAGGCTCTTGCCCAAGAGGCACGTGGCCGTTATATCTGATAAGTATATTGCAACAGCGTTCAGGCTTATCGGGGTGGAGTCTTACCCCGTGAAGACCCCAAGGGAGGCCGCTGAGGCCCTTGAGAAGATAGCGCGTAGGGAGGACATAGGCATAGTCCTTGTCGCAAGCGAGTTCTACGGGGACAAGGCTGTTCAGGAGAGGATCAAGCTCGTGTTGAGGGAGAGGCCGGAGATGCTTATATCAAAGCTCCCCACGCCGAGAAGCCCCGGCAAGCCCGTGGACATGAGGAAGAAGCTTCTACAGGCTCTGGGTATAGGGTGATGAGGCATGGAGAACGTGGAGGTTCGTGTTGTCGGTAAGCCGGAGAAGCTCCTCGAGAGCATATTCAAGAAGCTCGTCGACGAGATAATAGAGAAGAAGATCGACGAGGCACTCGCCGCGGCCCTCAACCTACTCGCAACCGCGAGGGATCAGGCACTCGCCTCTATAGAGGAGGAGGTTGAGAACATACTGAGGATGGCTCTTGAGAGGCTCCGGGCCCACGAGTCCTCGCTTGAGGCTAGGCTGCGCGTAGACCTCGCCAAGCTTAGGGCCGAGTACACGGAGAGGGCTGTCCAGGAGGCCTTGAGGAGGCTCCGTGACGCCGTAAAGGAGGATGAGTACAGGGAGGTGTTGAGGAAGCTCCTCCTGGACGCACTCCGCCTAATATCGAGCTATACATCGGAGGCCGTCGTGACCCCCACTAAGCGCGACTACGATATAGTCAAGGAGATACTGCCGGAGGTCATGCAGGAGCTGACGGGCCTCAACATTAGGCTTGCTGAGCAGCCCGTGGAGGGTATAGGCGGCTTCATAGTTGAGAGCAGTGATGGTAGGGTAAGGTTCGACTACAGGCTTGAATCCCTCCTAAGCCAGGCACTCGACCGGGCCAGGGCAAGGGCCCTGAAGGAGCTATTCGGCGAGCAGGGGTGATATCCGTGCCCGTCGTCGGCAGGATAGTGAGGATCGCTGGCCCCCTCGTCGTCGCGGACGGTATGTCCGGGGCCAAGATGTACGAGATGGTTGAGGTAGGCGAGGAGAGGCTGGTAGGCGAGATAATAAGGCTGAGCGGCGACAAGGCGTTCATACAGGTCTATGAGTCGACCACCGGGCTTAGGCCCGGCGAGCCCGTCTACGGCACCGGTGCACCCCTGAGCGTGGACCTGGGCCCCGGCATCATAGGCCAGATATACGATGGTATCCAGAGGCCGCTCAGCGTCATAAGGGATAAGACCGGCTCGATATTCATAAGGAGGGGCGTGAAGGTACCCTCGATAGACCCTAACAAGAAGTGGCACTTCGTCCCCAACAAGGAGCTGCGGGTAGGGGACAAGCTGGGCCCAGGCGACGTGCTGGGCTACGTGAAGGAGACCGAGCTCATCCAGCACAAGGTCATGGTTCCACCCGACACGCATGGAGTGCTTGAGTGGCTGGCGCCCGAGGGAGACTACACCATAGAGGATGTAGTCGCAGTCCTCACAGTCCCGGGTGTGGGTAAGAAGGAGCTGAAGATGCACCACAAGTGGCCCGTTAGGAGGCCGAGGCCTGTCAAGGAGAAGCTTGAGCCTGTTGAGCCGCTTATCACCGGCATGAGGGTGATAGACACACTGTTCCCTATAGCGAAGGGCGGCACTGCCGCGATACCCGGGCCCTTCGGGAGCGGGAAGACGGTAACCCTCCACAGCCTCGCTAAGTGGAGCGCTGCGAGGGTCGTGGTCTACATAGGCTGTGGTGAGCGCGGCAACGAGATGACTGAGGCTCTGCTGAAGTTCCCCAAGTACAAGGATCCGTGGACCGGGAGGCCGCTTATGGAGAGGACAATACTGATAGCCAATACCAGCAACATGCCCGTGGCTGCTAGGGAGGCGAGCATCTATACTGGCGTGACGCTGGCGGAGTACTATCGTGACATGGGGTACGACGTCCTCCTCGTAGCAGACTCTACGAGCAGGTGGGCTGAGGCGCTGAGAGAGATTTCGGGCAGGCTCGAGGAGATGCCCGCCGAGGAGGGCTTCCCCAGCTACCTGGCCTCGAGGCTGGCGGAGTTCTACAGCAGGGCTGGGAGGGCTGTGCTGCTCGGCCGCCCAGGCAGGGTTGGGAGCGTAACCATAGTCGGCGCAGTCTCGCCGCCCGGCGGGGACTTCACAGAGCCCGTCACGTCGAACACGAAGAGGTTCATAAGGGTGTTCTGGGCCCTCGACGCAGCGCTCGCATATAGCAGGCACTACCCGGCCATAAACTGGGTCATGAGCTACTCGGCCTACAGCGACCTGGTAGCTAAGTGGTGGCACGAGCACGTCGACCCGCGCTGGAAGGAGTATAGGGATGAGGCGTACAACATCCTGCTCAGGGAGGACGAGCTGAAGGAGATAGTGAAGCTCGTGGGTACAGAGGGCCTGGCCGAGAAGGATAAGCTAATCCTAGAGACCGCGAGGATACTGAAGACCGGCTTCCTGCAGCAGAACGCCTTCGACCCGGTGGACTGCTTCGCCACGCCGCAGAAGCAGTGGGCCCAGCTCAAGACAATCATAGACTTCCACCGCGCCGCGCTTAGGGTGGTTGAGCAGGGTGTGCCGGTCGCCAAGATAAGGGAGAGGCTGGGCAAGCTGCTGAGGGAGCTTGTAATGGTGAGGTACAATGTCCCCAACGACAAGGTGGAGGAGATCTACAAGTTGAGGAATAAAATACTGGCCGCCCTCGACAAGCTACTGGAGGAGTACCTGGTTACTGCAGGGAGGTAAGTAGGCCGGGCGGGGTGGACCACATGAGCATAAGGCTCGGCAAGAAGATCCCGATCGTGAGGGAGTACGAGACCGTAGCAGAGGTTAAGGGCCCACTACTAATAGTCGAGGGCATCAGCGACGCAGCCTACGACGAGATAGTCGAGGTCGAGCTCCCCACCGGGGAGAAGAGGAAGGGCAGGGTCCTCGAGACGGCGATGGGCTATGCTGTTGTGCAGGTATTCGAGGGAACCACCGGTATACCTAGGACAGGCACTAAGGTGAGGTTCACGGCAAGGACGCTTGAGGCGAAGGTATCCGGCGAGATGCTCGGCAGGGTGTTCAACGGCCTCGGAGAACCCATCGACGGTGGCCCACCGATAGTCAGCGGTGTCTGGAGGGACATCAACGGCGACCCCCTAAACCCCGCCGCGAGGCTGTTCCCGGAGGACTTCATACAGACCGGTGTATCGGCCATAGACGGCATGAACACCCTGGTTAGGGGCCAGAAGCTGCCCATATTCAGCGGCAGCGGCCTCCCCCACAATATGCTCGCCGCGCAGATCGCGAGGCAGGCGACTGTGAGGGGTGAGGGTGAGGAGTTCGCAGTAGTCTTCGCCGCCATAGGCATAATGTACGACGAGTACCTCTTCTTCAAGAGGTTCTTCGAGGAGACGGGCGCCCTTAAGAGGACTGCATTCTTCGTGTCGCTTGCCGACGACCCGCCCATGATGAGGCTGATAACCCCGAGGACTGCATTGACCCTGGCAGAGTACCTGGCATTCGACCTAGGCATGCACGTGCTAGTGATACTCACGGATATGACGAACTACTGTGAGGCTCTAAGAGAGATAAGCGCCGCGAGGGAGGAGGTGCCAGGCAGGCAGGGATACCCTGGTTACATGTACAGCGACCTCGCCTCCATCTATGAGAGGGCTGGGAGGGCCCGCGGCAAGAGGGGAACCATAACCCAGATGCCCATACTCACGATGCCCAACGACGACATAACCCACCCGATACCAGACCTGACCGGCTACATAACCGAGGGCCAGATAGTGCTGAGCAGGGAGCTGTGGAACCGTGGAATCTACCCGCCAATAAACGTGCTGATGAGCCTCTCGAGGCTGATGAAGGAGGGTATAGGCCCCGGCAAGACAAGGGAGGATCACGCCAACGTATCTGACCAGCTCTACGCCGCCTACGCTAGGGCCCAGGAGCTTAGGCAGCTTGCAACCATAGTTGGCGAGGAGAGCCTAAGCGAGATAGACAAGAAGTACCTAAGGTTTGCCGAGGCGTTCGAGCAGAGGTTCCTCAAGCAGGGCTTCTACGAGAACCGCAGCATAGAGGAGACCCTGGACATAGCATGGGAAGTGCTGAGCATACTGCCCGAGGAGGAGCTCTACAAGATCAAGGACGAGTACATAAAGAAGTACCATCCGAAGTACAGGAAGAAGAGGGCTGCAGCCAAGTAGCCTACATGACTCAGCGCTGCATGGAGGATGGTGACGCTTGGCGTTCGAGTCCAGGAAGGTACTGCCAACAAAAATAAACCTGATAAGGCTTAGGCGTGAGCTCAAGTCGATGAAGCGTATTAGGAGGGTGCTTGAGGAGAAGAGGGACGTACTCCTACTCTACATTAGGCAGCTCATAGAGGAGTATGAGCAGACATACAAGAAGGTCGCAGAGTACCTGATGTCTGCATACCAGAGCTATCTAAACGCGGTCGCGGAGAGCGGTTTCGAGGCCGTACGCGCGGCCGCCGACTCTATACCGCCGACGCTAACCGTGAATATTGAGACTAAGATACTCTTCGCAGTCAAGGCTCCAAGCCTAAGCGTTGACGAGCAGAGTATCCCGCCCCTAGCCTACAGCCTCACCCACGTCTCGCCGAGGATAGTGCCTGCAAGGAACCATATGATTGAGGGCCTCAAGAACCTATTGAAGCTCGTTGAGATAGAGGCTACGCTGGAGAAGATGATAGCTGAGCTGAGGGAGACGCAGAGGCTGCTTAACGCCCTCGACTACCTCATAATACCGCGTTACGAGTCGGCGATAAAGTTCATACGTAGGGTGCTTGACGACAGGATGAGGGAGGAGATACTTAGGGTCAAGCTGATGAAGAAGAGGTTTGAGAAGAGGCGTAGCGGGAGCAGGCTCTAGCGGAGGTTTTCCACCCACAACCCCATTGCTTCCGCAATCCTTCTAACCAGGTTCTTGACCCTCGACCTAGTCTTCAGCACTATGAAGCCCTCAATTCTGTCCGCGGAGCGTTCGACAGCCATCCTCAGCATCTCCTCGTCAATGCAATCAGCCGTGTACTTTGCGAATATATGGCCATAGCATACGTCCCCCTCAAGCATGAGCCTAGTATGCCTCTCCGGGTAATGCGTGCCACCAACGCCTATGACGGGTCTGCAGCGCGGAAGGCTTGATTCAAGGGCTGCCTCGACGGCAGAGGCCATTGCATCGAGTGCCCTCTCATCCCTCCACTGCTCCTCCCTGCTCCCTATCTCTATGAAGACTAGTGGCTTCCCGGGCTCTGTTGGCCCGTGGTGCGTTGCCTCGAGGGTTAGCTGGTATTCGTCGAGGAGGCCCTGGCTCTCCGCGGCTTCCCGGTACTTCATGAGTAGTAGCTTCGCGAGCCTCGGGAATGCTATTGCTAGGCTCCTGGGCCTGCCCCCGTAGCGTGCCTCGTTGCAGGGGTTGCCGGTGTGGTGTATGCTTAGCGTCGGCCTCCCCGAGGCTGATGAGTGTCTTGATAGGAAGATGTAGGCGTCCCAGCCCCCAAGGTAGTTGTCCACGTAGTCCAGGTAGATTATGTCGTCGCTGAAGCCTGCCAGTACGGTTCCCTTGCATTCACGGAGCTCCACTAGCCTTTCATCGATGCTCCTTGGTGGGCCGCACTCCAGTCTCTCCACGAGCCTCGCCGCCACACCACGGCCGACGGGATCGACGAGGCTGTATACGAGCGCTATCCTTGCCTCCACGGCTAGTCATGCCCTCAGGGTATCCTTCTCCATCCATGGAAGCCGCTTATACTTCTTGTAGTACGCCGCGACGCCTCCCTCCAGTACTGCTTTGAGGAGCCAGGGCGGCGGGAGCCTTGCCTCAGCCGCGACCCTCCTCGTCTCATTATATACCTTGGAGTCCTCGACGCTGACCACTATCGTGTCGCCGGTGGAGGTCTCCTCTATGAGGCTGCGCGGCGCCTCCACCGGGAGTATGCCTAGGTTGACAGCGTTCCTGTAGAAGATCCTCGCGAAGCTCTCAGCTACGATGACCCTCACGCCGGCACCCCTTATAGCGAGCGCTGCATGCTCCCTGCTGCTGCCGCAGCCGAAGTTCCTGCCCGCGACGATTATGTCCCCCGGCCTTATCATCCTCGGCAGCCTCGGGTCTAGGTCTTCGAAGACGTGTTGCGCAAGCTCCTTCTCGTCTATGGTCTTACCCTTATACTTGTAGCTTATTATCTCGTCAGTGTTCACGTCGTCGCCGAGCCTTATAGCCCTCCCGCGGAAGACCAGCCCCACAACACTCACCCGAGGCGCATGAATCTGCGGGGGTCAGTTATCCTACCCTCCACCGCCGTGGCTGCCGCCGTCACCGGTGATGCTAGGTATACCTTAGCTGAGGGGTCGCCTGCCCTCCCCCGGAAGTTACGGTTGGCCGTGCTGACCATCACCTCGCCGGGGCCGAGTATGCCGAAGTGGGCGCCGACGCATGGCCCGCATGTGCCATGTGTGATCGTGCAGCCTGCCTCGAGGAATATGTCCAGTATACCCGTCTTTGCCATCGCTGCGAGTATCCTCCTCGAAGCAGGTATGACTATGCACCTCGCCTTAACCCTCCTCCCTTTCAGTATTCTTGCTGCTGCCTCCATGTCTTCTAGTCTGCCGTTGGTACAGCTCCCGATGAAGACCT
>JAADEY010000047.1 GCA_013153145.1 Thermoproteota archaeon | reverse complement strand
GAACATGAGAAGCCAGTTAGACATATCGTTACTGAGAGCTTCCCCTGCTTGGGAGCCGGGTACAACTTTGCTGTAGGCATGTGTTTGGAGGGGGTGGCGCCGCGGCCGGGATTTGAACCCGGGTCACGGGCTTGACAGGCCCGCATACTAGGCCAGGCTATACTACCGCGGCACCATGCCTCCGCATGTCTAGTAGGGGCTTATATGCGTGACTCTGTTGCGGGAGGGTTGATTTTATTTGGAGGAGTGGCTCCAGCCTCAATGTCCTGGGGTGTGTGGCTGTGAGCGTGACCTATGCGACCCTGGGTGACTTGAAGGTTGGGAGCTATATAGTGATTAATGGGGAGCCTTGCAGGATTGTGGAGATAAGTAAGGCTAAGACGGGCAAGCATGGCAGTGCTAAGGCGCATGTAGTAGCTATAGGCTTGTTCACTGGCTCGAAGAGGACGCTAGTAGCCCCGGTCGATACACGCGTCGAGGTACCAATAATAGAGAAGCGTATAGGCCAGGTACTGGCTGTGACCGGCGACACGCTGCAGATAATGGATATGGAGACGTTCGAGACGTTCGAGGTCGAGAAGCCTAAGGATCCTAACCTGGCATCCAAGATCGAGCCCGGCGTTGAGGTCGAGTACTGGAACGTCATGGGCAGGAGAATGATAATGAAGGTTAGGCCCCCAAGGAACTACTGAAGGAGTCAGCCCCTCAGAGGTAACCCCGCACCAAATATTAGTTGAGAAACTATTTTTCAAGCCCAACTAGTCCGTAGGCAGAGGGCTTCCATGAAGAAGCAGGTCAAGAACCCGGTCGTCTCCGCGTTAATGATAGGCATTGCTTATGGCGTATACAGGGTTGTTGGCTGCGCGCAGCCGTTGATGAACGTCATAGCGTATCATGCCGGAAGGGAGGTAGGCAGCCTGGTAAGGGACGCTGCTAGCCCGGAGGATGCGTTGCGTAAGGCTGCTGACATGCTTGGCCTGGCTGATCGCTTCACCGTTACCAGGGATGGTGATGTAATCGAGGTTGTTGTTGAGGGTTGTAATGTGTGTCCGAAGCGTGTCGGCGGCTACGAGATAAAGGGGACCGCCTGCCCCGTCCCAGGCCTCCTCCTAGGAGTGTTGAGCAGCTACTATGGTGTGCGTATACCGCCTCACAGCGTGAATAAGCACATCAAGTGGGGTGTTGGCGAGAAGTGTCGGTTTAGGTTATCGGTGAAACTATAGAGCTCTCTTTCCTATTCGGCTCGGCTGGGTAGTGGTATAGAGTGTATACCGGTTTTTTCTTGTGGAGATTGAGTATAGTTTGAGTACGGATACACTAATATGGCTGCAATATTGGCTAAGCATCCTATAAGGAGCAGGAGCCATGGACAAAGTCGAACTGAAGTGGGAGCTCCTTGCCGACACGTACCGGAGGCTATTCCACAACGCCTTCTTCCGCGAGATGCCCAGCACAATATACAAGGTCGTCGGCTCAGCGGGCTTCATAGATGCGGTCGAGATAGCCGCCAGGGCCGTGAAGGACTCCTTCCCGGACCTCGTTAAGGAGTGTTGTATGCTAGGGGGTATGGAGACAGATACCGGGTCATCATTGCATGAGAAGATGGAGGCCTATGTCAAGTGCCATAACTGTGTAGCTGCCCAGTTGAAGGGGATGGCGCGCCTCTCCCTCCTCGAGTCAAGCGACAAGAAGATAGTGGTAAGGGTCACAATGCCGGCCTCGGCCGCCTATGAGTCGAAGCTGTTGACTGCTGTGCGGGCGGGTATTGTAGTCGGCATACTACGGGCCCTTGGAGTTGAAGCACATGCATTGATGAGTGCTAATCATGAGAGGCTTCTACATTGCCCTGAGGACTGCTATGTCGTATATATAGACAGGGTGGATGAAAAAGGCTATGTAGTTGTTATTGAGAGGAGGTGAGCTTTTTCTTCAGCTCCTCGATCTTCTTCCTGGCCTTCACTATCGCCTTCGCCTCATCCCTCCACCTCCTCAGCCTCCCGAGCGGCGGGAATAGTATGGCGTCCCTCGGGCACATCTTTGCACATGTGTCACAGCCGACCATGCAGTTGTAGGGCCTTGCGACTATGGGCTTCATCCTCTCGAAGTCCCAGTCGTATACGACCCTGCCGCTGCATGTGAGGAAGCATATCCCGCAGCCGACGCACCTCTCGTAGTCTATGATTGGGTACCAGTGTATCTTCCTCCTATCGATGCCCCACCACTTTGTCTTGGAGTAGTCTCTTATCACGCGCCCGAGTATATCCTTACCAATTACTGGTGCTTCGGAGCCTAAGATACTTCACCGCCGATACAGTCGCTACTGGCCAGTATTAACGGCTTGCCCCTCCTCCCCGCAGAAGTCGAGCAGGAGAGACGCAAGTTGCAGTGCCGGCCCTCCCCGCATCAGTATCGCGACAGCTGCGACATCGAACAACTCCCTACACGAGGCACCCTCCTCAAGAGCCCTCCTAGCATGCACACGCACACAATACTCACAGCCAGCAGCTATAGCTATACCTAGAGCGACCAGCTCAGCGGTCTTAGCACCTATGCTGAGCGAGCCAGTGGCCCTAACGAGCTGTAGGAAAGCCTTCCCCGCCTCAGGCTCAATCCTCCTAAACTCCTTAAGGAACCTCCTCACCTTCTCAACAACATCCTCCCCGGCCATAGCCACATGCACCACGGGTGGAGAATGGAGAGGTGCAGAGGTATTTCACCGCAACCCGCCGAGGAGGGTTGGTCGGCCTGGTAGGATCTCTTCATCCCATCCCTGGTCCGCTCGTGATCCCCTCCTCAGCCCTCCCTGTATGGGGGATGCAGTCTTATTCCTAATCAACCCGGCGTAGCACTTCCTGGGGTGTCTCCTTGCCCCGCATAGCTGGGATTGATGCATGGCGCGTCCGTGTGCCTTTGCGCTCGGTTTTCCGCATATCATACGCTGAGACTGCCTACGCTGATACAGTGTTTGTCAGGGTTAGGCTGGATGATGGCGTTGAGGGGTATGGTGAGGCGTGTCCAAGCCTTCATGTAACGGGCGAGACTATAGACTCTGTGCTGAGCTATGTAGGCCTCGTGGCTAATAGCCTTAAGGGGCTTGACCCGGTCTCGGAGTTGTCGAAAATACTTGCGAAGATACATGGCGTTGAGGGGTTCTCGGCGGCGCGTGCAGGCCTCGAGATGGCCGTCCTAGATGCAGCCTCGAAGAGCCTGGGGCTGAGCCTGGCAGAGTACCTCGGCGGCCCCATGCGTTCAAGGGTCTACACCGACTACACGATAAGCCTTGCATCACCGTCGGAGATGGCTGAGGAGGCCCGCCGCGTTGTCGAGAAGGGGTTTAGGGTGTTGAAGCTTAAGCTCGGCGGCCCCGTCGAGGAGGATATAAGGCGTGTCGAGGCCGTCCGCGAGGCTGTCGGGAGCTCCATTAGGCTCCGGGTCGATGCGAACCAGGCGTGGAGCAGGCGTGAGGCTGTAAAGGCTGTTTCACGGCTCGAGGAGTACGACGTAGAGCTCGTCGAGCAGCCAACCCCCTACTGGTGCATAGACTGCCTCGAAGAGGTCTCCAGGCACTCAAGGATACCGGTAGCCGCGGACGAGTCTGCGAAGTCGCTGCGGGAGGTTGTAAGCCTCGCCGCCCGCGGAGTAGTAGACGTAATCAACATAAAGTTGATGAAGATAGGGGGCCCATTGCAGGCGGCGACAGCACTAAGGGTGCTCGAGAGACTGGGCATCGACGCCATGCTGGGCTGCATGGTTGAAACGAGGCTCGGGATAACGCCGGCAGCCATGCTGGCCTACGTATCCGAAGCAGCCAGGTTCATCGACCTGGACAGCCCCCTATTCCTAGCCGAGGAGCCGGTCGAGGGCGGGGTAGAGTATGGGGAGGGAGGACTACTCAGGCTGCCGGGAGGCGGGAGGAAGGGTATTGGGGCCAGGCCGCTCAAAACCCCCTAGGCCCTCAGCTTCTTGAAGAGTATCGGGGCCTCCTTAACCCTATATGACTCCCAGGAGCCGAAGACGAGCTCCTCAAGTCCCAGCAGCCTGAACCCATACACATCCGCGAGCCTTGCAGCGGTTGACGGCATAAATGCGGCAAGCATGTTCGTTGCAACCCTCACAGCCTCCATGGCGTTATAGAGTATGGGCTCCGGGTCCTCAGCCCTCCACGGCTCCTTCCGGTTAAGGTACGCGTTAGCCTCGCGGAGCAGGTCGAATATCCTTACAAGCGCCTCGCTCACCCTATACCTATCCATAAGCTTCATGGTGTCATGCTTAACCTCGTCAGCGACCCTGGCAAGCTCCTCGTCGACCTCGCGGCGCCGTAGGACTCCCCCCAGCTTCCTCCTAACGAGGACACCAACCCTCCTCACGAGGTTGCCGTAGGTGTCTGCAAGCTCGGCGTTGTAAGCGTTGCGGAACAAGTCCGGGTCGTAGTCCATATCCTTCTCGAAGGTGGAGAACCTGGCCAGGAGGTAGCGGACAGCGTCGCTCGAGCCATACGTCTCTAGGAGGTCGTCTATACTGACTATGTTGCCTATAGTCTTACTCATCTTGACGCCCCTGCATAGTATAAACCCGTGCACCAGCAGCCTCCTCGGCGGCGGGAGCTCGAGCATTGCGAGTATGGCGAACCATAGGGCTGTATGGAACCATAGTATATCCTTGCCTATCACGTGGTGCACGACGCTCCAATACCGCTTAAACCTATCCTCATCCCTCCCATAGCCTATGGCTGTAAGGTAGTTTAGTAGTGCGTCAACCCAGACGTAGATGGTGTGACTCTTATCCCATGGTGCCTCGATGCCCCAGTAGACCCTCTCCTTCGGCCTCGTAATCGATACGTCCCTCAACCCCTCCTTCCTTATCCTGCCAAGAACCTCCCTGGCGTACTGTGGGGGATACACGATCCCAGACTCTAAAGCGCGTACGACCGTGTCCTCGTACTCTGAGAGCTTGAGGAAGTATGACTCCTCCTCGACCCATTCTAGGGGCTTGAGGTGGAGTGGGCAGAGCTTAACCCCGTCCTTCTCTATGTACTCGCCCTCACTGTAGAACTTCTCGCAGCTCGTACAGTACCAGCCCTTATACACGCCCTTGTATATCAAGCCCTTACTGTATATCTTGCTAAGTGCAAGCTTCACCGTCTCGACATGGTCTGGGTCAGTCGTCCTGATAAACCTGTTATAGCTTATCTGGAGCTTCTCCCAGTAGCTCTTAAAGATAGCTGACATCTTATCGACGAACTCCTTAGGGCTGACACCATGCTTCTCGGCAGTGCGCTGCAGCTTCAAGCCATGCTCATCCGTGCCTGTAAGGAAGAATACATCCTTCCCGAGCAGCCTATTCCACCTTGCAAGCACATCGGCAAGCACAGTGGTGTATGCATGGCCTATGTGGGGCCTATCATTAGGATAGTAGATGGGGGTCGTTATGTAAAATGCTTCCCTAGCCAATACCCCTACCCTTGCTTGTGGCGAGGAAGTGGAAGGGTAATAATTAATCCCCCAGGCCTGCAGGGACGGGAGGACAATCCCATGAGTAGGGTTAGGGTAAAAACTAGCTTAGGAGCCTAGGCGGTGTGCAGCATCGCCTTCTCTTCCAGCTTCCTTATGGCCTCGCTCAGCTCGTGGAGTACCTCAGCTGGGCTGTGGAACTCCTCCTTCTCGACCTCCTTCAATACAGCCTCTATGTCGAGGCCATGCCACTTGAGGCCCTCAAGCCTCTTGGCGAGCTCCTCCTTCTTCAGCGGGAACTCTGCGCCCCTTAGCCTCTTCAGTACCTCGACTGCCCAGTTTATGCCGCGGCGGGCGGTTATCGGTAGCTCGCCCCTCTCCTCGAGCTTCCTTATGGCCTCGCTTAGCTCGTGGAGTAGCTCGGCGGGGCTCCTGAACTCCTCCTTCTCTACCTCGTCTAGTATCCTCTCTATCGGCATGCCTGCCCAGTAGAGTCCCTTAAGCCTCTCCTTGAGCTCCTCCTTCTTTACCGGGAACTCTACTCCCTTCAGCCTCTTTAGGACCTCTACCGCCCAGTTTACGCCTCTCCTTGCCGAGGGCATCTCTTCTCACCTCCTGAGAACTCCGTGTCTTTCTTGTCGAAACCGCTGATATATATTCATTACTCTAATCGTTGCAATGAACAGCTAAGATCACAGTTATATGCCTAGGCAATACCCTCCGGGCATTAGACGAGGTGGACAGTGATGGAGGTCTGGGCAGAGCTGGAGCCTAGCAGTAAATGGGAGAAGCTGGGTAAGAGGGCGGTCGCACTCTTGGAGGCAGGCGCCAATGCACTAGACATACCAGAGGCCCCCCTGGGAGCACCGAGGGGGTATGCACCGATAATCGCATGCCTATTACACGAGAGGCTTGGAGCCCGCACAATACCCCACATCAGGCTACTGGATGTAAACCTGAACGCGGTGATCTCGATAGCTAAGGGGCTAAGAGCATGCGGCGTCGAGGAGCTCGTCGTGTTGAGGGGCGATCCCCCGCTATACGGTGAGCCGGTGAACACCAGTAGTGAGGAGGCTGCGAGGCTGGTTAGGGAGACGGTTAGAGGCGTACGGGTCGGGGCGCTGCTGAGCCTACGGCACGGCCGCGAGAAGGTGCTTGGGAGGGTGAGGGGCCCCTTCGACTTCTTCCTTGTAACGAGGTGGGTCAACCGCCTGGAAGACTTAGAGGTTGCGGCGGGCGAGGCGCATGAGCAGGGCAAGAAGCTGGTAGGCTACCTAATAGTTGGGTGCGGCGAGGGACTTGAAAGGCTTAGGAGGCTCCTCCAGGGCCAGCCCGTGCTAGGGCCTGAGGAGGCGGTGGAGCTAGCCGACATAGTTGACGGCTTGTTGGACGCCGTGCTGGTCTCGTCGCCTGGTGATGTCGGGTGCCTGGCGCGTGTAATCAGTATGCTGAGGGATAGGGCTGGATAGGTTCTCTACTCCTCGAGCGTCCTGGGTGCCTTGAAGTACCCGTTCTCCGTCGCGGCCGCATTCATTAGGGCCTCCTCCTGGCTCAGGCCGGGTGAGGGCTCATCGGGCCTAAGTAGTCCCTCCTTGTCAAGCGGATGATATAGAGGCTCCACATCCTCGACGGGGGCCTCGAGCAGCCTATTTATGAACTCCATGATGCGCTCTATTGATCTCCTTATCTCCTCCTTCTCATCCTCACTCAGCTGGAGCCTCGCAAGCCAGGCTAGATGGTCAATATCTATCCTCGGCTGCTTCTCCTCCATGGATGTGCTCCCGTCGTCTAGGGCCATGACTTGAGTATTATAAGCGTGTTAGTGTCGGCTACCCCGTCTATATTCCTTATCTTGTCGATGCTCTCATTGATGTCCTTTATCGAGGACCCCCTGAGAATCACGAGGATATCATAGTTCCCCGTTATCTCGTAGAGCCTGTCAACGCCCTTAACATGCCTTATAATGTTCCTGGAGACCTCGGGCACGGGCGCGGGGGGCTTGACCTTTATGAGGACTGCGGCCCTTATCTCGCTCGCAATGCTGTAGTCTATGGTGAACCTCCTTATGATGCCCCGCTTGATGAGGGATGCTATCCTCTTCCGGATGGCGCTCTCGCTGAGCCCCACCTCCCTCGCTATCTCGGCGTAGCTCGCACGTGCATTCTCCCTTAGTATCTCTATTATCTTGAGGTCTTTCTCGTCGACTGATTGTTTATCCCTGGCCACGGTGCTCAGCCTCCTCCACTCCCTCGTATTCTTGTTGCCTTGGCGCCGCTCAATAGTCTTTGTATCGGGGCATTCTTTGTGCCGTTACCAATTATGGCCTCCCCTACCCCTGCCTCCACGGCCTCGGCTGCGTGTATCAGCTTCCGGTTCATCCCTGGGCCCACGAGCTTAGCCAGCTCCCTGGCTCTCTGCGGGTCTAGCTCCTCTACGAGTTTTCCGTCGAGCATTACCCCGTCTACGTCGGTCAGCAGGATGAGCTTGTCTGCACGGAGGGCTGCAGCTACACGTGCAGCCGCCTGGTCCCCGTCGGTGTTTAGGAGCTGGCCCGTCTCCGGCTCGATAGCGAGAGGTGATAGGACGACTACTCTCGCTAGCCGTACTAGCTCCCGGAGTGCCTCGGAGTTCACATCCTTTATCCTGCCAGTGTACCCTCCGGGGATCAGCCTCTTCCTCCCCCTTTCATCGATTATGAGTATGTGCTTCTTCCTCTTAGCGGCGAGGATTGCAGCGTCGACGCCGCTTACTCCTATGGCTCCGACGCCCCGAGCTACGAGGCCTGCTGTAAGCCTCTTGTTGATGAGGCCGGCCATGACCATCGTGTAGACCTCGAGCTCCCTCTCATCGGTGTATCTGCTCCTAACGCCGCTGGGCGAGGTGACGAAGCGGGGCTCGATACCCATCCTCCTGGAGTACTCTGTTACGAGGTCGCCTCCCCCATGTACAAGGATGACCTCCTCCTTAGCTGCTAATGCAGCTATATCATCGAGTATGGTGTCCATGTTGGCTAGGAGGGTTCTACCCCCAGCCTTCACTACAAGCAAAGAGGCTGATCACCCCTCTACCTCCTCTAGGCGGGCTTGAGCGGTGGTATGAGGAGTCCCTTGGTCTCGTCGAAGCCCAGCATTATGTTCATGCATTGTACCGCCTGGCCGGCAGCGCCCTTGCCGAGGTTGTCGATCGCCGCGAACGCCGCGATCCTCCCGACGCGCTCGTCCACGGCGAAGCCGACGTCGGCGTAGTTGCTGCCTATGACGTATTTGGGGTCGGGGTATCTCAGGAGGCCGACGCGTACGAGCCTTATGAATGGCTCGCCCCGGTACATGGATGTATATGCGCGTAACACATCCCTCTCGCTGACGCCCTCCTTCAGCCATGCGTGTACCGTTGCGAGGCTGCCGCGTATGGCGCTGACGGCGTGAGGGGTGAAGGCGACCTTGATGCTCCTCCCCGCCAGCATGCCGAGCTCCTGCTCAACCTCTGCGACGTGCCTATGGCCTGCCGGGTCGTATGGTCTTATCGCGTTCTCCCTCTCTGGGTGGTGGCTTCCGGGGTAGGGCTTGCTCCCCGCCTCGCTGCTCCCAGCCTTGACGTCAACGGCTATGTGGTCTAGGTCTATGAGGCCGTACTTGACGAGGGGGGCTGCAGCCAGTATTGCTGCGGTCGAGTTGCAGCCGGGGACTGCGACGAGCTGTGCCTTCCTTATCTCTTCTCTATGGAGCTCGGGGAGCCCGTAGACGGCTTCCCGTAGGAGTTCGGGGTACTCGTGTCTCCTGCCGTACCAGTACTCGTACACCTTGGGGTCCTTGAGCCTATAGTCGGCGCTTAAGTCTATTACCTTGATCCCCGTCCTGAGCAGCTCAGGTACAAGCTTCATCGAGACTCCGTGGGGGACTGCGAGGAAGACTATACTACACTTCCTGGTTACCTCGTCGAGGTTTAGCTTCGTGAAGCGCAGGTATCTGTAGAATCCTCGCAGGTTTAGGTGTACATAGCTCACGGGGAGCCCTGCATACTCCCTTGATGTAGCTAGCACCACCTCGACGTCGGGGTGTAGGGCGAGGTAGCGTAGTAGCTCTCCACCCGTATACCCTGACGCACCCACTATGCAGGCTTCGACCATGGATGCATCACCTCTTATAATGCTCTATGATCTTCTCAACAAGCACGGCGGCCACGTTTACCCCCGTGGCGTGCATGAAGCCCTTGAACTCGGGCACGCCGTTCACCTCGTTTACGAGGTAGCCGCGGTCTGGGTGGTTGAAGAAGTCGAGTGAGACGAAAAAGCCTCCCAGCGCCTTTGCAGCCCTAATGGCTAGGTCTTCCAGTTCCCCGTCGGCCCTATAGCGCTCGACCCTCGCGCCGAGGGCGACGTTGCTCCTCCACTCGCCGCGTGCGGCTATCCTCTTCATGCAGCCTATCATCTCGTCGTCGACCACTATGCAGCGTATGTCCGTCGAGCCGGAGGGGATGTATTCCTGCAGCAGGTGGACGCGGAGCTGTTTTGAGCCGAGTATGCTGCGGTGCTCAGCTATGGTTTTCAGCTGATGGGTGTTCTCGATTAGTGTTACAAGCCTCCCCCAGCTCCCTATCGGTGGTTTATCGACGAGGGGGTATCCGAGGAGCCGTGCAGCCTCCTGGAGGGGTCTCGCGTCAAGCACTAGTATCGTGCGTGGGATTGGCACCTTGTGCCTCCGCAGGATGGAGTAGGTGAGAGCCTTATCGCCGGCCGTTATTATTGTTGAGCTGTTGTTTATGGTCTCGAAGCCCTGCGCCTCGAGGGCGGCTGCGCTGTATGCAGCGGTGTACATGGCCACCGGCCTTATGACTGCCACTCCTTCACCCTCGCTGCTGAGGTCGATGTACGTCCTCAGCACGTTGACTGGTATGCAGTTGACGCCCCTGTTCTCCAGCTCCTTCTTTATCCTCTTCTCCTCCTCACGGGCATAGTCGTAGACGAGTAGAACCCTCACCTTCCCTTCACCCAGTACTCCCTCAGCTCCTTTGCCTTCAGCTCCCCGCCTTCATGGAGCCAGCGGATGCTCCTCGCGAGGTAGTAGGCTAGTCTTCCATCGAGTATGAGTGGGACGTTCATGTCTGCTGCCAGCCTCCTTACGGAGTAGTCCTTCTCTGGTGCATGGCCGGTGGTGATGACGGCGCCGACCTTGCCGGCTGTTATCAGTTTGCATGCCTCACGCTTCCCTATGGCGTCGAGGCCCCCGGCCTCCATTCCTTCAAGGGTATAGACTATGTATCCTATCGATGAGAGTATCTCAGCCGCTGCTATGACGTACTCCTTCTCGTACTCCACCGGCGAGTATGCTATGACTAGCTTATCCTTTGATGGAAGCTCGTTACCGTGCACGCTGAGCCAGCTCTTCAGCAGGGCCTCCTCGAGGGTGTCGCCTAGGGCTGCGACCTCGCCGGTGCTCCTCATCTCGGGGCCGAGGTGTGGGTAGGCGCCGCGGAGCCTAGCCCATGAGAACTGCGGCGACTTCACTCCCCAGGCGGCTGGCCTGAGGTAGTTGAAGGCGCCGGGGTGTTTGAGGCCTTTGATCCTGCCATCGAGGGATGCGTCTGCCGCCGCCTCCATGAGGTTGTAGCCCGTCACCTTGCTGGTGAATGGCATTGATCTACTGGATCGAAGGTTTAGCTCTATAACATAGACGTCCCTGCCGTCGTAGAGGAACTGGATGTTGAACGGGCCCTTTATCCCGAGAACCTCGTTGAGCGTCTGCGCCACCTCCATCATTCTCTCGGCTGCCTTGCTGGGCAGGCTGTAGTACGGTATTATCATCGTCGAGTCGCCGCTATGGATCCCCGCGGGCTCTATGTGCTCGATGACCGTGCCGACCGATGATACGCCGTCGCCGACGGCATCTATCTCAGCCTCAATGGCACCCTGAATGAACTTGGATACGACGACGGGGTAGCGTGGCGAGACCCTGGCAGCCTTGTTGAGGTACTCGAGGAGCTCCCTCCTCGACCAGGCAATGTTCATCGCTGAGCCGCTTAGCACATAGCTGGGCCTTACGAGGACGGGGTAGCCGACCTTCTCCGCGAATGCAAGTACATCATCTATACTTGTGGCTGCCACCCATGGTGGCTGCTTTATGCCCAGCTCGTCCAGCAGCTCGCTGAATAGGGCGCGGTTCTCCGCCCTATCCACGCTCCTCCCCGGCGTCCCTAGGAGCTTTACGCCGGCCTCCTCGAGGGGGCGTGCAAGCTTGTTTGCTATCTGCCCGCCCGCGAACGCCACGACGCCGCCGGGTTTCTCGAACTCGTATATGTCTAGTATGCGCTCGAGCGTGATCTCCTCGAAGTACAGCTTATCATTCATGTCCCAGTCGGTCGAGACTGTTTCGGGGTTGTAGTTGACCACTATGACCTCGTAGCCCCTCTTCTTGGCGGCGTCGGCGTAGTTTACCACAGCCCAGTCGAACTCGACGCTGACGCCTATACGGAAGACGCCTGCACCTATCACTAGTATCGTGCGCGGGCTATTCGAGGCAGATATATCGTGCTCCGACGCGTTATGCGTCATGTACAGGTAGTTGGTCTCGGCAGGCCACTCCGCGGCGAGTGTGTCTATCTGCTTGGTGAAGGGCCTGGCTCCTATACGCCTCCTCCACTCCCTTATCTTTGACTCCTCGAGGCCGGTTATGGCGGCGAGCTGTTCATCGCTGAAGCCGAGCCTCTTCGCCTCCGCCAGCCTAGCCTCGTTGAGACCGGTCTTCCTTATCTCCTCCGTCAGTCTTACGACGTCTGCCACCTGGTATAGGAAGTAGGGGTCTATGCCGGTCGCGGCGGCGACCTCCTTCACGCTCGCCCCGAGCTGGAAGGCCTTAGCTGCCCACAGCGGCCAGTACGGCTCCCTCCTCCTAAGCTTATCCATTACCTCCTCGAGCGTGTACTCCGAGCTGTATGTCGGCCCGCCCGTCAGCCCCGGCTCGCCTATGTCTAGCATCCTTATGGCCTTCTGGAGTGCCTCGATGAAAGTCCTCCCTATCGCCATTACTTCGCCTATGCTCTTCATCTCGGATCCTATCGACTTCTCCACGCCCTCGAACTTCTCCAAGTCCCACCGTGGAACCTTAACGACGACGTAGTCCAGGCTCGGCTCGAAGCATGCACAAGTCCTGCAGGTAACTCTATTGAGGAGCTCGTGGAGGCGGTAGCCTAGTGCGAGCTTGGCCGCGATGTATGCAAGCGGGTAGCCGGTGGCCTTGCTTGCAAGGGCGCTGCTCCTAGACATCCTCGGGTTAGTCTCTATGACGTAGTAGTGGTTGCTGTCGTTCGGGTCGAGGGCTAGCTGTACATTGCCCTCTCCTATGAGGCTTATCGACTCTGCAACGCGGAGGGAGGCGTCCCTGAGCAGCTGGTACTCGTAGTCTGTGAGCGTCTGGCAGGGAGCTATTACGACTGACTCGCCGGTATGAACCCCCATGGGGTCGGCGTTCTCCATGCAGGCGACTGCCACCATGCTCCCGTACTGGTCCCTTACAACCTCGAACTCTATCTCCTTCCAGTGGTAGAGGTATTTCTCGACCAGTACTTCCCTTATCTCTGACTGTGCGAACGCCCTCCGGAGGTAGTCTTCAAGCTCCTCCGTGCTCCAGGCGACGAAGCTACCCCCTCCGCCGAGGTTGAAGCTCACCCTCACTATCACGGGTGGCCCTATCTCCTCGGCATGCTTCATCGCTTCCTCGACGCTCCTGGCAGGCCTGCTCGGCGGTACCGGCAGCCCCCACTTGATCATAGTCTCCCTGAAGAGGGCCCTTGAGAGCGCCCTCCTAATGCCCTCAATGGGTGTCCCCAGCACCCTTATGCCATACTTCTTCAGGATACCGCTATCGTGGAGCGCCACTCCGAGGCTGAGGGCCGTCTGGCCGCCGAAGCCTAGTAGGATTGCATCGGGCCTCTCCCTCTCAATCACCTTCTCGACGAACCATGGCTTAAGCGGCCCGAGGTACACCTTATCGCTCATCTTATGGCTGGTCTGTATAGTTGCGATATTGGGGTTGACGAGTATGGTCTCTATGCCCTCCTCGCGCAGCGCCTTTAACGCCTGGCTACCGCTGTAATCGAACTCGGCAGCCTCAGCTATCTTAATCGAGCCCGACCCTATAACCAATACCTTCCTCACGTCGACCCTCAAGCCTTAACCCTCCTTGCAAGCCAGTCGAACATCCACATAGAGTCATGGGGGCCTGGGCCGCCCTCGGGATGGAACTGCACGGCGAGAACCCTTCCATCAGCATCGACGACGCCTTCAACAGTCTTATCGTCGGGGTTTAGGAAGCGTAACCGGAGCCCAGTCCCAGCGAGGCTCCCAGCATCAACGGCGTAGCCGTGGTTCTGTGTGGTGACAAAGCACCTCCCCGTATCCAGGTCGACGACCGGCTTGTTTGGGCCACGGTGTCCGTAGGGGAGCTTGAATGTCTTAGCCCCGCTCGCGACGCATAGGAGCTGCATGCCGAGGCAGATCGCGAGCACGGGTAGGCGGTACTCCAGTATCCCCTGAACGGCCTTTATAGCCTCATCTAGTATGGAGGGGTTGCCAGGCCCATTGCTTAGGAGTACTGCGTCAGCCTCCTCGACGACCTCCTCTGCCTTGGACCAGCAGGGATACCTTACAACCCTGAACCCCCTCTTCAGCAGCTCCCTCAGTATACCATACTTCAATCCACAGTCAAGGACTGCAACTGTGCGCCCGTTATACCCTGCATGTACCGGTGTATGCTCTATAGGCTCCAGGGGCGAGACCCGATAGGCGAGCTTCAGCTCGTCATATCTCTTGGCTCTCCTCAGCATATCCATCATCCTGCTCCACGCTGGCGGCTCCTCGTCTTCACTGTATACGGCTATTACCCCCATCATTACACCCTTACTCCTAATAGTCTTTACAATCATCCTCGTGTCAACCCTATACATTCCGGGCACCGATTCCGACCTCAGCCAATCCGAGAGGCTCATCGATGAGAGGTAGTGGCTCGGCTCCGGCAGCTCCCCTATTATAAACCCCTCAACATGTATCCTATCGGACTCGTAGCAGGCGGGGATGCCCTCAACCCTAAACTCCTTCGAGGGGACGCCATAATTGCCTACCATTGGATGCGTGTAGACGAGTATCTGCCCCTCATAACTCGGGTCTGTGAGGCTCTCCGGGTACCCAGTCATGCTGGTTGAGAATACGACCTCGCCGACCTTGACGCCCTTAGCGCCGAAGCCGCAGCCCTCAAACCCCATACCGTTCTCGAGCAGCAGCCTCGCCCGCATCCCGGTGCGGCAGTAGAGGTGAGGGAACGAGTACACCCGGACCGGCATCTAGGCGCCGCCCCCTCTCAACGCGATGCTCTTCAAGGCCTCTACGAGCCTAGTCCTGCACTCCATGAATTCCTCGAGGAGTTTCCGAACCACCCTACGGTCTTCTTCAAGCCTCTTCTCAGCCTCGGTGATCCTCCCTGCAGGGTCGCCGCTCCTAGCGCGTACTAGTTCTTCGGGTTTTGAAGGCTCTATGCCTGCCGCCTCGAGAAGCCTCCTTGTTTCAGGCCCCTGCCGCCACCCGTCATGCCGGAGCGCGGAGGCTGTCGAGAAGTATGCCTCGCGGAAGGGGGCCCCGGTCTTCAGTGATAGGGCTTCGCTCAGCTCCTGCCCCCAGTACACTGAACCCTGCAAAAGCCTGGCTGCGGATTCCCTAGATATCCTTAGCCCTCTAACCATTCTTGCCAGGACCTTCACACTTGTAAGTGTTGATTCTAGCAGGGCGCGCAGCCTTTCATTAACCTCTTGTAGATCTAAGTTGTAGCCGTAGGGCAGCCCCTTATACATGGAGAGGGCTGCTGCCAGGTCGCCGATAGCGCCGCCAGCCCTGGCGCGCAGAACCTCCGCTACAACGGGGTTCCTTTTATGCGGCATTATGCTGCTGGTCGCCACGAACTCGTCTGAGAAGTCCACTACCATAAACCCCTGGCTAGACTGGATAACCATGTCCTCGGCGAGCCTCGAAAGCTCCGTCATGAGGACGGCCAGGATGGAGCATGCAGCCAACACGTTAAGCCTGGACGAGGTAGCATAATACGGCTCGAGCGCATGCTGGTTGAAACAGAGCAGCCTATCCCACGTCCTATCACTGAACGCGACCATGGTGCCAGCGGCCGGGCCTGAGCCCAAGGGGCTCTTATCAAGCATCCTTATGCCCTCAGCGATCCACCTCCATGCATCCTCCAACGCCTCTTCGAAGGAGAGGAGGTAGTCAGCAGCCCACGTAGCCTGAGCAACTTGTAGGTGGGTGTAGACTGGTATGACGACGTCGCTGTACTCCTTCGCCTTCTCTATGAGTGAGCGGCGGAGCTCAATCATTTCCTGCAGTATCTGGAAGAGATGGTGCCTCACGGCCAGCTCGAGGACAGCCGCTACCTGGTCATTCCGGCTCCTACCTATCGGTACGAAGCCAGCCTCGTCCCCGCACCTCTTATACAGATATGCCTCTAGCGCCTCAAAATAGTCCTCGGCCGCCTTGATGCTGTCGACGACCTTGCCGTAGGGGTCACCGCTCTGGAGGAGATCAAGTAGTGTACCGGCTACGCAGGCGAGCCTATCCGGGCCTACAATATTGTTCTCTGCCAGGGCCGCAACGTGTGCTGCGAAGACTTGCACTATGTATGGGGCTAGCCAGTCGTCGCGGCCCAGGCTTGAGGTATAGCTCGCGGCTAGCTCGTCCTCCTTCCCAAGGTACCTCCGGTACCGCATCATAGTAGGTTTGACAGCCCCCTAGCCTTTATGCTGGCCAGCGAGTGGAGGCCGTGGAGCGTTATGAAGCCTCTGGCCTCCTCGTCGCTCGGATACCACCCCTCATTATAGTCTATGACCTCCTTAGAGTAGCTGCTATACGGGCTCCACCTACCTGTTATGGTGAGCGAGCCCTTGTATACCTTGAGCTTAACTGTTCCGGTCACATACTCGTTAACAGAGTCTATGAACTTCTGTAGGTGTATCCTGAGGGGCTCCACCCATAGACCCGAGTAGACCAGGTCAGTCCAGACCGTGTCTGCAAGCCTCTTGAACCTAAGCTCCCTCGGGGTGAGAACCATCTTCTCCAGGTCGCGGTGTGCGGCTATCAGGGTGAGTGCTGCAGGGGCCTCGTAGACCTCCCTGCTCTTCAAGCCAACAACCCTATTCTCTATATGATCTATCCTGCCATAACCGTGGAAGCCGACAAGCCTGTTCAGCGTCTCGATGAGCTTCACTAGATCCATCTTCTCCCCGTTTATGCTGACGGGGACTCCCTTCTCGAAGCCGATCTCGAGGCTCAATGGGGTGTCAGGGGCCTTGGAGGGATCCACCGTCCAGGCGAAGGCATCCTCTGGCGGCTCGGCTGCCGGGTCGTCTATCACTCCGCCCTCTATGCTCCTGGTCCATAGGTTTTCGTCGATGCTGTACTTGGAGTGCGTCGATGGCACGTCGTAGCCGTACTTCCGTAGCAGCTCTATGGACTGCTTCCTTGTGAGCATATGCTTCCTTACCGGGGCAATTATCTCTATGTCTTCGGGGAGTAGCGCCTTTAATGTAAGCTCAAACCTCACCTGGTCATTCCCCTTAGACGTGCAGCCGTGTGCAACCGCATCCGCCCCCTCCTTGATGGCTATCTCTGCCACCTTGGCTGCTATTAGTGGTCTTGCCAGGGCCGTGCCGAGCGGGTATGCATCCTCGTAGAGGCCGTTCGCCTTGATGGCTGGTGCTATGTACTTCTCCGCGAACTCCTTCTTAGCGTCGATGGTGTAGTGTTTCACTGCTCCAAGCTTGTACGCTCTCTCCTCCACGCCTTCAAGCTCCTCCTCTTGGCCAACGTCGACGGTCACTGTTATGACTTCAGCGTTGTACATTTTCCGGAGCAGGAGCAGTATTGTGGAGGTGTCAAGGCCCCCGGAGTACGCGAGTACAACCTTCAAGCCCTATCTCTCCCGTCTCCGCATCTCCACAGTAACAAGTCTTTGAAGAGTGTGTTTCGAGTGTTTCATATAGCCTGAGGATAGTTATATTTGGAACACAGTGTTTCCCGGGGAGACGGGGTCACGATGACTAGTGTTGCTGAGGCCGTCAGAAGGGTCGTTGATTCAGATCCATGTCTAAGGGAGTGCCTGGCGAAGGGGATCATAAATTATAGTGAACTTGCACGCCGCTTGCTGCCGGCGATAGAGAGGCTTACTGGTAGTAGGCCCAGCTTCGAGTCTGTCAAGATGGCGGCTATCAGGTATGCTGAGAAGCTTGCGAGCAGTATGGAGGGTATTGAGGGTAGCATTGTGAGTTTGCTGTCTATGAGCGCGCTCGAGGTTAGGACTGGTATTAGTGTATTGACTGTACGGATAGGCGCCTTGAGGAAGCTTGCAGGGCTTGTCGGCGAGCTGCTTGGATCCGCTAGGTTCTTCGCGATGATGCAGAGCCTCACAAGTGTAACCGTGATAGTTGATGATGAGCACTTGCCTATGGTTAGGTCTGTGTTGAGTGATGACGATATAATTGACCTCTATAGGGATCAGGCTGCGCTTGTTATTGTCAGTCCTAAGCATATAGTGTCGACCCCGGGCTTCATAGCGTATGTCTCCAGCCTCCTTGCAAGGAATGGTATCAATATAACTCAGATAGAGTCTTGCCATACCGATACCGTGCTGATTATCTCTAAGAAGGATTTGTTGCAAGCGTTCGAGCTCTTAACGAGCGCTATAGAGATGGCGCGGCTCTATGCCAGTGTTTATGCATCTTCCGGTCATAGGGGGGCTGGAGAGGGCACTTCTCAGCATGATTAGATTTTTTAGAGGCTGTAGTGGGCTTGCCGTCCAACACTCGGTGAGTGTTATGGCTAGAACCGCTGTGTGCCCGGTCTGCGGCGAGAAGGTCGAGGTTCCCGACGACGTGCTTGATGGAGAGATAATAGAGCATGAGTGTGGAGCAATGCTCGTCGTCAGGGTAGAGGGTAATGATGTGAGACTCGAGGAGTTTAAGGGTGTTGAGGAGGACTGGGGAGAGTAGCTCTTGACCCGGTTAGTGGTCTTCTATGATCATCCTAGGTATGAGGAGAAGAGGATAATCAGTGAGGCTAGGGATAGGGGTGTTGAAGTAGAGCTTGTGAATACTGGTCGTCTCATCCTATGGCTAGGGGATGGTGCGGCGGTACCGGATGCGGACGTCTACCTGCAGCGCTCCCTAAGCCTGTATCGTTCCCTAACAGTTACCGCCTTTGTAGAGGCGCTTGGAGGCAGGATAGTCAACTCGTCGAAGACGCAGATGTTGTGCGGCAACAAGTTCCTGACAACACTGATGCTCTATATGCATGGGGTTCCTGTTCCACGCAGTGTTATAGTCTTCGATAAGCATGAGGCCTTGAAGGCGGCCAGCGAGCTGGGATACCCTGTCGTGGTTAAGCCGGTCATCGGTAGCTGGGGTAGGCTTGTCGCGAGGGCCGATACTCCGGAGTCCCTTGAGGGGATCATAGAGGATAGATTGATGCTGGGCGGCGGCCTCTACAGGGTTGTTTACATGCAGGAGTACGTCAATAAGCCTGATAGGGATTTGCGCGTGTTCGTTGTAGGCGACCACGTCGCGACGGCTATCTATAGGGTTAACAAGTCTTCTTGGAGGACTAATACGGCGCTTGGAGCTGTGGCTGAGCCTGCACGGGTCGACCCCGAGCTCGAGGATGTATGTCTACGTGCTGCTAGGGCTGTGGGTGGAGGCGTGCTCGGCGTCGATGTCTTCGAGGATCCTGAGCGGGGCTATCTGGTAAACGAGGTGAATGCTAATGTTGATTTTAGGAACACGGAGCGTGTGACCGGGTATAACCTCGCGGGGGACATCGTGGAGTACTTGTTGGAGCTTGCTAGGAGGTAGTCGTGGAGGGAGGCGTCCTGGTTTTGATAAGGTTTGCTGAGTTCTATCGGGGTAGGGGCCTTTGTATAGAGAGGGGGGAGGCCCAGTACGTATGGGATTGTAGTGGTAGAAGGTACCTTGATCTACATACGGGGTTTGGCGCCGCCTTCCTGGGGCATAGGAACCCCTACGTTGTTGCCGAGCTTGAGAGGCAGCTTGAGAGGATAATGGTTGTCCACACGGTCTTTGATACGCCTGCCAGGCGGCATATGCTTGAGGAGCTGGATGGCCTCCTCCCGGATGGTCTTACGAGGATCTTCCTGCTGAATAGTGGTGCTGAGGCTGTTGAGCTTGCATTGAAGGTGGCTGTTGCTGCTACGGGGAGGGGTA
Organism: Thermoproteota archaeon; assembly: GCA_013153145.1. GTDB lineage: Archaea > Thermoproteota > Thermoprotei_A > Sulfolobales > Pyrodictiaceae > JAADEY01. The sequence goes on along the minus strand of JAADEY010000047.1, from coordinate 12,633 downwards.
AGCTCGTTGCATTGAGTAGGGCGTTTCATGGCAGGACTCTTGGCGCGTTGAGTCTTACGTGGGGGCCTAAGTATAGGAAGGGGCTTGAGCACATCCTCTATCCTCGCGTCGAGAGGCTTAGGCCGGAGGATGTGTCGGCGGTTGACAAGGTTATTGATGAGGAGACGGCGGCGGTCTTCGTAGAGCCCGTGATAGGAGAGGGTGGAGTAATACCCCTCAGCAACGAGTTCTTGAGGAGTCTGTGGAGTAGGTGCCGGGAGGTCGGTGCACTCCTTGTTGTTGACGAGATACAGTCGGGCTTCGGCCGTACCGGGGTATTGTGGGCTCATAGCAGGGCGGGTGTGAGGCCCGACATCCTCGTGGCGGGTAAGGCTATTGGCGGCGGGTTCCCAGTCAGCCTCGTAGCCTTCACTGAGGAGGTTCATGGGAGGCTCTGGGAGGGGCTGCATGGGTCGACGTATGGTGGTAACCCGCTCGCATGTAGTGCTGTGGCTGGGGCTGCAAGGGCTGTGAAGGAGGATGATGTTGTCGAGAAGGCTGCCAGGATGGGCAGGGTGTTCCTCGAGTTGCTTGCAGACCTTCTTGACGGCTATAGGGTTGTCAGGGATATCAGGGGAGTGGGCTTAATGATTGGTGTTGAGCTCAGGAAGCCGCCAGGCAGGGTCATTAAGTGTATGCAGGAGCGTGGAGTGCTCGCACTGAAGGCGGGCGCTACCGTGGTTAGACTGCTGCCACCATACCTTGTGACCGAGGAGGATGCGGAGGAGGCTGTCAAGGTGATGAAGGAGTGTATTGGAAGCCTCCAGTAAGCCCAGTGGTGGCGGCTAATCAGCTCAAGCGGCTCCTTGAAGCCTATAGCCCCAGCGGCTCGGAGAGGGAGGCTGCGGAGAGGCTTGTCGAGATATCGTCGAGCCTGGGCCTGGAGTCCTGGATTGATGAAGCCGGGAACGTCTGGGCCTGCAGGGGTTCTGGGAGTTTATCGGTGCTTGTCGTAGGCCATATAGACACTGTGCCAGGCATGCTTGAAGTACGTATAGTTGATGGAAGGGTCTATGGCCGAGGGGCGGTTGACGCTAAGGGGCCACTGCTATCCTACATCTACGCCCTTGCAGGCCTCGTAGGTGAAGCCGCCGGGCCAAGGCTATGCGTAGCCGGTCTTGTCGGCGAGGAGGCTGATAGTCGTGGAGCAATACACCTCATAGAGAAGGGGGTTACGGCGGAGCATGTATTCATATCGGAGCCCACCGGGGGTAGGAGCATAGCCATCGGGTACAGGGGCTCTATGCATTACAGGATAACTTGTAGGAGTAATGGGGGGCATGCCGCCAGTGCATCGGATGACGACTCGGCCTTCGAGGCCCTGCTGAGGGCATGGCTTACGGTGAAGAAGAAGTGTAGGGGGAATGGTGTATCAATGAACGTCACGCTGGCCAGAGCGGGGGAGTATCCAAACATGGTGCCCATGGAGGCGTGGGCCTGGGTTGACACGAGGATCGCTCCAGGCATTAAGCCGGAGGCGGTTAGGTCGTGTATCGATAACGCTCTCCCTGCAGCATGTATAACAGAGTATAAGGAATATACTCCACCCGTCCGCGTGAAACCGCAGATGCCCGTCCCGCGATCCCTTATGCGCGCCCTCCTGCGCCGGGGTGTTAGGCCGAGGCTGACGGTCAAGATGGGTACGAGTGACATGAACCTGCTGTATGGAAGGGTTTCGCGTGATATGGCCGCCTATGGTCCGGGGGATCCAAGGTTATCCCATAGCGCTGTTGAGTATATTGATGTGGAGGAGCTGTTATGGTCTTCCGGTGTTGAGGCGGACGCGTTTATCGAGCTTATAGGCTCGGGGCGGGCGAGGTAATGGCTGGTATTCCGAGCCTCCTTCTAACATATTTCGCGAACTCCACGGCGGCCCTACCTCCTCTATACCCGTCCACGATCACCAGCTTCGGCCTCGCCTCGTCGATGTAGTTTACGAGTTGACGGAAGTCTGCATGGTCGCTGAAGGCTACGAGCCACTCGCCAGCGCCTATCCTGCGGAACGGCTCCCTAAACTCCCAGCCGGATAGTATGAGTTTTGTCTTGCAGGGTGCGTGGTTCTTGGCCCTCATATGGGCGAAGTAGATGTACCAGCCGTCTCTCATCGCCTCCCTTGCTTCTCTCGTGCCGTGAAGCAGTATGTCCCCTATTGCATACCCATGCTTCTTTAAGACCATGGTTAGCTGGTAGACCCTCCTAGGCGCTATGAATGGTGCGTCGATACCGTAGCTTCGAAGTATCAGCATGACCTCCTGGAGCTTGCCGTGGTAGCCGAAGATCCCGACGGGGCCAAGCGCTAGTGCATCCTTAACTATGTCTACTAGGAGTCCCTCGACCTCCTCCTGCCATGGCCTCATCCACTCTGTATAGCCGTACGTAGCGTCTACTACTACGACGTCCGCGTCTCTTACTATCGGCGTCCCTGGCAGCTTGAAGTCGCTGGTGTATAGGAGTCGATCCCCTTCGGCTGTCTCTACGAGTACCTGCGCGGTGCCGGGTATATGGTTTGACCTTAGCAGTGTTAGCTTCTCGCCATCAATGTTCAATGTATTGCCGTACTCCACGGGCACGGATTTGAATGGTGGTATGCGGTAGCCTAGAACCCTCAGCATCTCGTGCGTTATCGGTGTCGCGACTACCATGCCGCACTCCCTAATACTCCTCCTAAGATCCAGGACGTGGTCGCTGTGTATGTGGGTGACGACCCTTATTGTCCTACCCTGCTCATGTCCATCGATGGTGCTGGTCTCCCCCAGCAGGACGGCGCCGCGGGCGGTGACCCTAGCCTTCCTCATAAGCCTCAGTATTTCTGTGAGCAAGCGTGCCGACCGTGCCGGGTATTCCTACCGGTAAGAAGTGAAATACCCTCCCCTCTTAGGCTGTAATACTCTCTGAGATGCATAATACGGATCCTTGAATTAAAATGGAGGAGGGCTAGCCTTAGCCTAGCGATTATGCCCGCATGCTCCCCCTAGGGGCAACCTTTATCTCCAGCGAGTATGTATACTCGTTCTTGGAGCGGTGGGAGCATGTTGCTACCTCCTCTAACCTTGGAAGCCAGGGTTCCCAGGAGATTTAAGGAGCTGGCAGCGGCTGCGCAGGGGAAGCTAGGAGGGATAGTAGGACTAATAGAGTTTTATAAGGACATGTTGATGGGTGCTGCCGCCCCCGGCGAGAAGCCTAAGCGCGTCAGCGAGATAGTTGGCGGCGTTGTGAGGGTTGAGATGCTCGGCGAGAAGTACATAGCGCTCAAGAACTTCGGCATGAGCGACCTCCTCTACTACCTGAGGATGCTGCAGGCGTTCGGCGTTGCTAGGATAGTATCGCTCACCGAGACCCCCAGGAGGCTGAGCGACATAGCTCTATCGAGGACGCTGCTGAGCGACACCGTGATAAACGCCGCCAAGAGCCCCGAGGCATCCGTGATGTTCAGCTTCTACATGGGCATAGTGTTTGACACTCCTGCGAGGCACGCACTCTTCGTCGGTAGCGAGTCAGAGAGCATCATAGACATAGCGCTGGACGAGAGGTTCAGGAAGGCCTGCGGCTACAACCTGGCACTAAGCGGCCAGACCCTAATGAGGGCGGCCGCGGAGGCTATGCCAGCCGTCGGCAAGGGCAGGCCGTGGTACGAGCCCTTCAGCGATCTAAGCGGCATAATAGCGCTCCTGGGAGCCCTCCAGTCAGCCAAGATAAGGCCTACACCAGAGAAGATACTAGGCATAAGGGCACTGAGCAAGATAAAGAAGCAGGTGCTGAAGCTAGTCGACCCCTACGGCGACTACATGCTACCCAGAGGCACGCTAGTACTAGAGCTTGACAGACTGATAAACGAGCGTGAGGAGGATCCGCTGACCGGCATACCCTACGAGAAGCTAGGAGTAGGAATGGCTAAGGATACTACATGGTTCAAGGGTAAGATACCGAGCAGGGCATACCTAGTGCTCGAGTCCGTAGTCAAGGCGGTCAAGGAGAAGCGCGAGGAGATAAAGAAGGAGCTAGACAGCCTCTTCAACCTAACCTTCGGCATGTCGAAGTAACGGGGAGGCGTTGAAGACAGTTATTTTTTAACCTTTGGCAGCATGCCCCACCGCTCCACTCGCGCGGTGGGCATGCAGAACCCCTCTTCTCGGCTCAATGACTTGCTCCGTGTGGCCTGGCTTAGTCCTCTGTCGGAATGTATTGGGTTTTTGAACGCCGCCCGACGGAGCCCCCGTTCATTCGCTCCCCGGTGACGCCGGGTTGTCGCGGGGGCGGGCCGCCCGCCCATTCTCGGTGTCTGTGTATGGACTTGTTTTAGTGTTTGCTTTGTTGGCTTCTCTTCTCCGTTGATCTAAGGGTGTGCACGATGCTCATTAGTGATTCGACTCTCTTGGGGTCTACGGGGTTTGTTGTTTTTCCATCTGTCTTGAAGTATGTGCCTACTATGAATCCCGACGCTATGGGCCAGTATATCCTTATGTTTTCCGGGTTTACCCCGCTGCCGACTATGATTGGTATATCTACGGCTCTAGTTATTGCAGCTACGTAGCCTGGATGCGGGGGCTCGCCCGTCCTCGGCCCCGTCACGATTATTGCTGTGGGTGATCCTCTCTCTATGCATTCTCTTGCGGCTTCGCGTGGGTCGTATCCTGGGGTTAGGGGTTTGCTGTGCTTGCAGTCTATATCGGCTAAGACTTGTATTGTGTCGGCGCCCAGCCGGTGTTTCATCTCCTCTACTTCCCTCATGACTGGTTCTAGGAGGCCTTCGGGTGCTACGCGGGGTTCGCAGTATGCGTTGATTCTTACGAATGATGCGCCGGAGGTATATGCTATTGCTATGGCTTCGGGGCCGGAGTTGCGTAGTAGGCTTACGCCTACTGGGACGCGGTAGTTGAGGCTTTTTGCAACCTCGTGCACGATTATGGCCATTGCTGCAAGGGTTGCGGGGTTTTTGACGCGGATGGTGAACGGCTTGTCGCCGTAGTTCTCTATTATCACGGCGTCGACGCCCTTGTCGACGAGTTTTGCGGCCTCATTGACAGCGTAGCCTGTTAGCCCGTCTATGTTGCCTCCCCTGGGCGAGCCTGGTAGTGGGGGTAGGTGTACAACTCCTATGACGGGCTTTGATTTGAAGCTCAGTGTGGGGGTCCGCGCCATCCTCTCTCCTCAGCGCTACTCCTCGGTAAGGGTGTCCGTATTCTTCATCCCCCTCTTTCGGGTCACCGTTCTTGCCGGGTGTATGATTATGCTTTTTGGATCCTGGCCGGAGCACTAAGTCCATATCATAGGTAGGGGTGTGTAGGTGTGAGGGTTTTCTTCAAGGAGATAGTGTTCTCGACTAGTAGTAGGTTTGAGATAGTTGACTTGACTAGCCAGGTGGAGCGCGTTGTGAGGGAGAGTGGTGTGCGTAATGGGGTCTGTGTGGTACATGCACCGCATGCTACTGCCGCGATAGTGCTGAACGAGCATGAGACCGGACTCCTTCACGACATTATACGCTTCATAAAGGAGTTGTTCAGGCCTGGTGGGGACTGGAGGCATAACATCATCGATGATAACGCACATGCCCATCTCGCCTCAGCCGTTATAGGGTCAACGAGGATAATCCCGGTAAGGGATGGAGAGCTCGTCAGGGGTACGTGGCAGAACGTATTGTTCATAGAGATGGATGGCCCGCGCAGCTATAGGAGGGTTGTCGTCGAGGTCATGGGTGAGTAGGTGGAGGTTTATGGCTAGGCCGAGGCTCTACATGGCTAGTCTTGAGGACATCAAGAAGGGAGTTGTAACGGATGTATACTTCAAGAGGACAGTCAAGGTACTCCGCGACCACGGCCTCTGCGGCGTCAAGGTTAGGGCTGAGATTCACTCCTATAAGCTGCCTAGAGGGTATGAGTGGGGGGTCTTCGCAGGTCTTGAGGAAGCGTTATGGCTTCTTGAGGGGCTTAATGTAAGAGTCTACGCCGTGCCCGAGGGGACTCTCTTCCGGCCCCGCGACCCTGTAATGGTTATTGAAGGAGATTACTGCGAGTTTGCAGTCTTTGAGACGGCATTGTTAGGCATACTGAGGCATGAGTCGAGCATAGCCACGAAGGCTGCGAGGATTAAGCTCGCTGCTGGTGATAGGAGCGTATTGTTCTTCGGGTTGAGGGCTCTCCACCCTGCAATCGCGCCGATGGCTGATAGGGCGGCGTACATCGGCGGTGTTGATGGGGTCGCGGGGCTTCACTCGGAGAAGTATATCGGTGTAAAGCCTGTAGGCACTATGCCGCACGCGATGATAATAATCTTCGGTGACCCAGTTAAAGCCTGGAAGGCGTTCGACGAGTCAATGGATCCAGGCATCCCACGCATAGCACTTGTAGATACATTCTGTGATGAGAGGTTTGAGTCGATACAAGCCTATCGGGCGCTCGGCTCGAGGCTCTATGGTGTGCGCCTGGATACTCCGAGTAGTAGAAGGGGTGACATGAGAGCCATTGTTGAGGAGGTTCGGTGGGCTCTTGATCTTGAAGGTGGAAAGGATGTTAAGATAGTTGTGAGTGGTGGCCTGGATGAGTGTGGAGTCTGTAGGCTTCGTGATGTCGCTGACGCCTTCGGTGTAGGGACGAGTATTGCGTCTCCCCCGAATATAGACTTTAGCATGGATATAGTCGAGGTGTATAGGGATGGCCGCTGGATACCCACATCGAAGCGCGGTAAGCTGCCGGGCTTCAAGAAGCTCTATAGGTGTTGTAGACCGCTGAACCACATAGTTGTGCCTGCAGGCGTTACCCCTTCATGTGGCGAGGGCTGTGAACCCGAGGAACTGCTACGCCTCTATATCGACGGGGGTAGGATTGTCACCGAGCTCCCCAGCGTCGAGGAGATCCGCGCCTATGTGCTTAAGCAGCTTAAGATGCTCGGAGACGATGTATGCCGCCTTTGCAGCGAGCATTAAGACAATGCCAGCGTCTATGTTGACGTGTTCAACGCCTCCAGGGTAGTATATTTTCAGCCTAACGCCACGTAGGGCGTCAAGGGGGTTAAGCACAGCGGTATTATTGTACAGTGTGTAGCTTCTCTCCTTCAGTGCAATGAGTAGGCAGCCTGGAGCGGAGACTGTGACGGCTCCCGAGTCAAGCCATAGTCTCGGCGACGGCTTTACAGTGCTTGGCAGTTGCAGCAGCTCTCCCCTCGGCGTCAGCAGTGCATCAACGTCGGGCCTGCATAATCTAATCCTATCGCCACGCCTAACCCTGACAACCAGCCGCTCTGCTCCCTTCTCGAGGATTAACCCTCCATCCTTAGTAGCCTCTATGAGGATACAGGGATCAACTACATCGACGTCTACTACGTCGAAGTCGCCGGATAGCTCCTCAAGCAATGTATTGACGATCTTGTCTAGGCAGACGGGAACCCGGACGTAGACATTGTCAACCGCTATGGATAACTGTACGTGACATCCAGGCCCGCATACAAGCCTGCGCCCCCTCAGCCTGCAGCCGGATACGCATCTAACGCCGACGATTCTCCTCGACGAGTACGTGAAGGCAACTAGCCGTGGTCCTAGGAGCTGTGCATTCTCGACCTTGAAATCAACATCTACCGTCCCCAGGTAATCGGCCTTATTGAGGCCGACAAGCTGAACCCGTATCCCCCTAAGGCTTGCGGTTAATGATAGTCTTGGGGTTCTCGTCAATGCTATAATGCGTACCCTCCGCCCTCTCCTCAGCACCTTGCTGTACACAGTGTCGTCGGGAACAGTGTATCGTATCTCTAGTCCATGGTAGGGATTTGATTCGACTAGGTCCAGAACATGTACATAGAGTTTACCGGTGTCGCACCAGTTAAGCCTCAAGCATCTTACGCTATGTCTCTTCACAACAACGTTCACGCCTCTATGAGCCACCACCTCCTCTCTCACAACAGCCGCAACGTCTCCCAGGGGCTCCAAGAACACCCTGACAAGTGATCTCGGGAAGTGTTCTGGCGGCAGGGTCAGCTCTACAGCTGATGAGACCTGACCATCACTGACAACACAGCCACCCCCCTCCATACTACATACTGATACACGGAACTTCCGCGGAGCTAGCAGAACCTCGTTGCAGGGCCCGGGATCATTGATGATTATTTTTACCCTATTACCATCCTCCATGCGGATCAATGAATCTATCCTCCACGAGAAATTCGACAACACACCCCCATTGCTTCTCACAAGCAGTATCCATGGATAGAGGGCCGCCATCGAGTCAACGCCTTCAACTCGAAGCAAGCCACCACCATGAAAAGCAGCCATGAACAACCCATCTACAAGTTCTGCAAATACGAGCCCAGCGCACTCCGCCTCACGAGCACCATCCCTGTCGACGAGGATACAGGAGGTACCAGCTATACGCGGTACTAGCAGAATCCCGGATTCACTAGCAAGCGGCAGGTATCGCTCAAGCCCTCCAGGCACCCTCACGCTCATTATACCATTGCTCGAGGCAAGCAGGCAAGCATCGCCTCCCTTCCTACACACGAGGCACACGCTGCCGTCCAGGCTGCAGAGCATGTCGCCGAGGATGGAGGGGCTCAAAGGGGCCTCGTAGACACCCCATCTGCCGACGAGCCTGACAATAGTATTATCACCTAGAATAATCATGCCAGGTCTACATATGACGCTGTGAGGGTTTGAACGAATCTTCTCAACTACAACACCTCCATCAAGATCAAGAATAGCCAGGCACCCATGATCCCTAAGACAAGCAGCTATGGATGCACCACGGTAATCAGCCGAGTAGCCGAGAAGCCTACCATATCCTTCGGCAAGGACGCCATCAGACGATACAATCTTTACCCTTCTACGCAGCCTACCCCCATCCTCACACACAGCCAATGACCGCCCAAGAGCAGTAACCCTACCCGTGCAACGCACCGAAGCACCAGTAAAGACATTAAACAAGACCCCGTCATCCCTGGCCCACCCCAGGCCATCAACATCAAGGCATTCAGCATTCGAAACACTTACGCCACCAGCTCCGGCATCAACGAAGAAACAGCCATCCCTCCTCCTCACATACACGCTTAGAACTCCATCCCTATAAGCGGTGGCAGCAACCCTGCCGCTGATAAGCCGGAACCATGGAACACCATGGACGCCCACACCATAGCCCATGAAAACAAGGCTCAATGGAAAGGAAGACCATACACAGCCGGTGAACCGAAACTAAGCTAGGCATCAGGGAGGCCTCCAGGGAGAATACGGAAATATAGCGTCTAGGCACCTACGGGGCTTCGACGGAGGAGGATGAAGATGGAGTACCGGATAAAAGACATCAAGCTAGCTCCCCAGGGCCGCCTGCAGATAGAGTGGGCGGAAATGCACATGCCCCTCGTGGCGAAGCTAATAAGGGAAAGGATGGTCAAGGAGAAGCCTCTCCAGGGCATCAAGATAGGAGCAGTCCTGCATGTCACCAAGGAGACAGCGGCACTAATGAGAACACTGAAAATGGCTGGAGCGAGAGTAAGGCTTGCAGCAAGCAACCCGCTCAGCACACAGGATGACGTGGCGGCAGCCCTCGTGGAGGACGGCATAGAGGTCTGTGCGTGGAGGGGAATGAGCGACGAGGAATACAACAAGTGCATAGACTGGGTGGCTTCCTTCGAGCCAAACATAGTAATGGATGACGGAGGAGACCTACACGCGCATCTACACGAGAAGAGACCCGAGGTAGCCGAGAAGGTGTGGGGAGGCACGGAGGAGACAACAACGGGAGTCATAAGGCTAAGAGCTATGGAGAAACAAGGCGTACTCAAATACCCGGCAATCGCAGTCAACAATGCAAAGACGAAGATGATGTTCGACAACCGCTACGGCACCGGACAGAGCGCGATAGACGGCGTCATAAGGGCAACAAACATACTCATAGCGGGCAAAGTGGTAGTCGTCGCAGGCTACGGCTGGGTCGGCAGAGGCATAGCCATGAGGGCAAAAGGCATGGGAGCAAGGAGAGTCATAGTAACAGAGGTAGATCCGCTTAGAGCACTCGAGGCAGTCATGGACGGCTACGACGTAATGCCAATGATAAAGGCCGCTGAGGTAGGAGACATATTCATAACAGCCACAGGGGACAAGGCAGTGATAAGAAAGGAGCATATAGAGAGAATGAAGGACGGCGCGATACTAGCCAATGCGGGCCACTTCAACGTAGAGATATGGATACCCGACCTCGAAGCACTGGCCGTCAGCAAGCGCAAGATAAGGCCTCACGTAACGGAGTACAAGCTACGCGACGGCCGCAGAATCTACCTACTAGCAGAGGGAAGGCTAGTCAACCTAGTAGCTGCAGAGGGTCACCCAAGCGAGGTAATGGACATGAGCTTCGCGAACCAGGCATTATCAGTAGAATACCTAGTCAAGAACCGTGGCAAACTGAAACCAGCGCTATACTCAGTACCACCAGAGATTGACTCAAAGGTAGCCGAGCTAAAACTCAAGGCAATGGGAATAGAGATAGACAAGCTCACACCCGAGCAGAAGAAATACCTAGAGAGCTGGCAAGTCTAAGCGCTGTGAATGGATGATGAGTTCCAAAGCCGAGCGGATCCGTGAAGAATTTCGCCCCTCCTGACACGCGCCTAACTCATCCTTTATACAGCTTACCCATGGCTATCATAGACGCGACTACAACCGCCAGCGCGATACAGTATATCAGTATACCCATCGGCTCCAAGTGCCTCAGCTCGGAACCTATAATACCCCTAATTATCGCCAGTGCTGCAGCCTCGACGGCAGCCTGTACATACAATCTACGCTCATCAATGCTTACCACTATCGTCCTCATTATGTCAACTGCTATTATCAACAAGAGTATGTTATCAAGCACACTAACGAGGTTGAGCGTAATTGCCCTAATGTTGACGCCGAAACTATGCAAGGTAAGCGACTCTATGAGCTGTATGACAACCACAACGATGCCCGATCCAACTACGAGGGCGATAATTATCAGTAGCACGAACTCCAAGTATATCTGCATGAGAGTAGATATCCTGCCGAGGCTGGACTGCCTCTCAGAGCCAGCCACAAAACGCACCACTTAGATAGTGTTAGAGGAGCCGGAAGGGGTGAAAGAGTTACTCTTCCTAGAACTCCTTCAAGAGCCTCCATGCGCCAGTGGTAGAGTCGAAGTATATCAAGCCATCCTCCCTCAGCCTCATGAAGAGCCTAAACTCCTTATCATTAAGCATAGTCTTTATCTCATCAACACTACTCGTCTTAATACTCGACAACTTCTCGACAAAGGCCTGCCAAAACTCCGGGTCAACCGCAATCCTCTCACCCCCAGCCTCAATAACCTTAGCACCCTCCCGCCTAAGCCTATCAAAGAACGCAGTCTTGTTCCTAAGCCAGCCAAGCTCGGACTCAAACACAACCCCCTCCTTCTTCAACCTCTCGATAGCGCTCATCCGGTGGCGCCTTGGATACCCCCTCTCTGCATGCTCCTTGGCGGCCTTCCTCAGCTCCTTGACCTCCTCCTCAAGCCTGCTCAGCCTCTCCTCGACATCCTCCAGCTTCTCGACAAGGTTTGCAATCCTACTAGCCAGCGCGTCAACCTTAGCAGTGAATGGATTGACGAGATCCTGCACCCTGCGCTCGATACGAGACATTATCTTTGCCTCATCGATACTCGTAGGCTCAGAGCCTGATTGAAGCAGCTCAGCGAAAGCAGACCGGACAATCTCAACTATCCGCTCATACAGCTTAGTCGGGAGCACGCCCTCCTCAAGCCTGCTCAGCCTCTCCTCGACACCCCTGAGGCTGACACCACCCTTTCCAAGCTCACGCATTATAATCTCCTTAACATAGTCGCTTACAAGCACGAAGCCCTCCTCCCTAGCCCTCTTCTCAAGCTCCCGGTAAACGTCATCCGGAAGCTTGACGGCAACTATCCTAGGCACAATTCATACCCATACAGCTAACTAGATACACTACTCCACTAATATAGCCAGAGACGCCTACCCAGCACCCTAGAAGGAAAAGACATAAACCCCCACAGCACTGCGAGAAGACTCACGGAGACTCCTCCCATAGAGGAGGGCCCGTAGCTCAGCCCGGTAGAGCGCCCGGCTCATAACCGGGTGGTCCGGGGTTCAAATCCCCGCGGGCCCACCACCCGGGCCCACCCACTTCTCAGCCCTCTCAAACCCCCTGGGAGGCCTAAGCCAAGTATACGCAACCGCGATGCATTCAAGCAGGATTACAAATGGCAGGAAGGCAAGCGTTGATAACAGGAAGAGGAGCCTCATCCCACGACTGACGTGTGCATGGACACTAACAACCCTCCACGCTGCAAGCATGTAAAGCCCAGCAGCAATACCGAGCGCCATACACCCCACGCCAGCTGCAAGAGGCTCCGGGGGAATAGTGCCGGTGACGAGCAGCAATAGTACTGGTGGAATGAGCCCCAGCGGCGCAAGGCTCCACAGGATGGTCGTGAAGATAAACAGGCCCTTACGTGCAAGCCCGCCAGGCCCGTAGAAACTGTTCATGAGCGCAGCATAGTACCATCTTCTTCTTTGTTTTATTAGGTCTTTGATGCTGTGTACTGGTTCCTCGTAGGCTCTTGCAGGCATCCACCCAGCCCTACCACC
>JAADEY010000025.1 GCA_013153145.1 Thermoproteota archaeon | reverse complement strand
GATTGCAGTCGGGGGAATGGATGTTGATTCTAGTATTGCAACTGTCTAGGATACGTCCTTGATCATTTAACCGGTACATTCTTTGTTGAACCTCTGTATTACTGTTTAGATGAATCCATGATCCGTTAGTGGTATTATACCTGTGGAGGTTAACGCGTTGGAAGTGTATTGTTTCCCGACACGTTCTGCTTCTCCGTGGTGGGTTGGGGGTGGTTTGTTGCTTTTAGTGGTGGATTCGCTGCTGGTCTGTATAAACCGTGTATATGGGTCATGGGATGGGTATCGGTGGTGAGTATTCCTTGACGCCTTCGTGATGGTGTGGAATCTGTGTGTAGGGTTGTTGTTTGCTGGTTTTATGGTTGTTTGGGTGTTGTTTTCTGTGGTGTGTTGGGGGTTGGTTGGGGGAGAAGGGGTTGTTGGTGGGCCCGCGGGGATTTGAACCCCGGACCTCCGCCTTGTAAGGGCGGCGTCCTAACCAGGCTAGACGACGGGCCCGCTCCATGGCTTCTGGGTTTCTTGGTTGTGGTGGTAAATGTTTTGCGGTTGTGGGGGTGTTTGTTGTTTTATTGTTGTAGTTGTTTGAGGCTCCATGGTATTTTTGGTTTTGTGTTTGGTTTTGTTAGGTAGATTAGGTGTATGCATTGTTTGCATGGGCATGTTTCGTGTGCGTATAGTGTTAGTTTTAGTGGTGGTGTGTTTCCTTTTCCTGTTGGGTCTCTTGTTATTGTTGGGCCTGCTGAGATTATGTGTGGTGTTATTGTTGTTCTTAGTTCGTCTGCTAGGTGTTGTTTGAGGAGGTTGTGGTTTAGTATTCCTCCTCCTTCGACTAGTAGGGTTTGTATGTTGTATCTTTGTTTTAGTAGTTTTAGTGCTTGTTTTAGGTCTACTTGGCCTGGTTTTGCTGGTATTGTGTGTATGTGTACTTGGTTTGGTGTTTCTAGTTGTTGCCATTGTTTTGGTGGGTCTACTGCTGTTATGATTATTAGTGGTGGGCCTGGCTCGGTGATTATTCTTGCTGTTGGTTTTATGCGGAGTTTGCCGTCTATTACTACTCGGTAGTATCTTGTTGTCTTGGGGTTTAGTCTTCGTCTTAGTGTTGGGTTGTCGTTTATGATTGTGTTTGCTCCGACCATTACTGCGTCGCATCTTCCTCTTAGGAGGTATAGGCGTTGTTTGTCGTATGGGCAGCTTAGCTGTATTCTTTCTCCGTGGGGGCCTGCTATTCTTCCGTCGATGCTTGTTGTTGTGAAGATTATTGTGTAGGGTTTGGGGGGCTCAGCCCCCGAGGTCATGGTTTCAGTCATCCCCTTTCCCCTTGTTTCTCGTGGAGGGGTCGTCCTGGTAGCCCGGTCTTCATTGCCACTTGTTTATCCTCTTCATTTCCTGTATTGTGTCTTTGTGTGTTCTTGTTGGTTTTTCTGGGTATGGGTTTGGTTTGCCTAGGAGGCCTGCTATTAGTGCTGGTAGTGCTCTCTTGAGGCCTATGGTGTATCCTCCTTCTAGTACTAGGATTACTTGTTTGGCGTGTTTTGCTGCTAGTCTTCCTATCGTGTGGTATGTGTTTGTTGTTGCTCTTAGGTCTGCTAGTCCGTCTCCCCTGTATGCGTCTAGGCCTGTGTCTATGAGTATTGTGTGTGGCTTGTATTCTTCTAGGAGTTTTTCTACGTGTTTGAGTGCTTCTTGGTAGCAGTCGTCTCCGCATCCTGGTGGGAGTATTATGTTGTGTTTTGTTCCCTTGCCTTCACCCATGCCTGTCTGCCATGGCCAGCCCGTCCCGGGGTATAGTGTTGCTGGGTGTTGGTGTATGTCTATGTGTGGTATTGGCTTTGTGTAGAGTATTTCCTGTGTGCCGTTGCCGTGGTGTACGTCTATGTCTAGTATTAGTGTGTTGTTTTTCTCCTGTGCTGCTGTTGCTGTTGCGTTGAATATGCAGAAGCCTAGTGTTGGTGCCCCCATTGCTCTTCCTTCTACTCCTGCGTGGTGTCCTGGTGGTCTTAGGAGTATGAGTGCGTGTTTGTTGCTTCTTATTGCTTGTAGTGTTGCTCCTACGTAGTGTAGTGCTGCTGTCCATGTTCCTGGTGCTACGTATGTGTCTTGGTCTAGCCAGCCTCCCCCGGATTCTGATAGTATTCTTACTGCTTCGATGTATTGTCTGGTGTGTGATGCTTCTAGCTGGTCTGGTTTTGCTGGTTGTGGTTTCTTTGTCTCTGCTTCTTCTAGTATGCCTGCTTTTCTTAGGCCTTGGAGTGCCTTGGTTATTCTCTCCGGGTTTTCTGGGTGGTGTATTCCTGGTGGTGGGTGGTGTTGGCGGTGTATGTCTGAGTGGTATATTGTTATCTTGTTGCTTGTAGGAGGCCTTGTAGCCATTGTATCGCCCGTGTTCCTGGTTTGAGTTGGGGGTTTAGGTCTAGTCTTAGGGGTGTTATTGCTACTGCTTTTTCGACGTGTACGGTGTATACGTCTGTTCCTGGTTGTGGTTGTATTTGTTCGCCGTAGAGCCAGTAGAGTGGTTTTCCTCTTGGGTCTCTTCCGCGTGCTATTTTCTGTGTGTATCTTGCTCTTGCTGCTGGTGCTAGTTTTACTGGCGTGTTTGGCGTCATTTTCGAGGGCATGTTTATGCTTATTATGTCTATTGGTGGTGGCATGCCGTTCTCGAGTATGTATCTGGCCGTCTTCTGTATGAGTTTCTTTGCCTGCTCCCATGTCTCCCGGTCTGCTTCTAGTTGCTCTGGCTCCTCGATTGCTATGGAGTAGGCTGCTGCTGGTATGCCTAGTAGTGCTGCCTGGGCTGCTGCTCCTATGGTTCCGCTTGAGAGTATGACTTGTATGCTTGTGTTGTCTCCTAGGTTTACGCCGGATGCTACTAGGTCTATGTGGTCTGTTAGCTCCTCGAGGGCCATGTATACTATGTCGCTTGGTGTGCCGTTTGTGACGTATACTTCTACTCCTCCCCAGAGCCTGAGCCTTGTTAGTCTTAGTGGCTTGTGTAGTGTTATTCCTAGGCCGCTTGCGCTCTTCGGTGTCTCTGGTGCTAGTACTATGACTTCTCCTAGGGGTTTGAGTGCCTCGTATAGTAGTCTTAGCCCGGGGCTGTGTACTCCGTCATCGTTTGTGACTAGGATGTGGGGTTTACCTGCCAATTCTTATTCTGGGCCTCCTCGGGGCTCCTGGCTTCATGAGCATGTTTGTTAGTTCTAGCTGGGCGTTCAGCGCCATTATTTTTGGCTTGAGCTTCTCTATTGCTTCTTTGACGCGGTTTAGTGTGTCGGGGTCTGCTGGGTGCTTCTCTAGGAACTCCTTGCCCTCGCTCGTTATCCTTATCTTCTTCGTCCTTATGTCGCTCTCGGCTAGGCCGGTGTATAGTAGGGCCATTACGTCCTCGTGTAGGTCTCTGGAGGTCGGCGTGTCGCCCACCATTATGAAGTTGTATCCGAGGTCTATGCCTTCCTGCTTGAGCCAGTAGAATAGGTGTGCTAGTGTGCGCTCGTAGACTCCGCGGAGCTCGTTTAGGAGGTCTAGTACTGCTAGGAGGAGCCTCTTCCTCTTATCGGTCTTTATCTCCTCCAGTGTTATCGCGGGCCTTGTTATGATTACGAGCTCCTTCTTGGTGCCGCTTACCGGGGACTTCTTCTTGGCCATGAGGATCCGCCTCCGCTGGCCCCGTCTGCCCCGTGTTTAGTGGCTGGTTACCGGGCCGGGGGGCTTGATAACTGCATTGGCTGGCTTTGGGTCGGTCGGTATATTAGTTTGGAGTTGTTTCGCTAGAGGCCTAGGAGCGTGAGGCTGTATTGGCTGGCGGGTTGAGGCTTGGGGGTGGTTTCAGGGAGTCTCGTGAGGCCGTCCACATGCTCGCCGTCTTCGTCCTCGGCATCGTTGTGTTGAGCCTGGTTGCGGGCTACTTCTACATCAACTATGTGAGGGCTGAGCAGGAGTCCCCGTTGATGAAGGGTGTTGTTGTGGCCTTGTTCTGGAGCGAGACCTGCCCCCACTGCCTCCATATACTGCCTTACTGGAGGCAGCTTGAGGCGCAGCAGCCCCTCGCCGCTAAGGGGGTGAGGTTTGTTGATGTGCCTCTGCAGAGTGTTGAGGGGCCTGCATTGTTCCATAAGTATGGCGTGTTTGAGACGCCTACTATAGTCGTGTTGAGGAATGGTAGGCTTGTGGCCGAGCTGCCTGGGGTTACTGGTGATAGTGCGTCGGAGCTTCTTGCTAAGGTTGAGAGGCTCCTCTCTGAGTCCGCCGCGCTGAGTGCTGCGGCGCCGGGGGCCGCCACGTCGCCTCCTAGTGGCGGAGGCTTGCTCGCGTTGCCCCTTCTCTTCGCTATAGGGCTTGCTACGGCGTTTTCTCCGTGTGCGTTGCCAGTGTTGCTGGCTTATGCGGCGTCTGGTAGGAGGCTTAACCCGTGGCTCTGCGGCTTGTCGGGGTTTGTTGGTGCTGGTGTGCTTGCCCTCGTGGTGGCTTTGGCTGCTGGTGTTGTTGTTAGGGCGTTGGTGTTCCTGCCGCTGCTCCTCTCAGCCCTCCTATTCTACGCGGGTGTCCTTAGCCTGCTTGGCGTTGAGGCTGGGGCTAGTCTTGGGAGGTTTGCGTCGATGCCGGGGTGCCTCATGTGTGCCGTCTACCCGGTTCTTGCTGCTCAGTGTAGCTTGCCGGTGCTTATAGCGGGGTTTGCAGGTGTCGCTGCTGCTGCGAGCCCGTTGGCTGCCTTGGCTTTCGCGGCTGGGCTTGCTGTGCCCTTGGGGCTCGCTGCTAAGGGGTCTACAGCTTTAAACCGGTTCCTGGAGCGCCGCGGCCTCGGGAAGGTCTCGGGCGTGTTGCTGATAGTGGCCGCGGTTGTTATTGCGGCCGTGTATCTCGTGGGGGTGTGAGGTGTGCCTCTGCACTGGGTTGGCTACCTGGTTGTATTGGCTGAGCTGGCTGTACTCGTCACCGTCATAGAGGCTCTTGCTGCGAGGAAGGGGGCTAGCATCATAGGGCTTAGCAGCCGTGGTAGGAGGCTCCTCTTCATAGCCAGTATGGGTTTCGTAGTGTTCACGTGGCTCGTCTACCTCTCCCGCTTCATAGTGCTTGACTTCACTTTGAAGGAGGTGGCCGAGGAGACATCGTACGGCATGCCGTTGTTCTTCAGGATTGGTGCCAGCTGGGCTGGGGGTACCGGCAGCATCTTCCTCTTCTCGATGATACTCGCCGCTATAGGGCTGGCGCTCGCCGCTGGGAGGATTGATGACAGGCTGATAGCCTACCATGGAGGCATAGTGTTGTTCGGCCTCCTCTATGTGCTGCTGAGCGGCGGCCTCGAGAGGGCCTCCGGCCTGCCGAGCGGCCTAAACCCGTTGCTGAAGAGCTTCTGGCTCTACCCCCACCCGCTCGCGACGTTCACGAGCTACGCCTTCATCGCGGCAGCGGCTGTCGCCTATGCTGCTGAGAGGAGGAGGGCCAGCAGGATAATGGCTGGCGTCGGCTGGATACTCCTAAGCCTCGGCCTCCTCCTCGGCGGCGTGTGGAGCTACGTGACCTTCGGGTGGGGCGGCTACTGGGCGTGGGACCCGGTTGAGACCAGTGAGCTGCTGCCCTGGCTCATATTGACGGCCTACCTGCACGGCATGGGCTGGCTGAGGGATAGCGACGTAATGCTCTATACCAGTGCTATGAGCGTCTTCTTCGCAACCTTCATGGTCAGGACTGGGCTCTCGCCGCTCCACAGCTTCGCTGGGAGCACGTTCGCCGACCTCCTGCTCCTCGTGCCCGCCGCCGTCTTCGCCTACCCTGCCCTGAAGGGGCTTCCAAGGTTCTTCAGCAGCCTCTGGCGCAGCCTTACGAGCAGGAAGCCGGTGAGGGTTGCCCTCGCCGCCACCGTGCTTGCGCTCGGCTACAGCCACCTCGTCGTCTTCGCTAGCCTCGCCGTGCCCGCGGCGATACACCTTGCCGGCATGGAGGCCTCCATACCGCAGGGCAGGAGCGGCGTCGCCTACTACCACCCACTACTCTACCCGGTGCTAGTGGTGTTGATGCTTGCGACGCCGCTGTGCATGCTTGAGCCCGCTACATGGGCGCCCTACATAGCTTTGGCGGCCGGCACCCTCTTCGCCTCGGTGCTGATGGTTGCTATGACTGTTAGGGGGCTGCTTGTATGGAGCCCCTTGAGCACAACGATGACTAATGCTATGATAAGCTTCGCCCTGCCGCTCGCCGCTGTTGCAGCTGCAGCTGCCATCTACTCATTGTTCCTCAACGCCTACCGCAGGAGGATACTGAACGCGTGCAGGGCACTGATACACATAGGCCTGGCGGTGCTCGTGATAGGTATACTGGTAAGCGGCCCATACGCCTTCAAGCAGGAGTACATGGTCGAGGTCAACCTAAAGCCCGGCCACGCCGTCGACCTGGGGGGAGGCGTCAAGGTCGAGCTCCTGGGCTACAGCTACAGCCTCGACACGAAGTCCTACATAAGCCCGCTAAGCTATAGGAACACGCTGCCGGTCGCGATGGCCATGCAGGCCCTCGCGGCACTCAGCCACATCTACAGCATGGAGCAGAGGGCGTTGACGGTAGGCTACGCGAAGCTGAAGGCGCATGGGCTGGCCGGCCTCGTAGACCTTGAGGGTAAGAGGCTCCACATACCGGCTAAGGCGTTCGCCATAACTGATCACACGGAGCTCCACATAGAGATGAACATAACGAGGATAGGGCTGGAGACCTTCGGCGGGGGCCACGCCGCGACCGTCAACGCGTTCCCGGTGATGGTCGCCTCCATGCTGATAAAGGCTAGGGGGCCGCTCGCAGTCAACATATCCGCCGGCACGCCGCTGACACTGGACTTCGTCAACCCCCTCGTCTTCAAGGTCGACGACTACACCATAGAGGTGTCTGAGGCGCAGCTACACTTCTTCAACATATACCAGGCTATGGCGCAGGGGTCTCCGACGCCCGCGAGGATAAGGAGCCTCGGGAACAACACCTACCTTGCCTCCCCGGTGACGCTCATAGTCACCAATGGATGGATAAAGCATGGGAACAAGACCCTCGGTGTACCGATACAGCTCAGCACCGACGAGGCAATGTACCTATCGGTGAAGAGCAGCGAGGCGGCCCTGCAGAGGCTGTTCTCCAACCCTCTGGTCGCCGAGCTACTGAAGACGGGTAGGCTGCAGAGGATAGCAGACGAGGTAATGAGGGGCCGTAACCTCCCCTTGCCGGAGAAGATACCGGAGACTGCCGTGCTCCACCTCAAGCTTAGGATCATAGAGCATGGTAGGAGCCACGACGTCGACGCCTCGATAAGGTTCGATGCAAACGGCGAGCTCGCGGGCATACACGGCCTAGTAGTGAAGGTTCTCCCGATAAGCATAGGGCCGGACAACATCTATGTAGCGATATACCCGCCAACGTACCCCAACCAGTACGGCTGGCACGACCTCCTACTATACTACCTCAACAAGACCCTGCCGGGGATCAGGGATCCCGCCAAGAGGCTCGGCATACTACTAGCCTTCACCGCCGGCTACCTCGTCGACGTCCTCAAGCAGAACCAGCAGGGAGCTCTACAGCTCCTCCTCCAGGCCGCGGAGAACCTCTACAATGTGACGAGCCACTACCACAGCATAATAACCAGCGAGGGGCTGAGGATAGCCGTTAAGAGGATACCGATGATAGACCTTGTCTGGGCCGGGGCCCTGGTCATGATGCTGGGCGAGGCTGCAACGCTAATAGCCGTCTCGGCGTCCTGGAGGAGGCGTAGGGGAAGCTGAAGAGGCCTTGCCCTGGCGCCTCCTAGAGGAGGCGGTTAAGCCCCGGAGGGGGGTTAGGCCCTCCTACACGCTCCTACACGTTTTCCGGGCCCTGCTGATACTCTACCGTGAGGGGCCGGTGGGTAGGCGGCGGCTAGCAAGGATGCTCGGCCTCGGGGAGACCGCTGCGAGGACCCTGGTTAGGAGGCTCGTCGAGCTGGGCCTCGCCTCGAGGGATAGGGCGCAGGGCTGCTACCTGACGAGGCTCGGATTCGAGGTGGCTGCGTCGATCTCTAGGAGGATCCCGCGCATAGCTGATGCGACTGGTGTCTTGGGGCCGGATCTAGCCCTTGATAGGTGTGCCTATGCTGGGCTGCTTAGCGGGGTGAGGCTCACCGGTGACTGGATGAGGCTGAGGGACTTGTTTGTGCGGAGGGGTGCTACGGCCGCCGTTATAGCTGTCTGCGGGGTTGACGGCAGGCTCAGGATCCCCCTTGGGGGCGGGGAGGAGGAGTATCCCTCGCTTGGGAGGCTCCGCGGACTGCTCTCGCCGAGGCCCGGCGACTATGTCGTCGTGGTCTATGCGCCTAGTAGGCGGGAGGCTGAGGAGGCCCTGGTCGAGGGCCTCCTGGAGCTGGCTGGGTGAGTGTGCTTATTTCCCTCCCGGAGGCGTGGTGGTTGCCTGGGTGTGGTTAGGGTGACCCGGTTCCATGTTCTAGGACGACGTGTAAGGGGGGCCCAGTCCTGGGTAGCTGTGGCACTAGTCATCCTCTTCCTCGTGGGCCTCGCCGCAGGCTACTACGCAGCCCTCTACACCAGGCCCGCCGCCACGGTGACCCGGAGCACCACCGTTACTGTTACAGGCTACCGTACCGTGACGCGCACGGTGACCCACACAGTCACCGTCACCCGGGGGAAGCCCTACTACCCGGTGACGCTTGTTGATGCGCTCGGCAGGGTAGTCACAATAGCTAAGCCCCCTAGGAGGATTGTGTCGCTGGCCCCGTCGATCACCGAGATAATATTCAGCCTGGGTAGGGGCGGCCTACTGGTGGGCGTCGACTCCTCCTCAAACTACCCGCCTACGCTGCTTAGGCTCGAGAAGGAGGGTAGGGTAAGGGTTGTGGGGAGCTACTGGAGCCCGGATGTAGAGAAGATAGCCGCGCTGAAGCCGGACATAGTGTTTGCGAGCGCCGCCGTGCCCTCCCATAGGGGTCTTGGGAGGAAGCTGGAGTCAATGGGGATAACCGTCGTGTACCTGAAGGCTGGCGGCTGCCGCGACCTCAGCGACGTGCTGCACGACATGTATATCGTTGCACGGGCCCTCGACGCCTATAAGGCGTACTTCAGCCTCGCGTTGAACATTACGAGGACTATAGGGGCTGTGGAGGCTAGGCTCGCCGAGGCCCATGTGAAGCCGGTTAGGGTGATGGTGCTCCTCTCTCCCCCACAGTACGGCCTCTGGGTTGCTGGCGGGGGCACGTTCATAGACTATGTGGTGTCCCATGCTGGGGCCGTTAACGTCTTCCACGGGCTTAATGGATGGGTTAAGGTGTCTAAGGAGCAGGTTTTGAGCGCCAAGCCGGAGGCGATAATACTGGCGACCATGGCGACCCCCCAGCAGGCTAGGAAGCTGCTCGAGGAGCTGCTATCCAACCCCGTGCTCTCAGAGACGCCTGCCGTGAAGACCGGCAGGGTCTACGTGTTGACGGGGGAGGCGGACGATATACTGTGCAGGCCTGGGCCGAGGATAGCGCTCGCAGTGGAGATGGTGGCCTCCCTGCTACACCCGGGTGTTGTTAAGGCTCCCCCGGTGAAGGGCATCTATAGCGCCGCCCTGGTTGAGGCGAGGGGCTAGGTGCTGTGGGGAGGAGGCTCCTGCTGGCAGTGTTTTTAGTGTATGCATCCACTATGCTCATGCTCAGCCTCTCCTACGGATCCACCGGGCTTGTCCCGCCGTGGCTT
>JAADEY010000044.1 GCA_013153145.1 Thermoproteota archaeon | reverse complement strand
GGAGGAGAAGTGGCGGCGGGGCCCCGCGTTGGTAGCGGGGGGTGGATTTGAACCACCGACCTCGGGGTTATGAGCCCCGCGGGCTACCAGGCTACCCTACCCCGCTATGTTACCCCGCCATCCAGGCTCCGTGACTCTAGGGTCTGGGGTGACGGGTTTATTTGTCTTAGGTCTGGGGTGTGGGTTTTGGTGTTGGTGGTGTTCTTCTTGGGTGTTTTGGTCTTCTTTGTCTTGTTGTAAAAAGGGATTGGATTCGTCTTGGGGGATGGGGTGGGGAGGGTTACCTGATGTAGACTGCTTCCTCTATTGGTATGAATGCTGGTACTGGGGTTGGCTTCTCGTCTCCTGGGTAGATGGTGTAGTATGGTTTGCTTGTTTCTAGTATTGCGTTGCCTAGGACTATTTCTAGTCCCTTTGGTAGCTTGAGGTTTATCTTGAGTGTTGCTGTTACTGCTCCTAGGCCTGGTGCGAGTGTGTATACCTGTGCTAGTCTTGGTGTTGCTGTTGCTGCCTGGGTGAATTCTGGGCCGTATTTGAGTAGTGCTTCTAGGCCTAGGAGTACTGGTGATAGTGTTGGCACGTTTGCTGCGCTGTATAGGCCGTTGTATGGCTGTATTATGGTCTGGCGTGCCTCCTCGCCTGCTGTCATTGTTTCTGGTAGTGGTAGCGGCTCCCTGACCGGCATTAGCCTCAGCGTTATTGGCTCGAATGCTTCTGGCCCGGTGTAGGATACGCAGTGTGCTGCTATGACTATTACCCCGCTGTAGTCTCTCCCGGTGACAGGGTATGTTGTTGATGCTCCGTGTAGTGCTGCGAAGCCTACTGGGCTTCCGTGCAGCCCGTTTGGCAGGGTTGTGTAGGTTATCAGGTATATGCCTGCGCTGTAGTAGTTGAGTATTGCCGGGTATATGGAGCCTATGCCTGCGAATTCCCCGGTTGGCAGGCCCGCGTAGAGGTCTATTGTCGTGTAGGCGTAGTCGCCGCTCCAGACGGCCGAGTATAGGTAGCCTACGTTGCCCTCGCCGCTCACGTCTATGTAGTAGAACCTCCAGTCGCCTGCCTCGTAGCGCCACATCCAGTCATAGGTGCCCCTCACGTAGAACGCTGGGTATAGCTTCTCGAGCGGGTTGCTGGTGTATGGCTTGAGCTGCATGGGTGCCTTCCCTGCCTCCACGTAGGTTGTCACGGCTACTGGTATGACCATCTCCGAGGTGTAGCCGGTGCTTGTGGTGTAGTCCACCACTATCCATGCCTCGTGGCTTATTGGCGGCGTGTCGCGGGGCGGTGCCGCCTTCAGGGTGAATGATGCTTTTCCTCCAGCCGGTATCTCCGCTGCCGCTGGCTCGACCATCATCCATGGGTGCTGTGCACGCATGCTGTAGAATGCTAGGGTTAGCCTTGCCGGTATGCTGCTTGTTATGTTGTGCTCGGCGCTGAACGCTATGAGCTCGAGTATTAGGTAGTCGTATCCCTTGAGCTTCTTGAAGGGGTTGGAGATTGTTAGGTACTGGTAGTTTGACGCCTGCACAACGAAGTTTACCTCCTCTAGCTCGTCGTGCTCGACGCGGCCGTCCTTGTTGAAGTCCTTCCAGCCTACAGCCCTAAGCTCTAGGAAGATGTCGGGCTTGTAGTCGTTGTCGCTGTCGAAGTACTTGTGGTTTATGGACATCACCGCCACTATGAGGTTCGTGGTGTTGGGTATCCTTGAAACCGGTATTATTAGCGCGTTCTCGGCCAGGTAGTTGTTGAGCCTCTCGAGCTTTAGGTCGAACTTGTAGCTGTCTATCAGCTCCTCGTGGTAGACGTGGAGGACTAGCTTGACGGTCGCGTTGGTCGGGTTGTATATGGTGAAGTTCTCCTCGGCGGTGGAGCCTGGCTTCACGTATGGTAGGAAGAGGCTGTACGCTGTGACGGGCTGCGGCATGAGTATTGTGGGTGGCAGCTTTAGTATCGTCGGCACCGTGGTGTTGAAGCCGGCTGAGCGTGCGAAGAGCAGCTTAATTATGCTGACCACCGCGGGCAGGTAGTCGCCCATGTTCCAGAACCACTGTCTCTCGAGGAGCTTCATGTACGCCTCCCCTGCCTGCTCGCTGCCGGCTAGAAGTGGCTGTGCGCCGAGCCTCTCCTTCTCGCCCGCTAGCTCCAGTGCTAGGCTGACAGCCTTGTACGCGTCAACCCTGCCCGCTCCCATGCTGAACGCGTCATAGCCTATGTTGTCGGCGCTGCTCATGAGTATCCTCTTCACGAGCTGCGGCGACGCGTCGGGCAGCACCTCGTAGACGAGTGCCGCCACGCCAGCCGTGAGGGGTGTCGCGTAGCTAGTGCCGCTCATCAGCGTGACTCCCTTGTTTGCTATAGAGGTGTCCGAGAACCCGTAGGCGCCGACGTCGACCACGTCGGGCTTGACGTAGCCGAGCACCGTCGGGCCCCTGGCTGACCAGAAGACGACGTCGTCCTCGGCGTAGCCGTGGTA
Source organism: Thermoproteota archaeon (assembly GCA_013153145.1). Taxonomy (GTDB): domain Archaea; phylum Thermoproteota; class Thermoprotei_A; order Sulfolobales; family Pyrodictiaceae; genus JAADEY01. The sequence goes on along the minus strand of JAADEY010000044.1, from coordinate 30,910 downwards.
TAGCGGGGCCCCCCTGGCGGCGAGGAGGTTGTTGACGTAGTGGTAGGTGGTGCTCGCACCCACAGTCAATACCCTGGTGGCGGCGCCCGGCGTCGTCATGGTGCCGTAGCCCGCCCCGCCGTTGCCGGCTGCGTGTACCACGAGTACTCCTGGGTAGTCGGGGGCGAAGGTGCCGGGTGTCGCTATGGCGTCCTCGAGTACTGAGAGGTAGTCTAGGCCTGGCAGCCTCGTAGGGCCTGGTATCATGTATTGCTCGTAGAAGGGTATGCTGTAGCCCCAGCTATTGCTTATTATCTTCACCCTGGGCTGGCCAGAGTAGTACATTGTGCCGTTGGCCGCCATGTCGAAGCCTGCTGCCCAGAGCAGCGCAACCTCGGTGTTGAGTATTAGGCCCTCAATACCGATCACCTTCGCGCCGGTCGCCATGCCCGGCAGCGTGTGGTTGAGTATGGCGTAGCCCTCGCCCCATCCGAGCGTATAGTTGCCCATATAGTGTACTATCGGCCTGCCGGCGGCAGCGCTGGCGCATGCAGTGCCGTGGCCGAACCAGTCGTAGAAGAATGAGAGGTACCTGCCGCCGAGATCCCAGCCGGGCACTATGGTTGCTACTCCACCGGTGGTTATGCCGAGCCAGTCGTAGAAGAAGCCGCCTGCGACGCCGAGGCTCACATCCGGCAGGCCGTCACCGTTGTAGTCCGGTGATGCGGCTATCCTGGTCCCGTTATAGGTTAGTATGGGGTCGTCGGTGAAGTCCCCGTTCTTGTTGAAGTCTATCCTTGCGGCGCTGTAGACGCCCGGCTCCTTGGGGTCGTAGAGGAGTACGGGGTAGCACTGTATCCCCAGCCTCAGGCCCTGCTCGGTGAATAGTATTACTTCTTCGAGTGTGAAGCCCAGCCTGTAGACACCGCTCTTGGAGGGTATGCCCTCGACCCTTAGCAGCGGTGTCTTTACAGCTCCGAGCTTCTTGAGGAGCTCGTAGTTTAGGTGTACGAGCACCCAGCCGGTCGGGGAGGCGAAGTCGAACATCAGTGTCTTGAACACTGCTGATGATATGTTTAGGTAGCCGTTCACCGGCTTCAGCGGGGTGAAGAACACTACCTGCATCTCGTCCGCGTCGAGGACCAGTGGCTCCCTTATCCACTTGCCGTGGTAGACGCCCTCATAGTATGTGAGCTCCGGCGCTATGTCTGGGTGCCCGTAGTCTATGCCGGTGTCTATTATCGCTATCCTGACGCCGGACCCGTCTATGCCGTAGTCCTGTACAACCCTGTCAACGCCCAGTAGCTGCCTAATCCTATAGTTGTCGAGGGCTGCGCGTAGCGCCTCCCTCAGTAACACCTTGTTCGGCATGTATACCTCCAGGCTGGGCATGGGCTTGGCGATGTATGCCACTAGCCTGCTGCCGAGCTCCCTGGCCGCCTCGACGAACGCCTTGCCGCTCATGAAGAACGGTATTACGTAGAACTCCTCACCCCTGATACTTACCTTCCTTATGAGGGGGCTCGCCTCCAGGCCGGTGAGGCCGTGGGGGATCCTCGGCGCGGAGCCCGTGTCCAGGGGCAGCGCCGGCGGGTACCTCGCAGCCAGCTCCTCGAGGAGCCTCAGCGGGCTCCCACCAGTCCCCGCCCTGACCACCATGAAGCCTGCCAGGGCGGGGGCCTTCTCGAGCATCAATAGCCTTGCCTCGAAGAGGCTGCTGACCCTCATGGTGGGTGAGGCTGCGGCTGCTGCGGGGGCTGCGATGGATGCAAGGAATATCACGAGGACTGCTATAGAAGCTAGCTTCACTCCTCTAGACATATACCATCGCCAGTACCTGCTAGGCAGCGGGTGTGCACGGAAAAAAGGCTACGGACTTCGGCTACGTGGAAAACAGTCTTTTATTACTCGTCCGCCTTCACTTTCCGGTCGAGGTGTAGGGATAGTGTCGGCCGGTCTAGGCATTCTGGTAGGCCTCTCACTACCCTCCCTGCTATTCCTCCTACTAGACCTGGCCGTCGCATACGTGGTCTATAAGGCATGCAACGCGCTCGGCATGGAGAGCCCAGGGGCGGTCGCTGCAGCCAGCATGGTTGCCTTGCCGCTCCTCATGCAGCTGTCGATGGCGCTAATGGTATATGCTGTTGGGGCGCCATAAAGGCGGCCCGGTGCCTGGCTGGAGGACGGCATCGAGGCTTTTTCCCGGGCAGAGCCTCCTCTATGAGGAGCTGGCTCCGGGGCGTATTGTGGTAGGGTTTTATTGTCTGCAGGCCTCCTTCTCCGCTGTGGAGGTGGGCTGGCCTGAGGCTACTCTACCTCGTCCTCGACGGCGTGGCTGACCGCCAGTCAGACCCGGTTACAAGCCTTGAGGCCGCGGAGACGCCGGGCCTCGACGAGATCGCTGGGAGGGGTGTATGCGGCCTCATGTACACCATTGGTAGGGGGTATGCCCCGGAGAGCGACGTGGCTGTGATATCGATACTCGGCTATGAGCCCTTCAAGTACTATACGGGTAGGGGGCCCCTGGAGGCGCTCGGCGCCGGGATTAGGATCCGTGAGGGGTTCGAGGTTGCGTTCAGGGCTAACTTCGCCACGATAGACCCGGATAGCCTCCGGATCATTGATAGGCGTGTCGGGAGGAGCTTGTCCAGCGAGGAGGCTAGGAGGCTGGCTGAGAGCCTCGACGGGATGGAGCTCGGCGTGTATGAGGGGTATGCGAGGGTTAGGGCTACGGTCGGCCATAGGGCTGTCGTCGTCATTGGTAGTAGGTCTCACCGTTTATCCGGCATGGTCGGTAACAGTGACCCCGCGTACACGCGTAAGGGGCTAATAAGCGTCGCCGTGAAGGACTACAAGCCGTTCCTCAAGCCCGTCGAGCCTCTCGAGGACACGGAGGAGGCTAGGAGGACTGCGGAGCTGGCAAACCTGTTCACGAGGAGGGCTATAGAGGTACTCGACAAGCACCCGGTCAACGAGGAGCGTAGGAGGAGGGGGCTCCTGCCGGCCAACGCTATACTCCTCCGCGACGCGGGTGACAGGGTTCCGAGGTTCACGCCTAGCCTCCGTGAGAGGTTCGGCGTCGAGCCAGCGCTCATAGCGGAGATGCCGGTCGAGATAGGTATTGGGAGGGCTCTAGGCATGCATGTAGAGACTGTGGAGCCGGGGATAAGCGACCCCGCCAGGGACTACCGTGTCCGGCTAGAGAAGACACTCGAGCTCCTCGAGAAATACACGCTCGTCTACGTCCACCTAAAGGGCCCCGACGAGCCGGGGCACGACGGTGACATGGAGGGGAAGAAGCGGAGAATTGAGGAGATAGACAGGTATTATGTGCAGCCACTGCTCGAGAGACTGCCCAGGGACGCAGCCGTACTGGTGACTGCCGACCACGCGACGCCCCCCTCGGCTAGGAGCCATACGGACGACCCGGTGCCCGTGGCGCTTATGGCCCCTGGCCTGAGGCCGGACGGGGTTGACGCGTTCAATGAGAAGGCTTGTAGGCGTGGAGGACTAGGGGTGATCGAGCACGGCTGGCTACTTCTACCACGGGTGTTCAGCCTCATTAGAACCGGGTGCGGGTGAGTGGGGCTAGTCGAGGAACTCCTGGGGTCAGCCTCCCCGGAGAGGCTTCTCGAGATCGCCTCCATGCTTTCACGGCTCCATAGGGTACAGGGCTCCGAGGGCCTTGTTGAGGCCGCTAAGAGGCTAGCCGAGAGGCTTGAGGAGGAGGGCCTGGAGGCTAGGCTGGAGGTACGCGTCGGGGCGCTGGGGCTCTGGGGCCGCTGGTTCTTCTCCGAGCCCCGTGGCTGGAGGCTGGGCAGGGTCGTCGTCGAGGCCCGCGGCAGGCTTGGATGGAGGGTTGTGGACACGTCCTCCTCGGGGCCTATGGTGGCCGTGGCGCACACGCCCCCAGGGTCTGCGGAGGGCCTGGCGAGGCTCTGCAGGGACTGCTCCACGTGGAGCGGGGGCTCGGTGCCGGTGGTCTCAAGGCCTAGGAGCGCCGAGTACTGGTGCTGCACGGGTAGGGGCGCGTCAGCGCTCATCTACACCCATGACGGGCCGGGCTACCGGTACTACTCGATATACCCGCCCCCATTCCTCCACGAGCCCAGGGCGCCCGCCGCGAGCCTCCGGTGGAGGGACGCGGTGAAGCTCGACGGCACGATGGTGAGGGTGAGCGTCGAGGCCGAGTACACCGACCCGAGGACGCCGGTGCTGAGGGTGAGGGTTGGGGGCTGGGGCGACCCCGCCGTGCTCCTCGTGGCCCACGTCTGCCACCCGCGTCCAGGCGCCCATGACAATGCGAGCGGCGTCGCCGTGGCCGTTGAGGCCATTAGGCTTCTTGCTGCGAGGGAGAGGGAGCTTAGGGAGAAGGGGGTCGCTGTTGAGGCGCTGATCGTCCCCGAGTACACGGGCTCCGCCTACGCCCTAGACGAGGCCTCCCCTAGCCCCGGGAGCCTACTGGCCGCCGTAAGCCTCGACATGGTTGGAGCCGACCTCGCCAAGACTGGTGGATCCCTCCTCCTAGTACAGAGCCTCTACACCCTGCCATCCCCCCTAGACCCGCTCCTGTACCGCTACGTCTACGAGGCCCTCTCGACGGCTACCGGGTTCTGGGGCGAGGGCGGCTACCCGGAGGAGGGATTCCACCTACAGCCCTACGGTAGTGGGAGCGACCACGACATAGCATTGTCCCATGGCGTGCCTGCATCGATGCTCAACGAGTGGCCGGACAAGTACTACCATACCAGTATGGATTCGCCATCAAACCTCTCCGGCGAGAGGATGGCGAGGATAGCCGCCGGTGTCGCCGCCGCAGTGCTCCGGCTCCCCGGGAGCCTCGACTCCTACCGCAGCCTGCTCCAGCGCTGGGTTAGGCTGGTGGCCTCCGAGGCGTGGGCGGGGAGACTTGGAAGGGCCAGGCCCGACACGGTCGCCGACGCGATGAAGAGGGGTGTGGAGGCAGTACTGGGGAGGACTGCCGGTGTCATGGGGTGGAGCTGGAGCGGTGGCGGGGGCTGGGAGGAGGATCTTGCCCCGAGGAGGAGGGGGCCCGTGACGAGGCTCTACGCGGTACTCTCCGGCGACGAGGAGCTACTATCACTGCTCGACGACGAGTCATCGACCCACTACCGCGACACCGCCGCCATAGCCGCCTCGGCTACGCGCTCCACAAGGGCCGTCGAGGCCGAGCTGCTGGCGCACGGGGTGAAGCCGGAGGCCGAGAAGCTCGCATTAATCTATACAAGGCTCTCGGGGTAGGGAGACGGCTAGGACTCGGAAGGAAGGTATGCGGGGAGGAGAGCCGCCCTACAAGAGGCACGACACTGTACTCATAGTTGATTTCGGCGGCCAATACACCCACCTTATCTCCAGGAGGGTTAGGGAGCTGAACGTCTACAGCGAGATAGTCCCATACACCATGGTGACCGAGGAGCTCATAGCAGAGGTCAAGCCACGCGCGATAATACTCTCCGGGGGCCCGTCAAGCGTCTACGCCCCAAACGCCCCCACGATACCACGCTGGCTCCTCGAGCAGGGAATCCCACTCCTAGGCATATGCTACGGCCACCAGCTCATAGCCAGGATGCTCGGCGGGAGGGTTGAGAGGGGCTACGGGGAGTACGGCAGGGTTGTAGTGAGGATCGTGAGGCACTCGAAGCTCCTGCACGGCTGGGCCTCGAGGGAGGTCGTGTGGATGAGCCACAGCGACTACGTCGCAGAGCCCCCGAGAGACGCCAGGATCCTGGCGGTGTCCGAGGAGACTGGCTACATAGCAGCCTACGAGATCCCGAGCATGAACATCTACGGTGTACAGTTCCACCCGGAGGTAAGCCACACCCCTAAGGGGAAGATGCTGATAAGGAACTTCGTCTACAGGATAGCGGGCTGCAGGCCGACCTGGAGGGTCGAGAACCTCGCCGAGACCCTCATAGAGGAGATAAGGAGCAGGGTTGGCGGGAGCCACGCGCTCTGCGCGGTCAGCGGCGGGGTGGACTCCACGGTCGCCGCCGTGCTCGCCTCGAGGGCCATCGGGGACCGGCTCCACGCGGTCTTCGTCAACCATGGCCTCCTAAGGGAGGGGGAGCCCGAGGAGGTCTTGAAGACCCTGCGCGGGCTCGGTGTAAGGGTCGACTACATCGATGCATCGGAGGACTTCCTCTCAGCCCTGCGGGGCGTCGTGGACCCGGAGGAGAAGAGGAGGATCATAGGACGCCTCTTCGCCGAGATATTCGAGGACTATGCGGCGAGCCACCCGGAGATAGAGTGGCTGATACAAGGCACCACGTACCCCGACGTGATAGAGAGCGGTGCGGTGCCGGGGGCTGATAGGATAAAGACGCACCACAACGTGGGCGGCCTGCCCGAGAAGCTTGGCTTGAAGGTCCTCGAGCCCCTACGCTACCTCTACAAGGACGAGGTTAGGAGGCTAGGCCTCGCACTTGGACTACCAGAGGAGGTCGTCTACCGCCACCCCTTCCCAGGCCCGGGCCTGGCGGTGAGGATCATAGGGGAGGTCACGCCGGTAAAGCTACGCATAGTGAGGAGGGCGTCGAGGATCGTGGAGGAGGAGGTGAGGAGGGCCGGGCTGTACAGGAGGGTGTGGCAGGCGTTCGCCGTCGTGGGGGATGATAGGTGGGTTGGCGTGAAGGGTGACCGGAGGAGCGAGGGCTACATAGTGACTGTTAGGATCGTTGAGAGCGAGGACGGCATGACCGCCGACTGGGCCCGCGTCCCATACGAGGTGCTCGACAGGATAGCTAGGAGGATAACGATGGAGATACCCGAGGTCACCATGGTGACCTACGCGGTAACCACAAAGCCCCCCGCCACGATAGAGCCATGCTAGCGGCAGGTTTAACACCATCCACCTTCAATACCATTGATGCTTCGGGGGCCTGCTTGGAGGACACCTACATTAGGCTCCCGAGGCCCAGGGTCGAGGAGCCTGCCAAGCCGATCAACGTCGTCCTGCTTGAGAGGAGGAGCCGTAGGAGCTACCGCCGCGAGCCACTCACCCTTGAGGAGGTCTCGCTCCTCCTATGGGCGGGGTATGGGGTGACCGGCCCGGAGGGGCTCAAGACGTGCCCGAGTGCGGGGGCGACGTATCCGCTCGAGCTGTACCTGGTTGTGGGTAGGCGGGGCGTCGTCGCAGGCGATGATTATCTCAGGGAGGGCGTGTACCACTACCTGCCCGACGAGCATGCCCTGGAGCTCGTGGTTGAGGGTGATGTTAGGGGCCGGTTGCAGGCCGCCTCTCTCAACCAGGAGTGGGTTGGGGAGGCACCGGTCAGCATAGTGATCGCCGCCGTGTTTGAGAGGACCACGATGCATTACGGGGAGAGGGGGTACCGGTACGTCTACATGGAGGCTGGCCACTGCTCGCAGAACATCTACCTCGAGGCCACGGCTCTCGGGCTCGGCACCGTGGCTGTTGGGGCATTCTACGATGATGACGTGGCGGCAATACTCAACCTCCCGCCTAGGACGCACCCATTATACATAATGCCTGTTGGCCGGCCAAGGTAGCATGGGTGGTGCCGTGGAGGCACTGGATCCCGTCGAGCTACACCGATTATACCGCGGCAAGCTCGAGACCCTCGTCAAGGTGCCGGTCGACGCCAGCCTCCTCGCCCACTGGTATACCCCGGGCGTAGCCGAGGCCTCCAGGAGGATAGCCGAGGAGCCCATGGAGTCGTACGAGCTCACCTGGAGATGGAACACGGTGGCGATCATAAGTGATGGGACGAGGGTTCTCGGCCTAGGCGATATAGGCCCCGAGGCGGCGCTCCCCGTGATGGAGGGTAAGGCACTGCTCTTCAAGTACCTGGGCGGCGTCGACGCGGTGCCCATCGTTGTTAGGGAGAGGAGTGTTGAGGGGCTGGTGAGGCTCGTCAAGGCCCTGGAGCCGAGCTTCGGGGGAGTCAACATAGAGGATGTAGAGTCGCCGAAGTGCTTCGAGCTCCTGGAGAGGCTCCGGAGGGAGCTGGAGATACCGGTGTGGCATGACGACCAGCAGGGCACGGCGCTCGTAGTCCTGGCGGCCCTCTATACAGCCCTACGGCTCACCGGGAGGAGGATCGAGGACGCGAGGATAGTAGTCGTGGGGGCTGGGGCCGCGGGCACTGCTGTTGTAAGGTACCTGCTGCTTGCGGGCGCGAGGCCGGGGAACATCGTAGTGATGGACTCGAAGGGGATAATCCATAGGGGTAGGAGGGGGCTGAGCGGATGGAAGAGGTGGATAGCGGAGCACACGAACACCGAGGGGCTTGAGGGTGGTGGCGAGGAGGCCTTCCGCGGGGCTGACGTGGCGATAGGGTTGTCGAGGCCGGGGGCGATAAGGAAGGAGTGGGTTAGGCTCATGAACAGCGACGCGATAGTATTCGCGCTCGCCAACCCCGTCCCGGAGATATGGCCGTGGGAGGCTAAGGAGGCCGGGGCGAGGATAGTCGCCACCGGGAGGAGCGACCTACCAAACCAGGTCAATAACAGCCTCGGCTTCCCCGCGGTCTTCCGGGGAGCGTTGAGCGCGTGGGCGTCAAGTATAACTGACTCCATGTGCCTGGCCGCGGCCAGGGCTCTGGCGGACTACGTCGAGGAGAGGGGGGCTAGCGAGGACTACATAATACCATCGATGATGGAGGAGGAGGCGTATATCCGTGAGGCCGTGGCCGTCGCCAGGAAGGCCTTCGAGGAGGGTGTGGCGAGGAGGAGGGAATCGTTGAAGACGGTGGAGGAGGAGATTAGGGAGCTCATCAAGAGGCCGAAGAAAATACTTAGGAGGCTTGTGGAGGCGGGGCTCGTCAGACAACCGGCTTCGTGAACCTCAGCCCCCTGACCAGCATGTATGGAACCCTCGTAGGTATCGGGACCTCCCACCAGGAGACGTCGTAGGGCTTCCTGCCGACCATCTCGACGCCCGACAATAGGTTTGGTATCGTGTCCGCTATCCTGAGCCTCCTCACTATACCCTTGTACTCGCCGTCCTCTATGTAGATGAGCGCGTCCCTCGTGACGGTCGAGAATACGCCCTCGTAGGCGTTCTGGTACCTGGTGTACCAGTTGTTTAGTACGAGTAGGCCGCGCTTGACCTCCCGGATCATCTCCTCGAGCTTGGCGTCGCCGGGCTCCACTACGAGGTTCCATGGGTGTGGGTCTATCCAGCCGGCGTTGCCCGTTGTCTCTGCCCCCATCTTGGCTGCTGTCTTCGTGTTGTGTAGCAGTGTCTTGACAACGCCCCTCTCTATTATCGGCTTCCTCTTGGTCTCTACTGCCTCGTCGTCGAAGCCCCTGGAGCCGGGCAGTGCCTTGTCGTGTGGGTCGTCGATTATGGTTATTGTCTCGGCCCCTATCTTCTCCCCTGGCTTGTATTTTGCGAAGGGGGAGAACCCCATCATTACGTGGAGTGCTGATGCTGAGCGCCCTACCTCGTCCACGAGGTTGCCTGCGACTAGTGGTGAGAGTATTGCGTCGTACCTCCCCGGCTCGATGTCTACTATGTCTAGTTTGAGTGAGGCGTACTCAGCGGCTATCCTCGCCGTCTCCCTCACCGCCTCCTCGGAGGCCCTCGTGGAAGCGTACGCCCAGTGGCCGGTGGTCTTCGGGCCGAAGGCCCTAACGTAGGCCTTCATGTATGTCACCTCCTCCTTCAGCTCCGCGCCGCGGGAGGTCGCTAGTGCAACGATGCTCGACGCGAGGTCTATGGTGCCGGCCGCCTTCGAGGCGCCGTTTTCGAGTGCAGTGTTCACTGCTTCGAGGGCGAGCTCCGATGCCTTGTCCATGTAGTCCTCCATGGATGGGTCGGCGAGGCCTCCCAGCGGCTTACCCGTGGGCTCGGGTAGCTCGGCGTAGAGCTGCGACTCCCCCAGCTTCTCTATGATCCTCCTAGCGTTTCTTATCGCCTCTACCATGTCCTGGGGCCTGCTGCTCGTTATCGTTGCGACGTAGATCCTCCTCGACTTGGCCAGGTATATGGATGCCTGGTAGCTCCTCCAGTACTGGACGACGGTCACTATGTTGTTTGCGAACTTGGCCATGCATCTCTTCCCTGCCTCGATGAGCACCGCTGCCTCGTCGAAGCCCTGCTTGAGGGCCTCCTTAACCATCCTGGTTGAGAGCTCGACCGGGTTCACTTCGGCGCCACCCCCAGCTTCAAGGGGTTTAGGAGGACGTGTGGGCCGCCGAACCATACGGGTACTCCCTGCATTGGTTCTCCCTTGCCGCATAGGCCTGCGTAGAACTCTACCTTCTTGCTCTTAGCAGCTATGTTGCTGTAGAACCATTTGGTTGTGAACTCTATCGCGGGGTTCCTTATGGGCTCGGCGAGCTCGCCGTTCCTTATCCTGTATGCTGCTAGGCCTACGTAGCGCTGCCCCCACCTTATATCGTCGATGTTCCACTCCATGTAGTTCTTTATGTAGACCCCGTCCCTCGCCTCCTCGAAGAGCTCCTCCAGGCTCATGTCGCCGGGCGCTAGGTATGTGTTGGCCATCCTTGGTATCGGCTCGCTCGTGTAGTCCATCGCCCTGGCTGCAGCGTTGCTGTGCGTGTTGAAGATGTATGCGCTCCACCTTGTGTGGAGGGGCTCGTTCAGCACTCCGCGGAGGTATAGGTAGCGTGGCCTGGCCGGGACTCCCTCGTCGTCGAAGAGGTAGTAGCCGAAGCTGCCTGGTATCGTCGGGTCGTCTATCACCGTTGCCTGCTCGTTCCCTATGACATACCTCCCTATCATGTCGGGCTTGACGAAGCTCTCACCAGCCTGCGCCGCCTCCCTACCCCATATCCTGTCAGCCTCCATGGGGTGCCCGCAGCTCTCATGCACTATGAGGCCCACGACCTCGCTCCCCAGCACCACCCTAACGGGCTCCTTTGGAGGCTCAACACCCTTCATCAAGACCTCCTCCATCTCGCCGGCCTCCTCGGCAACCCTCTCGCTGAGCCTCCATGACTCGACTGCCTCGTATCCGCCGGAGGCTCCGAGCTCTATGAAGCGCTGTATACTCCCCTTCTGCGGGGATGCGAGGGTTATGTTCGCGAAGAGTGAGACTCTTGGTATGCTCGACTCTATGAATGCACCGTCGCTGGTTACTATGGCCTTGTACTCGTGGGCCTCCATGTACTCGACTGCGAATGCCGCCGGCTTGGCCTCCCTCAGCCTCCCGACCAGGCTCTCCCACGCCTCCCTATGGAGGCTCGTCTTCTCCTCTATGCTGACGTCCTCGAGCGGCTTGACGGGCTTCAGCTCGTACCTGGCCCTGCCCAGCCTCTCCTCCGAGAGGCCGTGCCTGAACCCGGCCCCCGCCTTCGCCTTGGCTATTGCCTCCTCGACGAGGCTCCTAGCCTCCTCCCTGCTGCTGGCCTCGCCGGCCGCGAAGACCAGGACGCCGTTGTATATTAGGCGTATACCTATCCCGCTGCTGCGCCAACTCCCTATCCCTATAAGCTCCCCGTTCCTCGACGTGACCTCGAGGTAGTCTATGACGTGGAGCCTGGCCTCGGCGTAGCTTGCCCCACGCTTCCCGGCGTAGTCGACTATGAAGCCTAGTAGGTCTACGTCCACGAGTAGACACCCAACACTACGTACCAGCAGCTACCAGTGGCATACGCTAGCACCGGGGGAGGGTAAAGAGGGGTGGGTTTCAGGTGGTTAGCCGGAGTATTATCACGCCTAGCGTGACGTCGTAGACCGCTGCAGAGCCTACTCCTATGACGAGGAGTGTGAGCGCCACCCGTCTAGGGTATATGCTGGTGTAGAAGGGGAGCGTCCGCGTCCACGACTCGTTGAGCGCCGCGAAGAGCCCGTTGCCCAGGAACATGCATCCAAGCAGCCTCTGCCCCGGGTACCCGGTGTCCAGCAGCACCCTTGCAAGCCCGTAGGCCGCCCTCGGGCTTGCAACCGCCGTGGCTATGTAGACGGCGCCTCTTGCATCGACGCCGAGGAGGGATAGGGCGGGGTTTAGGCATGAGGCCAGCATCCTCATGGCCCCGGTTGCGAGGAGCAGGGCGACGACAAGGTATGCGAGTGTGAACCTGGCGGCGAAGCCTAGGTATAGGCGCATGCCGCGGCCGAGGCCATCCAGGAGCCTCCCCCGCCTAGGCGGGGGCGTGCACCCGTGTACTGGTGCTGGGTCTCCTCTGCGCCTCCTCCTGCCGAGCAGGACTGCTGTCGCTGCGAGGGCTATGTCTAGGGCTGAGCGCATGGCTATGTACTCGACTGCTATTATGCCTAGGAGGGGGACTAGGACTGGTATGTAGAACCTGTACATGTAGAGGAGGCGTAGTGGGAGCATTGAGGCGAGGTACGCTATGTAGACGTCTACCGGCTCGACCCTGCCCTCCCTCAGCTCGGCTGCCGCGAGGGCGTGGGCTGCCTTTGGGCTGACGAGGTAGAGTATGGGCATTGGTGAGAGTGCTGGATGTATTCCTGCCTCGGCTATTGGGGCGGCTATTGAGGCTAGCTTCTCTGCGAGCCCCGTTGAGGAGGCTATACCAGCTATGAGGAAGCCTAGGAGGGCTGAAGCCATGGTGAGCATGTATACCCATAGGAGTAGCTGGAGCGGTGTATGCAGGCCTCACACCCTCCTCGGCCTCACGCCAAACCTCTCCGCCGCTATCTCCTCGAGGACCCGCAGGTACTCCCTCCTCGCGCCTATGAATACCCCGCCCACCTTCCCTCCAAGGTAGCCTGCAGTCCTCCCACCTATCCTTGCAAGGGCCGAGCCGAGCACGTCGTTGAGTACGACGAGCCTCCACGCCCTATGGAGGGGGATGAAGACTATGCCCCTGCCGCGTAGGTAGAGGCGGCCATAGACGCCCCGGCCCGGCCCATCGACAAGCTTATACTCTAGGCCGTCCGCCTCAACGTCTATGTGTGTTACAAGGGCCCTGCTCCAGCCCTTCACGTGCAGGTATACGTCGGCGTCGACGTCCTCGGAGCCGCCGTCGTACTCGAGGCGGACGCGTGCGTCGAGCCTTATCTTGCCCGGGCCGGGTCCAGTCACGTGTCCTTACCGGCTGCCGTGTTTTGTCACGACAGTATATCTGCTATCCGCCTGGCTATCTTGTCGGCGCTCCTCTCCTCGGCGAATCTTGAAGCCATCCTCCTCACACGCCCCCTTAGCTCCTCGTCGTCGAGGAGGAGTGTTATCTTCCTGGCAAGCTCCCTAACCCTCATGTACTTGACTACTGGGCCGTAGCCCTGCTCGTCAACGGGTATGTCCTCCGTGTACCTCGTGTAGGGCGCTATTATCGGTGTCAGTGTGGCTATGGTCATGTATATGGTTGATGAGAGCACGACCTTCCTCGTCCACCCCTTCGGCAGCAGGTGCAGGTCTGCGCCGAGGAGTATGCTGTGTACGTCCCTCGTCTCCAGCCTGGCGTACGTCACGCGCAGCCATGGCTTCTCGAAGGGTAGTGGCCCATCGCTCCTTATGACCCAGTATATGAAGTCCTCCCTCCCCTCTATCATTGTCAGGGCCTTTATGTAGTCGACGTACTCCTCCACCGGCTGCCTGCCGAAGCTGACGATGAGCCTCTTCCCCTCCGCGAACCCGGGCCGGTACGGCTTATCGGTTAGCGGCTTCATGCAGGGGTATGGTATGATGTGTACGTCGGCCTCGAAGGAGTCCCTGAGAGGGTAGAGGATCTCGCTTATCCAGCGGTCGTCAAAGACTGCTACGTGGTCTACTGGTATGTTCTTTAGGAGCCTTGCCGCGGGGGCGGGCTCCCCCTCGTGGAGTATCATTATCGTCGGCGACCCCCTCCTCCTGGCCGCCGCGACCTGCTCGCCGAGCGCGCGTGCTGGGAGCCTGGCGTAGCCCTCGATTATGAGCGCGTCTATATCGTGTAGGCTGCAGTAGAAGCCGGTGTCGGTGGCCTCCACGTAGCATCGCTCGACGTTCTCCTCGTCTACTGGCTTGACTAGCTTGTGGTGCCAGTCCCTCGACGCGCTCTCAATGGTTGGGGCGTATACCCTTACCTCGTGGCCCATTGACTGCAGCTCTTTCGCTATCATCTCTGCGTGGACAGCTACTCCGCATGTGGCGTTCCACCTCGATACTATTCCTATTCTCAAGGCAAGACACCCATCACAGTTGAACAATACACTGATATCTCAGTAAGTGAGTTTTACTTTATTTAGTTTGCCCCGTCCAAGGCTATACAACGGTGCACCCGGAGACCATGGAGAGGGAGGTAGAGGAGCTGCTGAGGAGGGCTGGGCTAAACCTCCTATGGTTCGACAGCATGGGTGCAAAATCATCCTCCATCTTCCTCGAGGACGGGGTGCTGATAGACCCCGGCGCGGCTGCGATGCAGCCGAGCTACCCGCTTGAGGCCGGGTTGAAGGAGGAGCTTAGGAGGGAGGCGATACGACTCATAGAACACTACTCCTGGGCTTCAAGGCTCATAGTGATAACCCACTACCACCACGACCACTACACCTCGCCGCTTGACAAGGCCTTGTCAGAGCCGGCCTCCATATACCGGGGCGCGGAGCTACTCGCAGCAAAGAACCCGAACCTCTTCATAAACCATAGCCAGTGGGAGAGGGCTAGGAGGTTCGTGGATGAGCTGGCCGAGGCGATGGGGGAGGAGCCCCCGCCGAGGGTCGAGTGCAGGGAGGCCTGCATAGGGGATCCCGTGGAGGAGCTTGTGGAGAGCCATAGGCGTGACTGGGGGGACTATGCTGCGAGGAGGGCTGAGCTCCTCGGTAAGGGTAGGAGGTGGTTCATGGGCCTGGTTGAGGAGTGGATGCGGGGGCCGTGTCTGCCGGAGCGGTTGAGGATTGGCGGGCTGAACATAGTATTCGACGACAATTTCTGCTATACTATTGCCTCTACGAGGCTGTGCATGATGGGGCCCTTCTTCCACGGGATAGAGTATGATCGTACCGGCTGGGTTACCCCGGTCTACATTGAGGCGCGCGGGGTGAGGATACTCTACACGAGCGACTTGATGGGGCCGATGATAGAGGACTACGCATACTGGATTGCCTCGCTGAAGCCGGAGGTAATCATCGCCGACGGGCCCCCCACATACCTCTACCCATACATGCTCAACAGGATTAACCTTGAGAGGGCGTTGGAGTGCATGGAGATAATCCTACTCGAGACCGAGGCTCTGAAGCTCGTAGTCTACGACCACCACCTCATGAGGGACAGGAGGTGGAGGAGGAGGGTTGCCCCCGTCCTCCAGCTGGCGGAGAAGCTGGGCGTCATAGTGGCCGCCGCCTCCGAGGTCAAGTTCTCCTCGCCCCCACTGATAGACGTCATCACGAAGGGCTAGGCAGCCCGGGGCGTGGGAGACCCCCCTTATTACCCTCTGAGCGGCACGCTACTCTGGGTGACTTCATGAGGGCCTGGCACGCCTTACTCCTCTTCGCGGTGCTGGCGGCTGCAGTCCTGCCGGTGGCTGCTGGTGCTGCTGCCAGTGTGCAGACTGCAACCGTCTGGTCACGGGAGGTTAGGGGGCTTGTCTTGAGCATGGCTAGTGATGGGATGAGGTATGTTGTTGTCGGCACGGGCTGGGGTGATGACCTAGCGTATGGCGCGGTTTATGTGCTGGATAGCGTTAATGGCGTTGTTGTCTGGAACACGACCACTGAGGGAGGGGTCTCCAGCGTCGCCGTCGTCGATGGCTGTTACGCCGCGGCGACGGTTGATGGGATGGTCTACATTAAGTGTCCCGGGAAGGAGCTTGTGAGGCTTAACGTCTCGAACCTCTATCCTAGGCTGAGCATGAGGGTCTATTGGCCCCTGGCGAGGGCGGGCGACCTGGTATTGACGATGTATGCTATAACGAACCTTAAGCTCTCGGCCTCCGGCCCCCTCTTCGAGTTCGGCGTTGAGGCCCTCACCACCAGCGGCCAGGTCGTATGGAGTTTTAACACGAGCAACTTCGTTACCGCTATCGCCGCGTCGCCGAACGGGACCCTCGTCGCTGCTGGTGATCCGAGCGGCGTGCTGTACCTCTACAACGCCGAGACAGGGAACATCACCATGGTTAAGCTGTGGCACCCTATACACAGCCTCCTAGTGACTAGCACCGGTGAGGTCTACGTCTACACGTATGACGGCCTGCTGTACAGGGTTAGGTGGGGAGGCCGTGTAGAGGGCTACGTCAAGCTTGAGGGTGCCGCCGCGCCCGGCAGGCTGCTGGCCAGCATGGGCGGCGTGGTAGTGCTGGGGACTGCGAGGACGAGCTATAGGCTTGACGAGCTGAACGCGACGAAGTACATAGATGTTGTTGGGGGTGGTAGTGGGGCCGTCTACGCCCTCTCAGCCGGCTCGACGATATGGGGTCATGGATTGTCGGCCACCTACTGGGTGGCTGCAACAAGTGATTACGTGGCGGCTGCTGGTGGTAGTGGTGACCCCAGTGTAGGGTTCAACGCTACCGTCACGCTCCTGGACAGTGAGGGCAGGGTCCTCTACAACAAGACTATGCCGGGCAGGCTCGCGTTGAGCGTCTCGTTGATCGAGCCGGTGCCGGGCGCAGCCCTGCTAGTCTATGCCTCTGCCCCCTACCAGTCCCTCAACTGCACGAGCACCGTTGAGGCTGTAGCCGTCTCGACTCAGGCCACAACCACGACCACAGCGACTGCAACCACAACGACGACCGTGCAGCCTGGGCCAAGCATACCTGTAAGCCTTGGTGTCGTGGCTCTGATAGTGCTGCTTGTAGTGATAGTGTTTGTAGTCATCCCGTTGTGGCTGCAGTCGCATCACTAGGCTGGCTTCATGGCCTCTCTCTTCTTTTTCCTGGGTGGCTGTGCGTCACTGGGAGCGTATTATGCGCTCGGTGTTGTATAGGCGTAGTGCTAGGAGCTCGGCTGCTGGTATGTAGGCTGCTGCTATGATGGTGTGTATGGCGGCTCCTAGCTTGTCGCCGATAACGTATGCTGTTATTGCGAGTACTGTGTGGGTGTATGGTATGATCTGCATTATCGTTGAGGCTGTTGGCTGTAGCTTGGTGAAGTCTACGAAGAGGGCTGACATGAATATTGCTGCTGCTATTGCTGTTACCAGGCTTGTTGTCGTCGATGCCGCCCTCGTGGAGGGGGCTATTACTGATGCTAGCTCTATGAATATGCATGTTACGAGTATCGCTATGAATACCTGTAGGCTGTGGAAGGCCGCGAAGAGGGGGTCTATTGTCAGTCCCTTGTAGTATATGCCTAGTGTTGCCGTCAGTATCGCCACGCCTGCCAGGTCGATAATTGACGCTATAACCGCTATCACTACGCCCGTGACGAGCTTCCCTAGCAGTATGTCGGAGGGGGTTGCTGGTGATGCTGCAAGCATTTCGAGTGTTCGTCTCTCCCTCTCCCCGACTATGCTGTCGACGATTATCGTTGAGGCTGGCGCGACGAGGAAGAAGATTGCCATTGAAAGGAAGCGTGCGAGCCACGCCTTCTGCTCTATGCCTGCTGGTGCTGGCGCCCCGGTTGGTGTTGCTAGGGACTCGAGTATCCTCAGCGGCGCGAGTATGTTGTCTGGCTTCTCCAGCTTCACTCCCGCGAGGCTTGCCAGCCTCCTAACCCTGTATCTTGCAAGGTCTGTTGTGAATGCTGAGAGGCCCCCGGATAGCTTGTTGTATGCTGTGTCTGCGGCTGGGCTCCCGGCCGCCTTGACTATGCTGATGTATACCGGCTTGTCGAGTGATGATGCGTTCTCGTTGAAGCCGGGTGGTATTGTTACTATTAGGTCGTAGATCCTCGTCGTCGCGTTGGCGCTGCATGATAGGATTGTATAGTTTACTCCTCCCCCTTTCAGGGCTTCCTCGATGTCGTGTAGGAGTCTCTCGACCCAGGGGCCCTGGTCACACGTCTTTACCGCGACGTTTATGACTTGGCTTGATGAGAGCACTGCTATGAGTGCTCCTAGTAGTGGGTATGCGAGGACTGAGAGCAGCATTAGTGCTAGTGCGCGCTTATCCCTTACGACCTCCTTTCCCTCCTTCCAGGCTATGAGGCTTAGCCTCCTGCTCAACCCTTTTCACTCTCCTTTACGGCTTTGACGAACGCCTCTTCTAGGTTCTCGGCCCCGTATCTTGCTGTCAGCTCTCTTGGTTCTCCTTCTGCTATTATCCTCCCGTTCATGAGGAAGCCTACCTTCTCCGCCACCTGCTCTACTTCTAGCATGTTGTGGCTTGTGAGTAGTATTGTTGTCTTCCCATGCAGGCTTCTTATCATCCTCCTTATCTTTACGGCTGTGAAGACGTCGAGGCCGCTTGTCGGCTCGTCGAGTATTGTTAGTGGCCGTTGGAGGGCTAGGACTATTGCTAGTAGTAGCCTCCTCTTCATGCCCTTGCTATAGGTTGATGCCTTGTCGTAGAGTTTCTTGCCTAGGTCTGCTATCTTCGCCGCCTCCTCCGCCTTCTCCTCAGCCTCCCTCGGGTCGTCCATGTATAGCCTCATGTAGAAGTTTATGTGCTCCCAGCCCGTAAGCCTCGGGTATACTCCCGCGTCTTCGGGCAGGTATGCTATCTTCTCCCTTGCCTTGGTCGTGCCCGCCCGCTCCCCGTAGATCCTTATTGTGCCGTTGTCGGGCCTGTAGATGCCCACTATGAGTCTGAGCGTTGTCGTCTTCCCGGCCCCGTTTGGGCCTATTAGCGCGTATGCCTCCCCGTCGTCTATCTCTAGTCTCTTTATGTCTACTATCGTTTTCCCCGAGAACTTTTTGACGACGTTGTTAATTGTGAGGGCTGGGGTCTGCATGTTTCTCGTCTCGGTCTGGGTGTAGGCGAATCGCTTATATAGCGTTGGGCTATGAGCGGTTGTCTTGGCAGCGCTGGGAATAGGGTGGGGTGCAGTCGAATTGGATTCGGGGCTTTGAGGCTTAGGAGCCCGCTATGCATGTACTGCCTCTACTTAGCCAGGTTCCTTAACAGGGGTGACTTCGAGGAGGTTCTTGAGAGGGTTAGGGGCCTGGGTTCTAGGACTGACGTCTTCACCGAGACCTATGGCATTGTTGCTGATGGTGACCCGTATCGTGAGAGGAAGGCTGGGCTGAACCTGCGCGTGCTCGGTCTCGTGGGTATGCTGCCGACTGATGGGCTTGGCGTCGAGTGGTTGTTGAGGCTTGGGGCCGCCGCTAACGTGGTCGATATAGAGGTTCCTGGTTATAGTTTTGACGAGGCTGTCTTGGAGAGGCTTGGCAGGGAGGTTGGCAGGGTAGTCTTCCGCGCTCCGCGTGAGGCTGTTGTTAGGCTTGTTGAGTCAGCGTCCAGGGTTGTCTACCTGCTTGACAATGCGGGGGAGGCCGTGTTTGATGTCTTCGTGGGGCTTATGCTGGCGCTTAGGGGTGCTAGGGTGTACTTCGTTGCAAGGAGCATGCCCTACGAGGTTGATGTGACTGTTGATGAGGCTGAGTGGCTTGTTGAGAGGGTTGCTCAGCAGCTGGGTGTTGGTGGCCTTCTTGGTAGGGTTGAGGTTGTTGGGACTGGTGGTAGGTATTCTGGCTTTGCTTTGAGGAGGGTTGATGAGAGGGTTGTTGACCTCATGGCGTCAGCTGATGTAGTGGTCTCCAAGGGTATTGCTAACTTTGAGGCTTATCTAGACTACCGTGAGGATGTTGAAGAGGTTATTGGTGGTGATAGGCTCGTTTTCCTCCTTTGTGCTAAGTGCCCCGTGTTGGCTGGTCTTTTTGGTGTTGATAGGGGTACTCCTGTAGTCTTCTCTCCGTCCTCCTCGTGTTCGTGGTGCTGAGTAGGCTTCTTCTCTGTGTTTGAGTGTGGGGGTGGTGTGTAGTGTATCGTGTACTCGTTGCTGATCGGGTTGATATGGTCTTGGTTGATATGCTTCGTAGTAGTGGCTTTGAGGTTGACTATAGGCCTGGTATTTCAAGGGATGAGTTAATCAGCATTATTGGTGATTATGATGTTCTTGTTGTCCGCGGGAGGCTGAGGATTGATGGCGAGGTGTTGAAGGCTGCTGGTAGGCTTCGTGTCATTGCTAGGGCTGGTGTAGGCCTGGATAATATAGATCTTGACTATGCGCGTAAGCTTGGTGTCAGGGTTGTTAATGCGCCTGCCGCGCCTACGCAGAGTGTTGCTGAGCTCACTATAGGGCTTATGATTGCTGCTGCTAGGAGGGTTGTTGAGCTCAACTATATGCTTAGGAGTGGTGGTGTTTGGAGGAAGGGTTATGGGGTCGAGCTTTATGGTAAGAGGCTTCTAGTGGTTGGTTTTGGCCGTATTGGTAGGCGTGTGGCTGAGATTGCTAAGGCTATTGGTATGCGTGTCTACGCTTACGACGTTGTTGATGTGAGCGGGGTTGCTGAGGCTATGGGTGTTGGTGTGGTGGGCGACCTCCGTGAGGGTATTGGCATGGCTGATGTTGTTTCACTGCATGTGCCGTTGACGCCGGACACATATCATATGGTCAATAGTGAGACTATTGAGTGGTTTAGGGAGGGCGCGATCCTGGTGAATACTAGCCGTGGAGCCGTTGTAGATGCCGCCGCCGTGTTGAGGGGGCTTGAGGAGGGTAGGCTCTATGCATATGCCGCGGACGTCCTTGAGCATGAGCCGCCGGCGACTGAGGCTGAGTGGAGGCTTGTGCGGCACCCTAGGGTTGTGTTGACGCCTCATATAGGGTCACAGACTCGTGAGGCCCAGCGCAGGGTTGCTGTTGAGACTGCTAAGAGGATCATGGAGGTGCTTGGTGTTGGCCAGGGTTAAGCTGTTGACTCCGGGGCCTGTCGAGGTTCCTAGGAGGGTTCTTGAGGCCGCCTCTAAGCCTGTCATTAGCCATCGTTGCGGCGAGTTTAGGGAGTTGTTGAGGAGGGTTACTGAGGGATTGATGGAGGTGTTTGGGCTTAGTGATGGCTATGTCGCTGTGTTGGCTGGCTCTGGTACTAGCGCTGTTGATGCCATGTTGTGGGGGTTTATTGGGCCTGGTGAGAAGGCCCTGATAGTTGCTCATGGCCTCTTCGGTGAGAGGATTGCTGAGAGCCTGCGTGCCCGGGGGGCTGCTGCTGAGGTCTTGACTCCCAGGGAGCCGGGCGGCGTTGTAGACCCCGAGGATGTCGGCAGGGTGCTTGAGGGTGGTGGGTTTAAGGCTGTTGTGCTCGTGCATAATGAGACTAGTATGGGTGTAAGGTATCCCTGGATAAGGAGGGTCTCCGAGGAGGCTCACGAGAGTGGTGCGTTGGTGCTTGTTGATGCTGTCTCTAGTCTTGCGGGGGACGTGTTCTCCATGGAGGAGATGGGTGTTGATGCAGCGGCTTCATGTAGTCATAAGGCTATAGCTGCGCCGCCGGGCGCGGGGTTTGTCGCAGTAACCAGTGAGGCTGCACGACTGCTGCGTAGCGATGTCCCGCCAAGCCTCAGCGTTAAGAGGTACGTGGAGAAGTACCGTGCTACGGGTGAGACCCCCTTCACGCCGCCGGTGAACACGCTCTACGCTGTCTCAGCCGCGCTTGAGAGGATACTCGTGGAGTACGGCCTCGACAAGTATATCGAGATGCACAGGGAGAGGGCATGGAGGCTCTACAGGGGCATGCCCAGGGGGTATAGGAGGGTTGCATTGAGCGATGAGACGGCGTCAGTCACAGTCCCCGCCTTCTGGACGCCAGTACCCGCGGGCAGGGTTATCGCCAAGGCACTGGAGAGGGGGCTGAGGATAGCGCCGGGTGTCGGGAGGTACCGGGAGAGGATGGTGAGGATAGGGGTCATGGGCGACATAAGCATGGATGATATAGAGGAGTTAGTGGAGGCCGCCGCTGAGGCCCTCGAGCCGGGTTGAGTGGTCCCGCCGCGGGGATTCGAACCCCGGACCACCCGGTTTCTACCAGCCCCGGGTGTGCCGGCACGCCCTCATCCAACCCCCCGCGCATCGGCGGGGGTCAGGCGTGCGGGGGATCCGGGGACCCCCTACAGCCGGGCGCTCTGCCGCTGAGCTACGGCGGGACCCGCGTGGCCTATTGGCCATGTGTAGCTACTGTGGCGTTACGGGGTTTTTATGCGTTTACTTTCGGCCACCTCCCCTCTGGGCCAGCCGCAGCTCGGCAGCCTAGACGCCTGCCTATAGTCGGTCGTCACAACCATAACCCTGCCGGGAAGCGTCTTGAGCTGCTCCGCGTCGAGCTCGACGGGGTCGACGAGTATGATTGCCCTGCCATCAGCCTCCCTCACGGCCTCAAGCAGCGCCTTCACTCTCTTCGGTATGCTCACCGTGAATGAGAGGTCTATGTAGCCGCAGGGCTCCGCCAACCCCTCCCTACACCCTATAGCCTCGGGGTCGAGTATGCCCTTCCAGTCCAATACTATACAGCTGCCAAGCCTGGACGTAAGTATCCTGGTGACACGCGCCGCGGTTGAGGGGCCTGGAACCCATAGACCGCAGATCGTCTGCTCCTCCTCCGCATCCTCCTCGGCAACCGGTTCCTCGGCCCCATTCTCCCCGGGCATGACGACAAGTGCCTCACCGATAACGGATGAAAGCTCGGCGATTACCCGGTCTGCGCCCGGCCCCTCCACGCATAGGCTGGCTGGCCCGGCGCCGCCATACTCGTAGAGGATCCTCGCCCCCCTAGAACACGTAGCCATGCGCTCTGCCAGCCGGATGGCCTCAGATACCGCCGATGAAGCCTCCACCCCCCTGCTGGAGTAGACCGCTACACAGACCCTACCACTACCACTACGTGCACCATAGCCCGCTGCAGCCACTCCAAGCCCGGCCGCAGCCAATACGAGCAACAGCCTGGAATCGACAGCCCTTGTAAAACTGTAGATAAGCAGCAAGAGGCCGGCAGCAGATAGCAGCACAACTGGCCATAGGCGCAAACCTACACTCCACCACTTAACGAGGAGCAGGGGTGGAGCCGCGTGCCGGGGAGGAGGGTGGGTGTGACTACTCGAGCTTAGCCAGCTTCACGTAAAACTTCTCGGTGGGTGTTATGGGTAGCTCCTCGCTGGTATGGAGGACGACGAGCAGCCCGCCTATGGAGAACAAGTACTTCCTCTCCCCATCCTCCTCCCTCGAGGTGACATAGGTCGCGCGTGCAACGAAGTCGACACCATCACGATAGTCTGGAAGCTCCCTAGACAAGACGAACTCAACCCTAGTACCCACCGGGTACACCACGAGATCCCTATGCATATCCATCTCAACAACATACCTCCCATCATCAGACTCTATCCTCGCAAACAGTATCCTCGGTATCGTCTCCCTGACAAGATCCTTCACAACACCCTTAAAGGAGACCAAAGCCAACCAGTAACCACCAAGGCCGCAGAACCCAATGCCATAATATATCCCTGACGCAGCCGAGACAACGGGCACCCGAGATGAGCTTCACCCCAACCTTCACCAGGAGACTCCTCACCGAGCTCTCAAGCCTCGTCGGCCGCGAGGTCGAGGTCGTACTCATAAACGGGAAGAAGTACCGCGGGAGACTCATCGGCTTCGACCACCCATCAATGGACCTCATGCTTGCAAACGCGACAAGCGGCGATGAGAAGATAGCACGCCTATTCATAAAAGGCGCAGCCCTCGCAGAGATAAGAGCATATGAGGAAAGCATATTCAACCCACAGGAGTTCGCCACATACCTCGTAAGGAAGCTCGGCCTAAGACCAGACGCCGTCAAGGTATACCAGGATGCAGGCGTAGTCGTCGTACTCAACACGTACCGTGTAACAGCAACCGGGGTCGAAGGAGCCGGCGCAATGGCCGGCAAGATATATGGACTACTAAAAGAGTACCTCGAGGCCAAGAAGAGGGGAGAACAACCACAATGATAGGCCTCTTCGAGGAAAAGGACGTAGACCTAGCCGCGAGGATAGGCAGGCTGAAGACGCCAAGAGGATGGCTCGAAACACCAGCCCTACTACCCGTCATAGACCCAGCCAGGCAGGAGGTGAGCCCAGAGGAGATCATCCAGGCAGGCTTCAAGGCAGTAATAACAAACGCCTACCTGGCGATGAAGAGGCTCGGAAAACCAGTAGACATACACGAGGCAATAGGCTTCAAAGGCATAGTAATGACAGACTCGGGGGCCTACCAGCTCCTCCGCTACGGCAGGGTAGAGGCAACAAACAAGGAAATAATAGAGTACGAGAAGAGGATAAACACGGACATAGCAGTCATCCTCGACGTACCAACAGGCACCACGAGGGATAGGAGGGAGGCGGAAGAGAGCGTCCATGAAACCCTCAGGAGGGCGCGGGAAGCACTCCAATACATAGACCCCGATAAACGCGTCTGGACACTCCCAATACAGGGAGGGCCATTCAAAGACCTAGTCGAGTACTCCGCCAGGGAGTCAGCAAAGCTAGCAGAACACTACCAGCTATACGCCCTCGGCTCCCCAACAGTACTCCTGGAACGATACAGCTACAGCGACATACTAGACATGATATACACGACGAGGAAAATCATACCGAGAAGCCACCCACTACACCTCTTCGGAGCAGGCCACCCAATGATAATCCCCTTCGCAGTAGCACTGGGAGTAGACCTCTTCGACTCCGCCTCCTACATACTCTACGCCAGAGACGACAGGTACATGACGCCAACGAAGACATATAGGCTGAAGAACCTCCCAACACTGCCATGCAGCTGCCCCATATGCATAAAACACACCCCCGAAGACCTCATGCAACTCCCAAAACCAGAGAGAACAAGACTACTAGCACTACACAACCTCTACGTGCTCAGACAAGTACTCAACGAGGTAAAAACAGCCATAAGAGAGGGGAGGCTCTGGGAGCTACTCGAAGAGAGGAGCAAAGCACACCCATCAATCTACGCAGCCTTCAAGAGATATAGGAAATACATGGACTACATAGAGCCGCTGAGCCCCCGCATAAAATCAGCAATACTAAGAGGAGTCTTCATCTACGACCACCACTCAGCCCTAAACCCCAAGATAAGGAGCCACTGGAACAGAGTAACGAAGAACTACAGGCCAAGGAAATGCCCCTCCGAAGCACACCTAATACCAATACTGCCCGGCGAGAAGCCCTTCACAAACTCACAGATGTACCGCAGACTCAGCAAACCCGGGAGACACGTCATAGGATACGCCCCAATAATAGGCCCAGTACCCGAGGAACTAGCAGAGACATACCCCCTCTCCCAGTTCGAGGCACCCTACAGCGACGAGGTAGACGAAGAGACGGCCAGGATAACGGCAGCAAGACTCACAGACTACATAGCCACACACCAGGACTGCTACGAGAGGATAGTGATCCACTACACCGAGGAGGCGGCATGGAGCAGGCAGATAGCCTGCAGGGCCGTGGAGGCCCTAAAGGAGAAAGGCATAGAGGCTACATGTACACCTTATCAGCAGCACCAGTGAATGCCGCGGTACTCTTCTCCTTCTGCTCCTCAAGCTTAATCATCTCCTCCTCAATTATCCTAGCCTTCTCATAGAGCTCCTCAACACCTATACTCACCCCATACAGCTCCGAGAACTTCTCAATAGCTATCGCCGCCGCCCTAGGATCGGGCCTGCTAGCCTCAGCATAGGGGAGCAGCACGAGCGCAGGCACATGATAAAGCTCCGCATACATCGTGAGGAGCGCCAAGGGGCCGACAATGTATAGCCCGCTAGCCATCATAGGCTCCTCCAGCTCCCTCCCACACGCCGACGTCTTAACCCACCTAAGGTTCTCCTCGCCAACCTTATACCTAGAATCGAAACCGCCGAAGAACACCGCCTCGTCAACGCCAAGCCTCTTAACCCACCGTATCACAGCCTCAGCAAAGACGCTCCTCTCCTGCCCGCTCGGAATATCGTGGCAGAGGAGCAGTATTAGCGCGAGGTCGCCCTCCCTGCACGCGAATATCTCAAACGGGTACGTCACGCCATAGTCCTCGACGGTGACCGCCTCGGGCATATACTTGGTCAACACGGCTCCGACACGGCTGCAGTTAAGCTTCTCAGCCATATGGACAACACTGATGTACCCCACCATCCCGAAGCCCTTAAACCCCGTAACGAAGACCACACGCGAAGCGCCAGCTATGATGCTCTTCAACGGCTTCTCAAGCACTATCCTGACGCTCGAGAACCTATACTCCTGCAGATCCAAGGCCATCACGCTCCAGGCTTCTCCACAACCAGCTTCCTAACCCTAACAGCCTCACCCGCGCAGCCCTCCAATATATCGCGAACGGGCATCCTCAACCTACCAACTCCAAGCAGCCTATCAGACTCGTCCACAACTAAAACCTCATCCCCAGGCCTAAGCAGGGGGTCAACCTCCACGACCAGGCGGGTAGGCACGCTCTTAGACTCCAAGGGAGCCCTGACGACAACCCTATGCCTCGGCGGGGGGAAGCAGGACTTGAGCAGCCTCCCCCCGAGGAGGCTCAGCGAGAACTGGTAGTCATGGGCCCTCAAAACAGCTATGAGGCCCTCATCCCCATAGACCTCTCTTATCCTCCTCGTTGCAGGCGATATGCCGACCAGGCAGTCGCCGGGTATGAGGTGGTCGCCTGCAGGCCAGCCGAACTGGTAGTCAGCTATGCTCCTAAGCCTGACAACCTCCTCCCTGGATGCCTTCCTAAGAATCAAGCCCGTCAATCCCCTCTTGTGGAGGGGTGGAAAGAATCAAACGCCTACATGTGTATCGGGGCCGCGTTGGACTCCCTCTCCTCCTCCGCGTAGGGCCTATACCTCTTCTTCAACACCTTCTGGACTGCATTGATGAAGTCCTGCATCTCGACAGCTCTAGACCCCCTCCTCAGCGCGTTGTAGCCCGCCTCAACCACGATGGCCTTTATATCTGCTCCAGTCGCGCCCTCAGTCATCCTGGCGAGCTTCCAGAAGTCGACATCCCTCCCTATCTTCATCTTCCTCGTGTGTATGCGGAATATCTCATACCTCCCCTTGAGGTCCGGTGGCGGCACGTAGATCAGCCTGTCAAACCTCCCCGGCCTCAGTATCGCTGGGTCGAGTATGTCTATCCTGTTAGTCGCAGCTATCACCTTCACGTTGTCGAGCGGGTCGAAGCCGTCTAGCTCAGCCAGGAGCTGCATAAGTGTGCGCTGCACCTCCCTCTCGCCACTAGTACCCACCTCAAGCCTCCTAGCAGCTATCGCGTCAAGCTCATCAATGAATACTATCGCTGGCGCCTTCCTCCTAGCCATCCTGAAGACCTCACGGACTATCCTCGCACCCTCACCCACATACTTCTGCACAAACTCCGAGGCCACAACACGTATGAACGTAGCCTTAGCAGTCGTAGCAACAGCCTTCGCTAGTAGTGTCTTGCCGCAGCCCGGAGGCCCGTAGAGCAGCACACCCTTAGGAGGCTCTATGCCGAGCTCCCGGAAGAGCTCTGGCTTCGTCAGGGGGAGTATAACAGCCTCTATCAGCTCCCTCTTCTGCTCCTCGAGGCCACCAATATCATCAAAGGTTACACCCGGCCTCTCAACAACCTCCATAGCCTTCACGTATGGATCCTCCCTACCCGGCAGAACCTCGACGATCACCGAGCCACGCTGGTTGAGAGCAACCCTCGCACCCGGCACAAGCTTCGACCTATCAACGGTGCTCGCAATATACACCACGAGGTTCGGCCCAGCAGTACTCTTAACCACAGCCCTACCATCGGGGAGCAGGTCGAGCAGTATAGCCTCTATCAGGGGCGTTGACCTATACTTGTCTATCTCGACCTTGTAGCGGCGGAGCTCCCTCCTAAGCTCAGCCCTCTCAGCCTCAAGCTCCTTAAGCCTCCTCTCAAGATACTTTATGTACTCGATGAGGGCCTGGAAGTCACCGCCACCAGCACTGTCGATGGCGCTAGCCATAAAGCAATGCCCCCCGCCTATATACTTCAAGAGGTTCGAAGTCTAAATAATAGCTTACCGGCCTATAACACCACCGAGCAAGACGCCCCGGGGAAGAGGGTGCATCAGGCCTTGTCCTACTCCAGGAGGAGAAGGGAGGAGCCATTATACTGCGACATGTGCGGCAGACCCATCACCGGCAGGGCATACAGGGTTGTCATAGAAGGAGCATTCATGACTGTATGTCAGCGCTGCTACAGCCGCTACGCTGGCCGCTCCTCGCCCGAGACCCCCATGAGGCTGAGGGGGCTACCACAGGTAGAGGCACCGGCCCCCGCGGCGCCACCTGCAGCCACCACCACTACGCGTAGGAGGAGCAGCGCCGAGAGGAGGGCCCCGCGCAGGAGTACTGCCCTTGCACCTAGGCGCGGCGGTGGCCTGGGGGCTGTGGAGAGGTATGAGGTTGTGGACGACTACGCGTCTAGGATAAGGAGGGCGAGGGAGAGGCTGGGCTGGACGCAGGCCCTCCTGGCAGCAAAGGTTAAGGTTAGCGAGAAGGTGATTAAGAGGATAGAGTCCGGGAGCCTCAAGCCAACAATAGACCTCGCGAGGAGGCTCGAGAGGGTTCTCGGCATAAAGCTCCTGGAGCCCGTGATAGAGGAAGAGGAGGAGGCGGGAGGCAGGGAGGAGTTCTACCTCACGCTCGGCGACATAGCCGAGATTAGGGAGGAGTAGCTAGGTAAGCCGTGATGGAAGGGGGTGCGTCCACACCTGCGGAGGGCGCTACTACTACTGCCGAGGAGCACGCCACGCTGGCTGGTTAGGGAGGCCGAGGCCCTCCTAGAGACAGCCGGCTACACGGAGTACGGCAGGATATACTATAGGCGCCGGGGCTCACGCCTCCTAAGCAGGGCCAAGCTCAGGGAGGTTGCGGAGAAGGCTGAGCCTCTACGGGGCGACGACGAGGCAAGAATAATAGTATACGATGACGTCAAGCCCTCAGACTACATGGACATAGTCCTCGAGGCAGGCGTCGAGACTATTGACAGGACGCTGTTGATACTGGAGATATTCGAGCTCCACGCCGGCAGCAGGGAGGCGAGGCTGCAGATAGAGCTGGCGAGGCTGAGACATAGGCTGCCGATAGTAAGGGAGATGATTAGGAGGTCTAAGCTTAAGGAGCTGCCTGGCCTCCGCGGCCCGGGAGGCTACGCTATCGACGCCTACTACAGGTACATGGTTTCCAGGATTGCTAGGATAAGGAGGAGGCTTGAGGAGCTCCGGGAGAGGAGGAGCATGTGGAGGGAGAAGAGGAGGAGGCGCGGCATCCCACACGTAGCTATCGTCGGCTATGCGAGCGCCGGCAAGACGACACTCTTCAACGCGTTGACCGGGGCCTCCAAGCCCGCAGGCCCGGAGTACTTCACAACGATATCGCCGAAGACCCGCGTGAGGCCCCTGGATGGGGGTATTAGGGCTGCATTCGTGGACACCGTCGGCTTCATAGTCAATATACCGGCGGAGATCATAGAGGCGTTCCACGCGACCCTTGAGGAGGCCGCGGGGGCTGATCTACTAGTCTACGTCGTCGATGTCTCGGAGGAGGAGCATGTAATTAGGAGGAAGGTGGATGAGGGTGTCGATACACTCTACCGTATAGGTGCTGTCGGCAAGCCATTGATAGTCGCGGCCAACAAGGTGGACCTCCTCCCCGAGGGCATGGTTGGGGAGAGGGTATCCATGCTCGAGGAGTTGTTCCGTGAGAGGTACCCCGGCTTCGAGAGGGTAATACCCATGTCCGCGAGGAGGGGGGCTGGGGTCGGTGAGCTGGCATGCAGTATAGCCACCCTGCTGAAAGGTATGGGAAGGTATATGTTCTAAGGCTCGGCCACAGGCCCGCACGCGATAAGAGGATAACCACGCACGTCGGGCTGGTGGCCAGGGCTTTCGGCGCCAACGGCTTCGTGCTGGCAGACGTCTGCGACGAGAAGGTGATGGAGAGCCTCCGCGGGGTCTTGGAGAGGTGGGGTGGCAGCATGGAGCTCCTATGCGGTGTTAGTGGTAGGAGGTATGTGTTGGACTGGAAGGCTATGGGCGGCGAGGTCATACACCTGACCATGTATGGGCTGCACGTCGACGACGTGATAGACGATATAAGGAGGAGCCCGAGGCCGAAGCTCGTCGTGGTTGGGGCTGAGAAGGTTCCACCCTTCTACTACGAGGCCGCGGACTACAACGTAGCGATAGGGAACCAGCCCCACAGCGAGGTAGCAGCACTAGCCGTTTTCCTCGACAGGCTCTATGAGGGGAGGGAGTTGAGGATGGAGTTCCCGGGAGCAAGGCTAAGGATTATACCCAGCCCACGGGGGAAGAAAGTGGTCAGCCTCAATGCCGGCGAGGAGCAGCTATGACATTGTCGTGATCGGGGGAGGTGTAGGGGGCTCAACTGCAGCCAGGATACTCGCCGAGAAGGGCTTCAACGTGCTCCTAGTCGAGGAGGGGCTCATCGGCGGGGAGTGTCTAAACTATGGATGCGTGCCCTTCAAGACGCTCTACAAGCTCGTAGAGGCGACGCATACAGTAACGCTATACACCCCCACCCGGAGCCAGGGGGCGCCGGGCTTCGGCGAGGCCCTCGAGAGGGCTAGGAGTATTACCGATGAGCTCCGCAGACTCCTCGCCAGCGACCTTGAGGGGCTCGGGGTAGAGGTTGCGAAGGGGAGGGGATGGGTCTGCGGCCCCCACGAGGCCTGCATAGAGCCACCCAGCGCCCCACGGGTTAGGGTCGGGTTCCGCAAGCTCATAGTAGCTACGGGCTCCGAGCCCCTGATACCCCGGGGGATCATTGTCGACGAGGAGAGAGTCGTCACTAATAGGGGGTTCCTAGGGCTCAACGGGTTACCGGAGAGACTCATTGTCGTCGGTGGCGGCGCTGTCGGGGTCGAGGCGGCCTCCATAGCCGCTGGCTTCGGATCCAGGGTTATCCTTGTCGAGGCGCTGAGAGAGATACTGCCATTCATGGATAGAAGCGTCTCAAGGAGGCTCCGACTCCTCCTCGGCAAGCGTGGAGTCGGGTTTAGGCTTGGCAAGAGGGTCTCAGGGGTGGCCGCTCAAGGGGATTTTGTGGATGTAGTATTGGAGGACGGTTCCAGGCTGGAGGCTGATGCAGCCCTCATAGCGATA
>JAADEY010000006.1 GCA_013153145.1 Thermoproteota archaeon | reverse complement strand
ATTCAGCCTCTGCATAACGTTGTTGTTATAGCTGCAACGAATAGGCCCGACCTCCTAGACCCAGCACTACTAAGGCCAGGCAGATTCGACAAAGTGATCTACGTGCCACCACCCGATAGGAGGGCGAGGCTGGACATACTAAGGATACACACCCGCACCATGCCGCTGGCAGAGGACGTTGATCTCGAACACCTAGCAGAGCTCACCGAGGGCTACACCGGAGCAGACCTAGAAGCACTATGCAGGGAGGCGGCGCTACTAGCCCTGCGCAGAGACATAAACGCAACCAAGGTGCATATGTCACACTTCCTAGAGGCCCTGAAGAGGATAAGACCGTCACTGACTCCAGACATGGTGAAGTTCTACGAGGAGTGGTACGAGAAGGCCAGGCAGCAGTTCCAGGCCAGGAGGGCGACGCAGGTCAAGCCAATGATATACGCGTAGAGGCGGGGAGCCATGGGCAGTATACCTCAGCGGACCTGGCGCCACCTCCCCCTCTACTACCGTGTACTGGAGGTTGTGGAGGCGAAGGGCGGTAGGTGTAGGCTCGACGAGGTGCTGAATGAGCTGAGGAAGGAGGATGCTGCAATAACGCTCCCAGAGGTACTGAAGGCCGTCATGAAGCTGGAGATGCAGGGGATCATAGGAGTCAATATACAGGGAGAGGATAAGCTCGAACTAGAACTCCTCCAAAACCCCTAAACCCTCCCCAATAGACACCTTTAGACTACGGGTTGAGTCGGCCCCATGGGGGTTAACCTACGCGAGATCATACCCAAGTCGGCGGTAAGGGAGCTGAGCCTCGACGAGCTGCGCGGCAGGGTAGTCGCAATAGACGCGTATAACGCCCTATACCAGTTCCTAACAGCCATAAGGCAGCCCGACGGAACCCCGCTTATGGACAGGTATGGTAGGGTTACGAGCCACCTAAGCGGCCTATTCTACAGGACTATAAACCTCATGGAGCACGGCATAAAGGTCGTCTACGTCTTCGACGGGAAACCCCCCGAGATGAAGTACATGGAGATAGAGAGGAGGAAGAAGATCAAGACAGAGGCTGTAAAGAAGTACGAGGAGGCGTTGAAGAAGGGCAGGCTTGAGGAGGCGCGCAGGTATGCACAGATGGCGGCCAGGCTCACCGACGAGATGGTTGAGGACGCTAAACGCCTCCTCAAGGCGATGGGAGTGCCATACGTCCAGGCACCGGCTGAGGGGGAGGCGCAGGCAGCCTATATGGCCAGGAAGGGTGACGCGTGGGCGGCTGCGAGCCAGGACTACGACTCACTCCTATTCGGCGCGCCACGCCTGGTGAGGAACCTAGCGATTACGGGTAAGAGGAAGCTGCCGCGGAAGAACGTCTACATCGAGGTAAAGCCGGAGCTGATAGAGCTGGAGAAGCTGCTGAAGGAGCTCGGGATAACGAGGGAGCAGCTCATAGTACTAGGAATAATGATAGGGACTGACTACAACCCCGAAGGTATAAGGGGCATAGGCCCGAAGACAGCACTGAAGAGGGTCAAGGCGATACCTGATCCCAGGAAGCTGCTCAAGATGCTCCCACGCCACGAGTTCCCTGAGGGAGTCGACCCGGAGAAGATATTCGAGTACTTCCTAAACCCCCCAGTGACGGACAACTATAAGCTTGAATGGAGGGAGCCTAACGAGCAGGAGGTATACCGCATACTCGTCGAGGAGCACGACTTCTCCCCTACACGCGTCAAGAACGCGCTCGCGAGGCTGAAGAAAGCATACAAGGAGTACTTCAAGGCCAAGCAGCTGGGGCTCGACATGTGGTTTAAGAGGTGATGAGAGGGCTACTCCTCCCTCCAGCCATACCTGCCTATGAGGGGGACGAATATACACGGCACAGTCTTTTCTATCCTTAACCCATCCTCAGTCCTCGTACACACATAGAGCACCTGCTCAAACCTACTACCGACGGGTATCACGAGCCTACCACCTATCCTGAGCTGATCCACCAGCGGCCTGGGGATGTCCGGCGCAGCGGCCGTAACCACTATGACGTCGTAAGGCGCGGCGGGCTCGAAGCCCCTACTCCCATCCCCTATTATGACCGTCACACGGCTGGAGTAGCCCGTACGCTCAAGGTTCCTCTTAGCGAAGAGCGCGAGCTCCGGTATCCGCTCAATCGTGTAGACGTGCCCCTCATCCCCCACTATCTCGGCCATGACGGCTGCATGGTAGCCGGAGCCCGTGCCGACCTCGAGGACATACATCCCCCTCCTAAGCCCCGCATACTCGCACATCATTGCAACCATGTGGGGAGCACTGATAGTCTGGCCATAGCCTATCGGCAGCGGCATGTCGCTGTACGCGTAGTCCCGGACATGCGGGGGGAGGAACTCCTCCCTAGGAACCCTCAGCATCGCCTCATAGACCTCCTTGCTCCTAATAACGCCCTCCGCTACAAGCCTCTCAACAAGCCTCCTCCTAGCTTCATCAAAGCCTCCGTGCAGGGCGACGCACCCCCTTTATACCGGCACCGACTTGCCCGGATAAACAGCGTTGACCGGTACATGTAGGGAGGCGTGCATAGAGGTCTACCTCTGCCGCGGACATCCAAACGTAAGCCTTAGGCATGAATCCACACTGGAGCTCTCAGAAGAGAACCGCTTAACGCCACGCGGGGACTGCATAGCATGCATAGAGCTACGGCCACTGACAAGCCAGTGCAGCTTAAGGCTAAGGGAGGCGTATGCAGCACTATACATAATGGCTGTCGACCCGGACGGGCACCGTGCAGTCTACAAGTGTAGCGGCTACTCGCCGGCGGATCCACGCGGAACCGGCCATGTGGCCCGCAGGAGCTGGGAGCCTGCCCGCTCAATGATAGTGGGCTCCGACTGTAGCGCAGCCAGCCTACGCCGAGTCCTCGAGGAGGGTGGAGTAGACTATCGCTCGCCATTCACACGCTTCATGGTGCTCCTATACTACATCGCATGCAGCGTCGACACGGTAGATGAACCTCCTCGGGGCGTAATCGAGAACCCTCCTGACACCAAGAACCCTGCACCCCCTCTCACGGAGCATGGCCTCGGCCTCCCCCGGCTCCCCGGCGATAACGTAGACGTGGAGCACTCCTCCCCGTCTCGCGAGGAGCCTCGCGGCGGGGAGAAAGTCTAGGGAGTTGTGGGGCAGGTTCATTATAACGTGGTCGAAGAAGCCGTGAGGCAGGACGAGGGGTAGCTCCGCGGCATCCATCCTCAGGGCTATGATGGGGGCGCGCAGCCTCGACTTATTGAGCGTTATGGAGGAGACGAGGCACTGTACAGCCACGGGGTTAATGTCATTGGCGACGACGAGCTCAACCTCTCCGCTGCACGCTGCACGCAGCGCGAAGCCCCCGAAGCCAGCGAACATGTCAAGCACGCGGCCCTCCAGCTCCCTTGCGAGGATCTCGTGCTCCGTTGAGAGGCGGGGATTCACGTAGACCCTGGAGACGTCGACTATGAAGCTGAGTCCACCCTCACGGTAAACGGTTACCGGGTCATCAACGCCCCCTATGAGCCTTAGGCCGGAGACCCTATACTCGCCCAGGGTACCGGTCTTAGCGTAGACGCTCCTAACGCGCCTATGCCTACGCAGGATCAGCGCAGCGACCTCCTCCTCGCAGCCAATGACGCGTTCATCGAGACTCACTACCGCGATCTCCCCGACAATCACGTAGGAGACGTGCTGCAGCGGCCTACACTCCATGGCTACGTAGTCTAGAAGCCATGAACCCCTACCCCTAACCGGCACGAGCAACATCCTGCCAAGCCTAGCCGGCGAGACGCCGCAGAGCTTAAGCCGCCTAAGCAGACCCCAGTAATCCGCAGCATTCCGGCGGGGGATTGCAGCATAGAGGCAGAGGGATGATGACTCCTTGCCACGCACGCCCATAGTCATCTATGCTAGACCCGATAGGGTTGACGCCGTCAGGAAGGCTATAGAGGTGTACCGGGCCCTACGCGGCCACGGCATAACCCCGCTCCTCGACGCCTCGCTCGCCCCGAGCCTTGGAGGAGGATACAGCTACACGGATCTCCGCTTCGAGAAGCCGGGCACCCTAATAGTCATAGGTGGTGACGGGACACTACTCCACGTGGCTAGGCTCATAGGCTGCAGCGACACAATAGTATTCCCTATCCATGCAGGCAGGAGAGGCTACTACTATGAACACGGGGAAGCCACGGAGAGGATAGCGGAGGCAATAGCAACCGGCAACTACCGCGTAGAGGAGCTGGTAAGGCTAAAGGTGACCGTAGTCTCCCCGAGCGGCTCACGCCACAACACACCCCCAGCACTCAACGAGGCAGCCCTCATAGCACTAGGATCCAAGACCATAACCGTGAGCCTCTACGTCGACAACACCCCGGTCTACAGCAGCGTCGAGGGCGACGGAGTCATAGTAGCAACACCATACGGCTCGAGAGGCTACAACGCCAGCGTCGGAGGCCCACTCCTCCTAACACGCCGCTGCCCAGCCTGTCAGCCGGCAGCAGTCGCAACCATAGTCAACCCGCTCGGCAGATACCCGCCAGTAGTCGTCGGACAGCGCTGCATAACAATAATCCTCGAATCCACCCAGAGCCCACCAAGACTGGTCGTCGATGGAGTATACGTCGAAAGACTCGTTAAAGGGTGCAGGCTCCGCGTACACCCCGGAGGATGCAGGCTCAAAGTTGCGCGGCTACAGGAGGCCGAGACACTACACACCCCCCACTGCGCTTGGTAACCAGGCATACGTGCTAGACACAACAGCCCTCCTAGCAGGCCTACAGCTAAGCCTGCCAAGATCATACACCACGACAGAAGCCGTCGAGGAAGTCAGGGACCATGTTAACAGGGAGAAGGTCAGGCTAGCGATCACAATAGGGAGACTTGAGACAGTAAACCCCGAGCCGAGAAGCGTAAAGGAGGCGATGAAGGCCGCCCAGAAGATAGGGGAGCAGGCGTCACTCTCGAAGACAGACATATCCATAGCAGCACTAGCACTAGACCTAAGCAGGAAGGGCCTCAAACCAGTAGTAGTCACCGACGACTACTCACTCCAGAACCTACTAACACACCTAGGGGTCGAATTCAAACCCCTAAGGACAAGGGGCATACAGAAGCCGAGACGCTACAAGCTAGTATGCCCCGCATGCGGCTACCGCGCCAGGGGCAACGAGACCTACTGCCCCAGGTGCGGATCCAAGCTCAAAAGAATCCCAGTCTAAACACCGAGTGGTTTTCTAAGCCTAGCTATAAAGTAGCCAGTCACACCCTGCACGTGGGGGTGGTACCGGAGGGTTCCCGGCAGGAGCCCCCTGGAGGCCCCCGGCCACCAGGCATCCTCGACGACGAACCCTAACTCCTCAACAGCCCACCTAATATTATCCTCGTTCTCCAACGCGGTCACTGTGCATGTAGAGTAGACAAGCACACCGCCGGGCCTCAACAGCCTCCAGGCAACCTTAAGGAATTGTCTCTGGTACTCAGCCAGCGCCTCGACATCGCCGAGCCTCTTCCTATCATAGAGCTTCGGCATAACCCCTAGAGCGGAGCATGGAGGATCAAGCATTACATAATCAACCCTACCCAGTAGCTCGGGATAGTCAACATCAAGATACCTCGAGTCAGCCCTATACACCACCACGCCACGGTGCCCAAGCCTCTCAAGTGTCTCACGCAGCCTCCCAACCCTCCTCCTAGAATGATCAAACGCATAGACCCTACACCTGCCCCCACACAGCTCATAGAGATGACCAGTCTTACCCCCAGGCGCAGCACACATGTCAACCACTAGGCTGCCCGGCTCCGGGCCGAGGATCCTCGAGGCAACCATACCCGGCAACGACTGCTCATACACCAGGCCCTCACGGAACCACCTAGTACCCCGGAGACTCGGCACCTGATACCTACTAGCCTCAACAACAACGACAACACCCCTACCCCTCCTCAACGCCTCCTCAAAGCAGCCGCTAAGCCTCCCAAAACCAGCGACAAACCCCTCATGAACAACAACAGCCTCTCCGCCAGGCCTACAATCACCATCAACACCAACCACACCCGGAGCATAGACGTCAGCACCAAGCATCACACTCTCAGCAGTATACTTGTCAACAAAAACCCTGCACGCCGCATCACCAGGAACCCTAAACGGCCCCTCGACAGGCATCCAGAGCGCCTCCTCGAGAAACTCATCCCTGTAGACGCGCAGCCCCTCAGCCCTCATCTCGTCAAGAACCATGCCGGGATCAACACGCAGCCTATTAACACGGAAATAATACCGACGAGGAGGACTGCAAACAGCACCCGCATAAAGCCCCAGACAACCACCAGCATAAACCCTGCCAAGCTCACCCCACAAACCCTCGTCAAGACATAGACAGCCAATACAACGCCAGTTACCCACTTAAACCCCCGCACACACGACAAAGAGACACGGCCAAAAACCCACCAGCCCAGGGAAGGGCTGGGCCCGTAGCTCAGCCAGGATAGAGCGCCGGCCTCCTAAGCCGGTGGTCCGGGGTTCAAATCCCCGCGGGCCCGCCACACAAATCCTCCCACACCAAGGAGCCCCTCCTTCAACGAGCCCCTAGAATACTATCACGGGGCCTCGCAGCACCCGGTTCATCTAGAACGGAGTGTTAAGGGGAGTGCTGTACATGCATGGTGTCTTAATGTATCGGCAACTAATGCATTAATCCATTAACCTGGAACCCGAAGGGTCATCAGTCCATGGTTGCAGTCGCAGCGGAGCTGCTAGGAAAAACCATTACCATGGTTAAAGACCCGGTAGTCTTCGATGAGGAAATATTCTCAGTGCCGCCTACATAGCTAATCTAGGTCTATTGATGTCCTGCATCTGGAAGCCGGGGTTCCGGGTTTGGCGCGTGGTGTATTGGCTGCACTGGTTATACTCCTCATAGTTCTTGGCGGCTACCTCGCGTACTTGACGTATGCTGTGGAGCATGTAGTGGTCGGGGATATAGGGGTTAAGGGTTTCAATGTCGAGTTGACGGCTGAGGGGTTGACAATCTCGCCTATAGTCCGGATAAACGTTACAAACCCGACCGGCATCGATGTATGGGTTGCGGAGGTCAAGTGTATTATATGTATACAGAATGCATGCTCCAGCTCTACCAGGCCCGGCTTCACGGTGCCAGCTCATGAAAGCATTGTGTTGGAGATCCCGGTCAGCCTCAGTCTCAGTAAGACGGCTAAGGCTCTCTACGAGGCTGTTGAGAGTGGGGGCCCGCTCAACCTAACGGTGAGGGTTGAGCTCCTCGCCCCGGTGAGGCTGCTAGGCATTGAGCTCTGGAGGGTGAAGCTTGTAGCAGTCAAGACCGTAACGGTGAC
Organism: Thermoproteota archaeon; assembly: GCA_013153145.1. Taxonomy (GTDB): domain Archaea; phylum Thermoproteota; class Thermoprotei_A; order Sulfolobales; family Pyrodictiaceae; genus JAADEY01. The sequence continues at coordinate 2,626 of JAADEY010000006.1, read as the reverse complement.
GGCGGGTGGGCCTGCAGGGGAGGCTAGTAGTCCAAGGAACCTGGTCGTTGAGGGGGTTGAGTGGCTCGTTGATGGACGCCCCGCGCTGGCGGTGAGACCGGGAGACAATGTCACGGCGGTGGTGAAGCTGTACTCGCCCTCCGGGTACACGGGGCCGGTAAGGCTGGTAGTACTCGCCGATATCCCACTACTACCAGACCTCGTAGTCGTCAACGCGACATACACGGTGTCGATACCCCCAGACGGCTACGCCGTGATAAAGGCAAGCTTCAGGGCGCGTGCCGGCAACCTACGCGGCTACTACATAGCAGTCTATCAGGGCCCCTGCCCGGTCTACGTGATGCCCGACAAGTACCCGCCGAGGCTGAGGCTCATCCACTCCTAGCCCCCCTACCCCTCCCGCCACCCCTGCGGCCACCGCTCCTACGCCAGAACGGCTCATACGCGTCCGGGAACCCGGGCATTGTACAGCCCGTGCATACGCCTCCAGTCCTCGTTGGGCCGCCTATACCGTTAACCCAGCCCACCATGTTCCATGGACAGTTCGAGCGTTTCCCCTTACACCCAACCCTGAAGAGGCAGCCGGCCGTCGGCTCCCCAGGGGCTGTGCGGAAGATGCCGGCCTCGTACTCGCTGAGCCTCGGGCACTGCTCATGGGTCGTCGCAGCATAGATGTAGACCGGCCGGTGGTAGGCGTCCAGGCTAGGTGGCTCCGCAAGCCCCTCTACTGCAAGCACGAGTGAGGCGAGTGTGCGGATAATGGCCTCCCCATTGGCAGGGCACCCCGGCACCGCGACAGCCACCCCTCCTCTCGATAGGAAGTCCCTACCTTCAGCCAGCATGTCTAGGAGCCCCGGCCTCCCCCTAACCGGGTCGGGGAAGACGCCGACGGCGCCGGTGACGGGGAGCCCCGAGGAGGAGTAGGATGGCGCCTCAGCAGCCCTGACGCCGCCGTAGGAGGCACACGTCCCGGCAGCCATGAGCGCACTCGCCCTGGCGAGGAGACGCCTAAACCACTCAGTACACGGCACCGGCTCGCCCTCCTCGATGCCTAGGTAGCAGTATAGGGCCTCTGGTAGACCCATACATGTCACGGGGTCACGGCACACGGGCAGCGAGCCCTCGACGACGAGTACATAGCCCTCGGAGAAGTCCACCACCTCCCCGCCGGGGAGCCTGGCGCTGCCGCCCTCAGCCGCTGCCCTGAGGACATCAAGGTACTCCTCCCCCGACACGATGCTGAACAGAGGGTTAGCGACGACCCTGAAAGATACACTATAGATCCTCGCGCCGACAAGCACCCCGACCGGATCCATAGAGGTGGCCTCAAGCATGGCGGTAGTGCAGCCAGCACACCCCTGCCCCAGCAGCCACAGCACAGGCACCAGCTGGGCCGCAGCAGCACCGCCGCTGACCCGTGCAGCCAGCACCAGGATGCCTGCACCCGTAAGCTTAAGGAAGTCTCTCCTACTGATCACGGGCAGCAGACCCATGTATATACCCGGCTCCAAGACAGCCACTAGTTTATGACGTGGACTCACATATGGTGAGCAGAACACAGTTACCCTTCCCCAGCAACCGTATGAGGGAGGGGTGTAGGGAGCATGCACGCTGCACGCCTGCTCACAGCCGCTGCCGTGATCCTCCTCCTGGCACTCCTCCTCCCAGCCACGCCTGTCTGTGCTGCTACCGGGTACGTATACATTGTCTCTATGAATGGCTACATAAACGCATCCTGTGTATCAATGGTTACGGTCAACAATACTGTCCAGAACGGGTTACTAAAATGCAGCTTAACCGGAGGACCCGCAAGCATAGTGGCTAGGATAGCAACCCTCCTCGTCTCCGGCGCAGCGGCAGAGATACAGGAGCTGAACGTGTCCAACGCATCACTTGTGGCAGTGTACGTGAACACTGCGGAGCCAACCCAGACCCCTATCTGGACCAATACAACGCTTAACATGACGTGGGCCGGGCTGGGCGAAGTAATAGTGCCTGCACTCAACACAACCCAGCTACTCGAGGCAAACACGACGGTCAGCATATACAATGCTACAATGAGGGAGGGAAGCATACTGGTGCAGACAGGCTACGTGTACATGAAGGCTGTCAATATGCCCTGGAGCTCACGCCTAGAGGTGAAGGAGGGGAACGAGACAATAGTGGCTGCAAAAGCAGCGCTCGTAAGCACACACGAGATATCACCAGGGAAGCCGAGCGGCCTAGGACTACTACTGCCAACAACACTAAACACACTCATACTCCTAGCAGTAATGGCCACAGCCATATACGCCGCCTACACGCGCAACAGCACACTACTCCTAGCAGCACTACTAGCACTGCTAGTCATAGCCTACCTCTCAGCAATATAGAACCTCGGAGGCTCAATACGCTGAGAACCACAGCGCGGACACTTACTCGGCTTCCGAGGCTTATCCAGGTCTTTGAACACATAGCCGCAGTTCCTGCATTGCGGCGGTATCATGTAGAGTGCTTGTCTCCCGCCACTACTCCTCCACACAGTCTTAGCGACGTGCCGCAGATGCTCATACACCTCCCTCTCACTACCAGGAGGCAAACCAAGCATTGCAGCAATCTCCGACGCGGAGAGGGGCTCGCTGTGCTC
>JAADEY010000038.1 GCA_013153145.1 Thermoproteota archaeon | reverse complement strand
GGCCTTAGTAGTGCTGGGTCTAGGAGGTCGGGCCTATTCGTTGCAGCTATAACAACAACGTTATGCAGAGGCTGAATACCATCCATCTCGGCGAGTAGCTGGTTCACTATACGGTAGGTGACTCCGCTCGTGTCGTACCCTAGGCCTCTGGCGGGCGCTATGGCGTCTATCTCGTCGAAGAATATCACTGAGGGGGCGTGCATCCTGGCTTTGCGGAATATCTCCCTAACCATCTTCTCAGACTCGCCGACCCACTTGCTGAGCACCTCGGGGCCCTTGACCGCTATGAAGTTGGCGCTGCTCTCCGTCGCCACCGCCTTGGCTAGCAGCGTCTTGCCGACGCCTGGTGGGCCGAAGAGTAGGACTCCCTTCGGCGGCTTGATGCCGAGCCTCCTGTACGCCTCCGGGTGCTTGAGGGGCCACTCTACTGCCTCGCGTAGCTGCTGCTTAACATCCTCAAGCCCGCCTATATCCTCCCAGTGAACCTCCGGAACCTCTATGTAGATCTCCCTGAGCCCTCCAGGCACTACCTCCCTGAGCGCTGCCAGGAAGTCCTCCATCTTCACCTCGATGCTCTCGAGGAGCTCGGGCGGTATCCTGTCCTGCGAGAAGTCTATCATCGGCAGGTAGCGGCGGAGCGCGTGCATAGCCGCCTCCCTACACAGCGCCGCTAGGTCTGCGCCGGTGAAGCCGCGCGTCATCTCAGCTAGGCGCTCGAGATCCACATCCTCCGCTAGCGGCATTGACCGGGTGTGTATCTGCAGTATCTCTAGCCTGCCCTTCTTATCCGGCAAGGGTATCTCGATCTCCCTGTCGAACCTGCCGGGCCTCCTCAGCGCTGGGTCGAGGGCGTTTGGCCTATTCGTCGCAGCTATGACTATCACGTCCCCACGCGTCTCCAGGCCATCCATGAGGGTGAGCAGCTGCGCCACCACACGGCGTTCCACCTCGCCTATGACCTCATCCCTCTTCGGCGCTATGGCGTCTATCTCGTCTATGAATATGATTGCTGGAGCATGCTTCTTCGCATCCTCGAATATCTCTCTTAGCCTCTGCTCGCTCTCACCATAATACTTGCTCATTATCTCCGGCCCATTGATCGCTATGAAGTATGCATCGGTCTCGTTAGCTATCGCCTTCGCTAGGAGCGTCTTACCCACACCTGGTGGTCCGACGAGCAGTATGCCCTTGGGCGGGTCTATGCCGAGCCTACGGAATATCTCGGGGTGCCTCAGTGGGAGCTCGACGAGCTCCCTAACCTTCTCTATTATCTCCTTCATCCCTCCAATATCCTCGTAGGTCACCCTCGGTATCCTAGAGGTCTCGACAGGCTTCTCGAGTATGATTATCTGCGTATCACGCGTTATCACGACGACGCCGGAGGGCTTGGTCTGAACAACAGTGAATGGTATTGCCTGGCTAAGCACCGGTATCATTACAGTGTCTCCTTCAACGACCGGGTAGTCTATCAGCCTCTTCTTAACGTAGTTCACGAAGCCAGGGTCTACGCTTATACTGAAGTTTGCAGGCGCGAGCTTAACGACAGTTGCCGGCCTAACATCAGCCTTCCTCACTATGACCTTCTCTCCTATGCTGACCCCGGCGTTCTTCCTTATGAGGCCATCCATCCTTATTATGTCAAGCCCCTGATCCTCGGGGTAGCTCGGCCATGCAATCGCGGCGGTCTTCCTCCTACCCTCGATCTCGACTATGTCGCCGGGCTCTACATCTATCATCCTCATTATCCCTACATCGATCCTAACCCTGCTCCTGCCGACATCCTTCTGCTTGGCCTCCGCCACGCGGAGCATTACTTCCTTCTTACGCCTGCTCCTCGACTGCAGCGTCAAGGCTACCCTCCCTTTGACTCGGCTCCCAGGGGTTTAGGCGTATGCTTTACCACTAATCTACCCTACCTTGGATCCCGTGAGAAGACGGTTAGCCTGTAGAGGGCTTAGGGAGGCTGTGAAAACAGTCTGCGCGGCGTCGCGGCCAGGGGCTGGTAGCTTCCCGGGGTTAGAACTCTGATAGGCGGTGGACTGCCTCTACCTCTACCTCGTCGACGCCCTCGGTTCCGGCTATGAGCTCCTCCAGCTTCGACGTGCCTCCCTCAGTCTCCTCGGGCATGACTATGTATAGCTTCAGCGCGTTGAGCCCGAAGGCGATAGGCTCGGTGGTGTACCTGGTTATCTTGTAGCCCTCTGGGAGCCTCTCCTCTATCTTCTTAGCCAGCTCGTCTAGGTTGATGTTTATGTCGCTCGGGTATACCTTTACGAGGACGAGTACCTTCGCCACAACCCGACACCTCACGGGCCTGTGAAGCCGCACTTCGGGCACTTATAGGGGACTCCCATCTTGCGGCACTTGGAGCACCGCCAGATCAATACCTCGCCGCAGTTGGGGCAGAGGAATGCTACGCCCCTCTCCCACGGCGTTATCAGCCTATTACAGCTTATACACGTCGGCAGCTTCGCCTGCTCCTCTAGGCTCAGTGTGGGCTGCGCAGCCTCAGCCACCTGGAGACCCCTCAGAGCCCCGGGTCTCCATGTAGCTTAATAAGCCTAGCCTCCACCGCGTAGTGAAGGTGCATGCAGTAATGTACGAGTATAAGCAGTCGATAGTTGTTCGAACAGATATAAGGATGAGCAGGGGTAAACTGGCCGCGCAGGTTGCCCATGCAGCCGTCACAGCAGTTGTCGAGGCGCTCGATGCAGGGGGGCAGTGGGCCTCGTGGGTTAGGGCGTGGCTAGCCGAGGGGCAGAAGAAGGTGGTTCTCAAGGGGGGTGGTGAGGGGGAGCTGCTGAGACTTGCCGAGGAGGCTAGGCGCCTCGGCCTACCAGTTGCTGTGATAAGGGATGCTGGCCACACGGAGCTACCGCCTGGGACGCTCACATGCATAGCTGTAGGGCCTGCGCCGAGCAACCTGGTGGACAAGGTTACGGGGAGGCTTAAGCTGCTATGATACCCTCCCCGGAGCCCCTCGACCACCTCCTAGGGATGCACTACATGGTTCTCGCCGCGGGGCTTGACGTCGAGGTTCCCGAGCCGCGTGAGAAGAGCTTCATAGTTGTCGAGGATCCCGTCATACTGCCCGGGGGAGACTACATATACGCCGTCGTCAAGCAGGGTGTCTCCACGCCGCGGATGGTGTACACGCTCGCCAGGAGGTTGAGGGTGAGGACTTCATGCATAACAGTCGCCGGGCTCAAGGATGCCAGGGCGACAGCACTCCAATACGCCTCGGTTAAGAAGAGCTGCCTCGAGAACCCGCCCAGGGTCATTAGGGGCCCCGGCTTCACCGCGATAATGCGTGGCAGAGGCCGGGTGGCCAGAGGCCTTGTAGCCGGGAACCGGTTTGCCGTGAGGCTATGCGGCCCCGAAGCCATTGAGGCTGGAAGGCTCCTATCCGGTAGGGTGCTGAGGCTCCCGGCCTACTATGGCTACCAGAGGTTTGGGACGAGGAGGCCTAACACGCATGTAGTAGGCCTGCTCCTAGCCTATGACGCCGAGTGGCTCGCAGCGCTAGAGGCTATCGACGAGCCTTACCCGGACGAGAACCCCCGCATAATACTATCGAGGATCCTGCTGAAGCCAAGCATAGACCCCGAGCGCGGCATGGCTAGGAGGGTTGAGAGGCTCGGTGTCCTACGCCTCTCCGGGGTGACGCCCCACGGCCTTATGCAGCTATACTTCTCCGCCCTGCAGGCCTTCATATTTAACGAGTATCTCAGCGAGAGGATAAGGCAAGGCTATCCCCTAGACGAGCGGATAGATGGAGAAGGCAGGGATGAGCAGGGCCGTCCACTGGCCCCGGTACCCGGCGTCGATGCCTGTGACAGCGTTAGGGGTGAGGCTAGGAGGCTCCTTGAGGCCGTCCTCGCTAGGCACGGGCTTGAGCTGGACTCCCTCCGGCTCTTTAGGAGGTTCGGTGTGGCAGCGAGAACGTTCACTAGGCCCGTCTACATAGATGTCTCTGTTGACGCCTCCGTGAAGGATGACTGTGCCTGGCTCGTGTTTAGGCTTGAGAAGGGTATGTACGCCAGCCTCATACTCCGCGAGGTGTGTAAAAACATCCATAAATGCGTCTACTAGCCTCCCGCCCTGGAGGCGTGTATCGGTGGTTACTCGAACCTTATCCTTACCTTCTTGCCGGCGAGCTCCCCGAGGATGCGCTCATAGAGCTCCCTGCGGGGCTCTATGATCCTCCTATCCCTCCTATTCACCCTGACAACGTACTCTATGCTGCCGTCCGGCAGCCAGAGCGTGTTGACTCCCAGCAGCCTTGCGGGGTAGAGTAGGTGCATTGCCAGGCTTCTTATGTCGCCGGTTCGTGGGATCAGCTTCACCCTCATTCCGAGTGCCTGTCCGAGCTTGTGCTCTATCGGCTTCGCGTTCTTGGTGTATATTGGCACGCTGCTGCCGACGCCTAGGTCGATCACTATTATAGCCATGTCGGAGTCTATGAAGTATGTCTTGTAGTATGTCGCGTTCTTCAGTACATGCATCCCCGACTCCTCTAGCTTTATCAGCTCCCTCATTATGTCGACCTCACGTGGGTCGACCTTCCCACTGTCGACGAGGCTCTGGCACCTCGGGCAGAGAACGCCGCTCTTGACGCATATGTAGTCAAGTGGTATGTTTACCGTGGCGCACCACCTCGCCCTTCCTCACGCTTGCTCACTGCATCACTTGCTATGGTGCAGGAGACTATGCAGCGCTTTTATAAAGATTCCACCACCGCCCCCGCGCCATAGCCCGGGAATAATAAGGGGCCGGGAGTAGATCCTTACCCAGCCTGGAGGGGGTTAGGCTGCCGGGCCTCGACGACATACGCAGGGCTGTGAGGAGGCTGGTGAAGGGGGAGGGGAGCTACGAGCAGCTGGTTAGGGAGTTCATAAGGGAGCTGCAGCGGGCACTGCTGAGCGCCGATGTCAACGTAAGGCTCGTGTTCAAGCTCACCAAGGAGATCAAGGAGAAGGCTTTAAAGGAGAGGCCGCCGCCGGGTGTCTCGAGGAGGGACTGGCTGATAAAGATAACCTACGATAAACTCGTAGAGATGTTCGGAGGCGACAAGGAGCCCGAAGTAAAGCCGGACCACACACCATACGTGATAATGCTCGTAGGAGTGCAGGGAAGCGGCAAGACCACAACCGCCGCCAAGCTGGCCTACTACTACAGGATGGAGGGCTACAGGGTGGGACTTGTAGCCGCAGACACCTACCGTCCGGGAGCATATGAGCAGCTCAAACAGCTAGCCACCAGGGTCGGTGCAATGTTCTACGGTGAACCCGGGGAGAAGGATGCAGTGGGGATAGCGAGGAGGGGTGTAGAGAGGCTCAAAGACATGGGCGCCGAGGTGATAATAGTCGATACCGCCGGCAGGCACGGCTACGGCGAGGAACAGTCACTCCTAGACGAGATGAAGAAGATATCCGAGGCAATAGACCCAGACGAGGTCATGCTGGTCATAGACGCCGCCATGGGCCAGAAGAGCTATGATCTCGCGAAGAGGTTTCACGAGTACACGCCCATAGGGAGCATAATAGTCACCAAGATGGATGGCACCGCTAAGGGAGGCGGCGCGCTCTCAGCCGTCGCCGCCACCGGCGCACAGATAAAGTTCATAGGCACCGGCGAGGACGTCACTGAGATCGAGGTATTCAAGCCGAAGAGGTTCGTTGCAAGGATAATGGGTATAGGCGATATAGAGGGCCTGCTGGAGCGCATAGAGAGAGTAACCTCCGAGAAGGAGCTTGAGAAGTCGGTCCGCCAGATACTGGAAGGAAAACTAAACATGAGGATAATATATCAGCAACTCATACAGCTCAGGAAGCTCGGCCCGTTGAGGAAGATAATACAGATGCTCCCCGGGATGGGGTTGATGGTTGACTCTGTCGACAAGGTTGCCAAGCTAGGTGAGAAGAAGATAGACAAGTGGATAGCAGCAATAAACTCTATGACCTACGAGGAGCTGGACAATCCATCGATAATAGACAAGTCGAGGATGCGTAGGATAGCGATAGGCGCTGGAGTTGAGCTGAGCGACGTGAAGGACCTCATGAACTACTATAAGACGCTTGAGAAGTTCCTACGCCAGCTTAGGAAGAGGAAGGACTTCGCCGAGAAGGTGTTGAAGAAGCTTGGCCCGCTACAGTAGAACCGTACTCGTTGAATGGATGGAGCCCCTGGTACCCCTTACACCCTGGAAGATTCTCGGGCTCTGCAGGGTCGCATCATATACTCTACTGCTCTCAAACAGTATTAGGAGGGACGTACTGCTAGTAAACAGGTTCAGTGATGGATACCTGGCCGTGTTTAAGCCCTGGAGGCTGCGCGGGCTACGCATGGACGAGGAGTCATGCACCGGGCTTATACGCCGCGCAATACTCTACGGCAAGGTGCCCGGCGTAGAACTTGCAAGGAACAAGCCCCTAGACACTGAGGGGTGCTGCAGCCACACCGAGGCGCTCCGGGAGTGCTGTGACTGCATACGGCTGCCTGCACCCCTTGCAGTTGTTGGGGGTGTGAGGCTGTATGCATGGTTTTTAGCAGCAGTCATACTCATGAGGGCTGACGTGGTGTGTGGAGAGTGACTGGCGCTGAGATGCCGGGGTGGAGGGGGCTCATCGATAAGGCGTGGGAGCTGCTACGCGAGGCGCCGCTCTGCGATAACTGTCTCGGGAGGATGTTCGCGCTGCTTGGCAGGGGGTGGAGTAATAGGGAGAGGGGGGATGCGCTCAAGAGAGCCATCGTGATGATGCTTCACGCGGCGATTAGGGAGGGCGATGAGGAGGCGAAGAAGGCGTTCCTCGACCTAGCCCCGAATATAGGGAGGCAGGCCGAGACCCTCTACGAGGAGCTCACGGGCTCGAAGCTCGAGCCCAGGCCCTGCGTGATCTGCGGAGGCGATCTCGAGGAGTTCATTAGGCGGGTGTCCACGGAGGCGGCCAGGCTGTTGAGGGAGAGGTGTAGGGTTAGGAGCTTCCTTGTGGCTGCTCACGTCGAGCCGGCTATTAGGATGGCTGAGGAGGAGTTTAAGCAGAGGTTCATGCTGCGGTACGCTGAGAGCATAGGCTCTGAGGTTAAACGCGAGGTCGGCAAGAGGGTGCAGGCGTCGACGGGTATACCAGTGGACTTCGACTCGCCGGACGCACTGCTAGAGGTGCATATCCCGTCGGGCAGGGTTGAGCTGAAGCTCATGCCGCTACTGATCCGGGGCATCTACTGGAAGCCTGCCAGAAGGGTCTCACAGTCAGCATGGATAACAGCCACCGGTGTAAAGAAGTACCCCTTCTCCGTTGAGGAGGCACTTGCACCCCTCCTAAGGCTCTACGGGGGAGAGGAGCTGATCCTCCACGCCTCCGGCCGGGAGGACGTCGACGTAAGGATGCTGGGCACGGGTAGGCCGTTCATAGTCGAGGTGAAGAGGCCCACGAACCGCCTAACACCCCTCCGGGAGGCCGAGGAGAGAGTGAACGCGTGGGCGCGTCGACTGGTAGAGGTCAGGCTGCTCGGGGAGGCTAGGAGGAGGGATGTGAGGGAGATAAAGGAGGAGAAGTCGAGGCATGTGAAGGTCTACAGGGCTCTTGTGGTGTCATCGGAGCCCGTAACAGCCGAGGATCTCGCGAGGATTGAGGAGGAGTTCAGGAACAGGATCGTTAGGCAGAGGACCCCGAGGAGGGTTAGGCACCGGAGGCCCGACATAGTGAGGGAACGCATGGTCTACGCCGTAAAGACGAGGCTGCTGACCCCACGCTGCTTCGAGGCGCTGGTGAAGTGTGAGGGAGGCCTCTACGTCAAGGAGCTGGTTGACGGGGATGGCGGCGACACCCGCCCCAGCTTCGCCGATGTGATCAAGAAAGAGTTATATTGCGCAGAGCTGGATGTTGTAGCCTTTGAGGGTATTGGTTGAGGCTGCCGGGAGGGTGATGGTGAGTTGAAGGCCTCCAGGGGCTATAGGCATAGGACTAGGAAGCTGTTGAAGAAGCATATCCGTGAGAGGGGGGCTGTCCCTCCACTAAGCCTGCTAATGTACGACTACAAGCCCGGCGACAGGGTCTACATCAAGATAAACCCCTCAGTCCACAAGGGGATGCCTCACCGCCGCTACCACGGCAAGGTCGGCATCATAACCGGTAAGAGGGGGAAGGCCTACATAGTAGAGGTCAAGGTCGGGAGTAAGACGAAGATCTTGTTCGTGAGGCCCGAGCATCTACGCCCAGCCCCGGCGAGCATGCCTAAGGAGGAGGCCTCCTCAAGCTGAAAGAAGGGAGGGCGGCCAGGGCCCGCCCACGCCCCGCCTCAATGGTTTCGCGTGGAGGTGGTGTCTTGCAGATAGTCTCTAAGGAGTATGTCCCGGTTCCGGTCGCCAAGGCTATTGTCGCTAGGAGGCTCAACGAGGATAGGGAGGAGACGAGCCTTGTTGTAGAATCCACCTACCGGTACCTGGAGATGTTCAGCAAGTGCGGCGAGGAGGAGGCCGAGAAGGCCTATAGGATGCTGAGGGAGGAGCTGGGTCTCAAGGATATAACGGCAGCGATGCTCGTAAGCATACTACCCGAGACGATCGATGAGGTCAGGATAATGCTTGACTTCGAGGGCAGGCTTCTGGAGACCAGTGAGATTGAAAAGATCATCGAGATTCTTAAGTCTACATGCATGTCAGAGGAAGGCGAGTAGGGTAGGTAAGCTTCTAACCCCTTCATAGGCCCCTATACACTGGGCCTAGTGAGGCACACGAAGGTGCTATCATATTGCATCGTGGACGGCGTAGAAGGGGGCGGAGGGAGAAGGAGCCTAGGTACTATGAGCTCTACGCCTACGTGCTAGACTACTTGCCGCTGGGCAACCCGATTGACCGGCACCCAGCCCACCGCAACCGTCCAGTCGTCCAGCTCATAGGCGAGGACTACTTCATGCTGCTCGAAGCCACCCCGCGCCCCAATGCAAGCCTCAGCCTCAAGGAGAGGGTCTACGTGGGGCCGGAGAAGGAATTGAGGCTTAAGATACAACGGATAGACACGGCCATAACCTATGATGATCTAACGAGCGTTGCAAGGGACACGCTCAACGAGGTGCTAGAGGAGATTATAAAGGCTAAGGAGAAGGTGTTCGTCGAGTTCTTCAACATCGCTGGCCCCATAACGCTTAGGATGCATAGCCTCGAGCTACTCCCAGGCGTGGGAAAGAAGACGCTGATGAAGATACTGAAGCAGAGGGAGACCAGGCCGTTCGAGAGCTTCGAGGACATAAGGGAGAGGGTCAACATAGACCCGGTGAAGGCGATAAAGGAGAGGATAATAGCCGAGCTGAAGGGAGGCGAGAAGTACTACCTCTTCGTTAAGCCCCCGAGGAGGCCGGGCCCCCAGGCAGTGCAGCCCCTCTACCTGAGGTACCTTGAGCGCATATACCAGAAGCTCGGGATGGGTCGCGGCGGTGCCGAGGGACAGGCTACATAGGCTTGGCCAGCACTTCACAACCTGCAGCAAGCTCCTAAGAGACGTTGCCTCTAGGATCCGAGGCAGGGGCGTCGTCCTCGAGGTTGGTGTGGGTTGTGGAGCCCTCACCAGGAGGGTTGCCGGCCACGTCAAGTACCTCGTGGGCTTGGAGGTCGATGAGCTGCTATCGCCCTGCTTGAGGGCTCTCCAGGATTCCTCGCTCGCCGACCTGGTCGTCGCGGATGCCCTCCATCCACCCGTCAGGCTTGTCGCGTTTGACGTTGTCTTCGGGAGCATACCCTATAGCATAACGGGCCCCCTCCTAGTCCTTCTCGCTAGGCGTGCCCGGGGTGATGCTGTCCTCGTCCTCCAGAAGGAGGTTGCTGACAGGCTGGCCTCGGGGCCGGGTGAGAGGAGTTATGGTAGGATAACGGTGATTGTGAGGAGCGTGTACCGTGTGAGGCTCGGCCCCATATACCCGCCTTCATGCTTCAAGCCGAGGCCAAGGGTTGCATCGAGGCTCGTGCTGCTTGAGAGAACCCGTACACTCGACGACAGGCTCTTTGAGTGCCTCGAGAGGCTCGCTAGATGCATGTTCTCCCAGCGGAGGAAGCTGGCCTCGAGGGTTGCGGAGAAGTGTATTGGGTCTAGGCTGGAGGGGTTGGAGGGTAGGAGGGTCTACCAGTTAAGTGTGGAGGAGTTCCTGGAGCTGGCGGAGAAGGCTTGTCTTGAGGATCGGGTATAGTTGTGGAGGGTGGCCGTCACCCTACCCACCCGCCGAGGACACATGGCAGACCATGGAGGCGGCCGAGGCTGCGGGTGCCGCGCGTCTCTGCGTGGAGATTGGTGCTGGCAGTGGGGTTGTGGCTAGGACTGCATGTAGGAGTAGCAGCTACGTCGTCCTATCCGATATAGACCCGTGCAGCGTCGCCACCCTCCACGGCCTCCTATCCCACCTCGTGGACGTCGTGCAGGCTGACAATGCGTCTTGGCTGAGGCGCGGCGCCGGGAGCCTGCTTGTCATCTTCAACACGCCATACCTGCCCGACGCGTGCAGCGGGCCCGAGGAGCTACAGTGGTGCGGCGGCCTCCGGGAGGCGTTGAGGCTCCTCACGAGCCTCGCCGGGTGCCGCTCATGCATACTCGTCGTCACGTTCTCCAGCCTGTCGGGGAGCTTGAAGGGCTTCATGGAGTATGCTGGGTGGCTCGGTTTTAGGGTGGTGAGGGTTATTTCGAGGAGACTGTTCTTCGAGACCCTCTACACGGTTGTTCTGGGTGCGGAGTGCCTTGAGGAATCTCCGGCTCGTGCTTGTCGGCACTGAGGGCGAGACAAACCTCGGCATGGCTGTGAGAACCGCGGTCAACATGGGTGTTGACGAGATCTACCTAGTCTCGCCACGGGTGCGGCTCGACGATGAGGAGGTGATAAGGTACGCTGCGCATGCGAGGAGGTGGCTTGCATGGGTAAGGGTTGTTGAGGGCCTAGAGGAGGCGCTGGATGGTGTGTGTATCTCCGTCTGCACCTCTGCACGGCACAACGACTGGGACGCCCTGAGGACAGCGCTCGAGCTGGATGCATTGCCCCTGCTCCTTGCGAGGTACGAGAGTGCCGCGATAGTGTTCGGTAGGGAGAGCGTCGGTCTTACGAGGGAGGAGATAAGGCTATGCGACGTACTCGTAACGATACCAGCCAACCCCGAGTACCCCGTGCTGAACCTCGCCCAGTCGGTAGCGGTGGTGCTCTACGAGGCGTCTAAGGCGAGGATCCTCGGGGATAGGCTCGGATACAGGGCTGCTTCATGCAGGCAGCTGGACTCGCTACGGGCGATGATAAGGAGGCTTGTCGAGGCATACGCGGAGGAGCAGAGAAGGGAGGGCGCGGAGGCAGCCCTAAGACACGTAATCTTCCGTGGAGCCCCAAGCCCCGGCGAGGCATCCCAAATCTATAGGCTGTTCAAGGCCCTGCTCAGGCGGGTGGAGGCTTGAGGCTACTGCTGACCACGAACCCTGGACTCGAGGACGTTGCTGCATGGGAGGCGGGGGCCAGGCTGGGCGCGAGGCTGGTTGAGGAGAGGAGGCTGCATGGAAGGATAATAGTCGATGTAGGCGACGACGCGCTGGAGCTTGTTGACGAGCTTAGATGCATACATAGGGCCCGCATACTCTTGTCCAAGGCAAGCATCTGCGGCGAAAGGAGATGCCTCGAGGAGCTCAGGGGCGTTGTCGCCTCCTCCGGCGTCGATGAGTACGTCACGCCCTGGACCAGCTTCGCCGTGAGGGCTGAGAGGAGCGGCCAGCACGAGTACACCTCAATGGACGTCGCGAGGGTCGCCGGCGACGCAGTCATAGAGGCTGTAAGGGCTAGGTATGGGAGGAGGCCCCCAGTAAACCTCGACCACCCCGCGGTTATAGTGGCAGTTGACGTCATAGGCGACACTGCATACGTCGCAATCGAGTTGTCGGGGGATATGTCGTGGCATAGGAGGGGGTACAGGGTCTATGAGCACCCGGCATCACTCAAGCCAAGCATAGCCGCCGGCATGCTCTACCTAACCAGGATAAGGGATGGGGAATCCATAATGGATCCCATGTGCGGTGGGGGGACAATACCTATTGAGGCAGGCTACTTGTTCGAGGAGAGCCCGCTGGTATGCATGGACATAAACCCCCGCTACATCGAGGGAGCCAGGATGAATGCTGCAGCCGCACTCCTGGATAGGCGGATTAGGTTTATTCACGGCGACGCGAGGAGGCTCAAAGACTATGTAGGCTCCATAGACTACATGGTGTCAAACCCGCCGTACGGGATAAGGCTGGGCAGCCCGAGGCTTGTGAGAAGCCTCTACCGCGAGTTTATAGCATCGGCCTCCGAGGTCCTGGAGAAGAGGATGACCATAATAACTACTGAGCATAGGCTTGTAAGGGAGGAGGCCGAGAAACACGGCCTAAGGATAATCCATGAACGCACGGTTGCGCACGGCAACCTCTGGGCGAGGATAATGATCCTGGAGGCGTAGCCTTATAACCCGCCACAGCCCAAGCCATGCCCCGGCGGTGCTAATGGGTACCCAGAAGCCTGCCAGGTGCTTCACTAAGAGGAGGGCGAAGGCGTTCTCGGGGCCTCCCTACACCCGGCACGAGTACATACACGGTATACCGCAGCCCAAGATACAGAAGTTCGTCATGGGTAACGTGCACGGCGACTTTGACTACAAGCTCGAGCTCTATGTACTGGAGAGGGGCCAGATAAGGCACAATGCTCTCGAGGCAGCACGTATAATGACCCACAAGTACCTATCAACAACGATAGGTGACCAGAACTACCTGCTGAGGATAAGGGTTTACCCGCACCACGTGCTGAGAGAGAACAAGATGATGGCATTCGCTGGCGCCGACAGGCTTCAGGAGGGTATGAGGCAGGCGTTCGGGAAACCTGTAGGGCTCGCCGCGAGGGTCTATCCGGGGCAGGCTGTGATAGAGGTGCGTGTGAAGAAGGAGCACCTCGCGGAGGCTAAGGAGGCGCTACGCCGCGGCGCCTCGAAGCTGCCGCTGCCCTCCAGGGTAAGGATAATCCCGCTTAAGGAGGGCCTACCCCCGGTGCCCCAGTAGGATGCCCACCATCTTTAACATCGAGGGCTACTCCTTCGACTTCACCGAGCCACTCACCGAGCTGGGTGAGGGCTCAAGAGTTCTACTTGAGGCTCCCCAGGGCTTCGTCCAGTACCTTCCAAGGCTCGCCGCATTCCTCGAGGAACATGGACTACGTGTATACATGAGGCTAGACCCCGCCTTCGGCGGGTGCGACATAGGCTGTGGGTACGCGTCCAGGCTTGGAGTCGACGCCGTCATCCACATAGGCCATGAGAGGTACCCCCTGCTCCCCGGGAGCGAGGAGTGTAGGGTCTACTACGTGCCCGGGGAGTACGTCGCCGGCCTTGACAGGGTCTCGGAGTTCGCCTCAGCGCTTCTCAGCACTGGTTGCCGCAGGGTTGCATTGGCTTACTCGGCGCAGCATAGGCTGCTCGCCGGCAGGCTGGCTGAGGCACTGAGGGATATGGGCTTTGTTGTTGAGGCCGTCAGACCTATACTTGGATGCTACCACTACGGGCTCGACTCGCTACGGGTCGACGCAGTAGTGGTTGTTGCCGGCGGCCTCTTCCACGCCCTCGGCCTAGCCCTCCGGCTCGGCGAGCCAGGGCGCGTGCTGCCCCTAGACCCCTACTCAGCTGAGCCACTGCAGGTTGGGAGGCTTAGGGAGTGTTATCGTAGTGTGCTCGCGAGGCGGCTCTGGCTGGTCTCACGGGCCATGGAGGGGAGGAGGTTCGCGGTTATAGATGGGAGGAAGCCGGGGCAGCATAGGCCATGGCTTATCGAGGGCATCCTACGTGCAGCCGGCAACGCGGGGTTCGAGGTCGACGTCTACATCTCGGATACCCTCAGCCGCGACTACCTCCTAAACCTCCGGCCAGGGAGCTACGACGCCTTCATCGTTGCATCATGCCCGCGGATCCCTATCGAGGACTATACTGGCTCGACTAGCCCCATAGTACTCACTCCCGGAGAGTTCATGATGGCTGCCGCCGGCAGGCTTGAGGGGTACGTGTTCCCATGGTAGATACTGTTCTCTGCGGAGACGGTTCCGCGCGCGGCCTTGCATTGGTGCTTGAGAGGCTCGTCCCGAGGCCGACAAGGCCCGTGAAGAGGCTTGAGCAGTACCGTACACCGGCGGAGCTCTCTGTAGCGATTCTCTGGAGGCTTGCAGTCGCTGGTAGGCAGCCAAGGATAGTATATGACCTCGGCTGCGGGACTGGCATGCTCGCTTACACCGCTGCATGCATGGGCTGCGGCTACGTTGTCGGCGTGGATATCGACCCCGGGCTCCTCGCCGAGGCCGTCTCATCGAGGCTTCACGAGCTGCTCCCAAACATCGACTTCGCCGCCGCCGACGCCCTCCACCCGCCACTACGGAGTGTAGACGGCCTAGCCGTGATGAACCCGCCATTCGGGATAGCCTCTAGGAGGGGGATCGACATGGATTTTGTTGCTGAGGCGTGCAGGCTCACCGGCTGGGTGTTGAGTATACATGATGCCCATACACGCGGCCTCGAGGAGCTGGCTTCGAGGAGGTGCGGGGGAAGCTGCAGGGTTATCGGTGAGGCGGAGTTCCCGCTGCCAGCGATGTACCCCGGGCACCGCAAAAAGCTACATTACATACGCGTCGCCATTATCGAGTGCAGAAGAGGAGTAGATGGGTGATGAGGCGTGGCGCAGCCCTCCAAGCTGGTATTGCCGGGCGACCTGCTCGCAGTGATAGAGGAGTACCTGCCTGGAGAGGGCACGTATGTCTTCGAGGAGGCCGGAGAGATAAGGGCCGCTATAACCGGCTACCCGTTCATAGACATGAAGACGAGGAAGCTCAACGTAAAGCCTGCTGGCCGTACACCGAGGATCCCGAGGAGGGGGAGCATTATACATGGCTACGTCAGCATGGTCCCGAGGGAGGACCTGGCGCTGGTCAGGATGGTTGGCGATGAGAGGATGAGGAGGCTCAGCGGCTCCTTCACGGGGGTTCTACATATATCGCAGGCGAGCGAGAAGTACGTGAACTCGATCTACCAGGTCGTGAGGCTCGGGGACCTTATAAGGGCACACGTCCTGAGCAGCAAGCCGCCCTACATACTGTCGATAAAACTGCCGCAGTTCGGCGTGGTGGTCGCGTTCTGCTCACAGTGCGGAGCTATACTGGAGAAGAGGCCCGGCTCACACCTCCTCGTATGCCCCCGCTGCGGCAACAAGGAGGCTAGGAAGGTATCCACATACTACATGTACCGCTCGAGGACTAGGAGGTGAGAGGGCTCGCCGCGTACGGTGAGGCTATACACGATAAGCATACCGCCGGGCGATATCGAGAAGATAATAGAGAAGGTTGCGAAGGCCGCTGGCCCCGTAGAGGCTGAGATAAGGCCGAGGAAGGGGAAGCTCTACATAGTCCTAAGGGGCCCGGAGACCGTCGTCAGGGAGGCGTGGATGAGGATTAGGAACGCTGTCTCCGAGCTATGGGAGCTATACATGTTCAACTCGACCGGCAGGATTAGGGCAGACCTAATAGCTAAAGAGATAGGGCACACATTCCCCGTTGACTCCCTCTGCGAGGCGCTCCGGCTAAGGGGCTACCGTGCAAGGGCCCTGGAGGGCGGGGTCATAGAGGCCGACGCGCCGCTAGGACTCGTAATGGAGCTAGCTAAGAGGGTTGCAGAGGCCGTCGAGGAGCTGCGGTTCAGGGCGAGGCCCGCTGCACGGAGGCTCATAGCCGCTGTAGCCGCTGCCCTAGACGCCGAGCCGGACGAGGTCGTTGAGGCTGGCCTTGAGGAGGGCGTGCTACTTGAGGATGAGGAGGGCAAGGTTGTACCCTCGGGGGAGTGGAGGGGGTTGGTGGATAGGCTGGCAACCATAATTAAAGCCCGGCGGCCAGCGTGACCAGGGTAGAGGGTGGAGCCTTGGAGCGCGGGGAGAGGATAAGGATTAGGAAGCTTACACCAACAACGCTTGAGGCCGAGCTCGTAGGCGAAGACCATACAATCGCCAACCTTGTTGCGAAGTATGCACTCAACACGCCTGGGGTGAAGTATGCCGCCTACACGATACCGCACATACTCGTATCAAACCCGGTTCTAAGGATAGTCACCGAGGAGGGTGTCAACCCCCTCGACGCGCTCGAGGAGGCCCTCAAGAGGGTGTTGGAGGACATAGCCGACCTCAAGAAACAGTTGAGGGAAGCACTGGGTGAAGAGGGAGCGTAGACTCCTAGTCATACACTACTGCAGTGACGCACGCGCACTCCTCCTGCTCATACTAAGGGGCTATGACAGGGTTGAAGGGGTTGATGTATGCCTGGAGCCCCCATGCACCGATGCCCCGCCCGAGCTGGGCGAGGTTAAGGAGTACATTACCGTAAGCCCTCCACCGGACGCCTACACCCCGCCCTGGCTCTCCTCGCTTGAGGAGTACGAAGGGCCGGCCCCCACCCCCTGCCTCGAAGAGTTGCTGGACTCCATGTGCACGGGGGTGGCCTCCTTGACGGGCAAGCTTGAAAAGCCTAGAACGGCACCCGGTAGGCGAGAGGGTAGGTAGGGAATGAAGTTCTGTCCGAAGTGTGGAACCCTCATGTCGATAAAGAATGTTGACGGTAAGAGGGTGTGGGTCTGCCCAAGCTGCGGCTACGAGGAGGAGGTGAACTCTGGACAGCAGGGTATCAGCCTGCGCACAAGGATACAGCATAGCGCTAAGGAGAGGCTCATAGTCGTTAGGAAGGACAAGAAGATGGAGGTGCTCCCGAAGACGAGGGCTATATGCCCGAAGTGCGGCTATACAGAGGCCTACTACTGGCTGGTTCAGACGAGGGCTGCCGACGAGCCACCCACTAGGTTCTTCAAGTGCGTGCGCTGCGGCCATGTATGGAGGGAGTATGACTGAGCGGCCCCGGGAGTGTGGGGAGCTGCTGGAGCTGCTGCTGAGGATACAGAGGAAGATCCTTAACGACCTCTCCGAGGCCCTGCTCCGTACACCACCACACATATCTTCAAGGCCCTACATAGAGAGGTCCTATAGGCTGGCGAGGAGCGGGCTCGAGGCCCTCGTGGAGGCCTTGAAGCGGAGAGGATGCTAGGCCCTCTCCCCACACCTTATAATGGCTCTGATAGCGCGATTTATCCGAGGGGAGGGGCTGAAGTGAAGCTTGTATTCTTCGATGCAAGGGTATGGCGTTGGGTGCTGACGGCAATAGGGAAGGTGATAAGTGAGGGCGTCTTCGTTATAGACCCCGACGAGGGCTTCGTGTTCAGGGCCCTTGACCCATCACACGTCGTTATGGTAGACCTACGGTTCCCGCCCGAGTCCTTCGAGGAGTTCGATGTATCGGAGAAGACTGATATAGGTGTTAACCTGGAGGATGTAGCTAAGATATTGAGGAGGGCGTCGAAGAACGATAAGCTGGAGCTCATGGCTGACGAGCAGAGCCTGACTATAGCCTTCAGGGGTAGACTGTACAGGGAGTTTAAGCTGCCGAGCCTCGACATCACAGCCGAGCAGATACCGGAGCCCCAGCTAAGCTTCAAGGCGACCGCGAGGGTTCTGAGCGAGACCTACCGCGACATGATAAAGGATCTAGAATTCATAGGCGACTCCGTCACATTCAAGGTCTCCGGCGACGAGCTCGTTGCGAGGTCTAAGGGCGAGCTCGGAGAAGCAGAGATAGTGTTCACGCGTGAATCCGGCAGCCTCCTCGACCTCGAGTCTGAGGGCGAGCAGGAGGCGACGTACAGCCTCGACTACTTCACAGACCTCGTGGCGGCTGCAAGGGTGGCCGACTCGATAACGATAAGGTTCAGCACAGACATGCCGGTCATGGTTGAGCACGACCTACCCCAGGGAGCCAAGTTCATGTTCCTGCTAGCTCCGAGGGTAGAGTAGAGGCCTTACTGAGGGGCAAGTAAATGCCTTGAAGCGCAGGGATCCAAGGGTATCGCTGCTCTCGGCGCTCTTCCGCAGCTACTATAGGCGTAGGCCTCTACGCCTGCCCAGCGATTACGCCAGGAGGGAGTTCGCGCTACAGCCATGGGGGCTCTCGACATACATAAGGCACATCGAGGTTTTGAGGGTCGATGAACTCTATAGGCTTATAGAGTCGAAGCCTCCGAGGCACATCTACTACTCCAGCGCACGCTACGAGTCCCCTGGAGCCAAGGACATGGACTCGAAAGGGTGGGTTTCAAGTGACCTCGTCTTCGACATAGATGCAGATCATCTCCCAGGCTGCATGGATGAGGCTGTAAGGGTCACCGATAAGGATGCCGGCGTCGACACCGTCTTCACGCCCGACAAGTGTATAGAGGAGGCGGGGTTTGAGGCGCTGAAGCTCTACGACATACTCGTCTACGAGCTCGGGATGGATAAGCAGAGGATAAGCATAGAGTTCTCGGGGCATAGAGGCTTCCACCTCACAGTCTACCTGAGCGACGAGGATGAATGGGCCCGCATGGATCAGCAGGCCCGCAGGGAGCTCGTGAACTACATTAAGGCTGTTGATGCCGACCTCGAGGCGTTTGAGAACCCCGTCATCGAGACCGGTAGGAAGAGGACTAGGAGGAGGCGCCTCGCCCCACTACCACCCGTCGCATCGATGCCGGATATACGTGGGAGGGTTGCAAGGATAGCTGCCCGCCTAGCGCTACTCCGCTACGGCGATAAAGGATGCTATGAGTTCTTCATGAGATCCCCGCCCACGCCCATCGGGAGGGTTAGGGGGTGTACACGGCTCGAAGAACTGGTAGAGGAGGCGAAAACACAGATCGGGGTAGCCATCGACGAGCAGGTGACCGTCGACACCAAGAGGCTTATCAGGATACCCTACAGCCTGCATGGCGGAACAGGGCTACCCGTATACCCGCTAACACCCGACAAGCTGCCGGACTTCAAGCCAGGCCCATGGCTCTCGCCCTTCAAGGACCTGGACTATATGCGTGTAAGGGCCATAGTAGATACTCCCGTGATAACCGTCCTTGGGAGGAGCATGAGGCTTAGGCGGGGGGAGTCCTATAGGCTGCCGGCTCCACATGCAGTATATCTTCTATGCAAGGGTGTCGTTGAACCGGTGGGTGTGAGGCGCCGTGGGGGAGGGTGAGGGGCTGGAAGCCCTGCTGGCTGCTATAGAGAGTAGTGCTAAGGGCGGCTCCGTGGACATAGCGAGGCTCATTGATAGTGTGAGCGAGGCTGTGGCTGACACACTCTCAGCAGAGTACGAGGGGGCGGAGGAGGCTAAGAAGGCATACATACTGCTCCTCTCAAGGGCCTCAACGATACTGTCATCAATGATCCTCGGCGTGCTCGAGCCATGCAAGAGGGTTAGGCTCCTCCTCCAGCACTGCCTTGCAGGCCTAGCCCTTAACAGGCAGGGTGGATGCGTTTTCATGAAGCTCCTCGAGACCCTCAAGCTGCACGGGAGACTGTACCCGCGTGGATCAGTGGCATGCATACCCCTCGAGGACGCCTTCGGCCTGCAGGCGGCGGGTCTCGGGGAAGCACTACTTATAGGCAGGCTCCCCGAGGCTTAAGGGGCCCGGGATAAGGGGCGCGTAGCGAGAAGTGTGCGGGGTGTAGTGTGGGATGCGTATACCAAAGGTAATAGTAACCTACTGTCCTCGCTGCAAGACACATACGAAGCACTCCGTGTCGATATACAGCCATGGCAAGAGGAGGAGCCTCGCCGCTGGCGAGAGGAGGTATAGGGCTAAGCAGAAGGGTTATGGAAGCTCGAGGAAGCCTAAGCAGAAGAGGTTCGCAAAGGTCACCAAGAAGGTGGTGCTGAAGCTTAAGTGCCAGAAGTGCGGCTACACCCTCATGAGGCGCGGTATAAGGATGAAGAAGTACGAGCTTGTCGAGAAGTAACCATGACCCAGTGGAGGGCGGCAGCCATGGGGACCAAGAAGCTAAAGATACTAATCCCCCAGCCCAAGAGCAGGTTCATACTAGTAAGGTGCCCCACCTGCGGACACGAGCAGGTAGTCTTCAGCCACGCGACATTCCGCGTAATATGCCTAGTATGTGGAACCGAGCTCGTGAAGCCCCAGGGCGGGAAGGCGAAGATCCTGGGACAGATAGTCAAGATACTCGGCTAGCCGTGGGCAGAAACAGTGCATAAAACCACCCCTGTTTTCCATCCCGGGATCCTCCCCGAGGAGCCCCTCGCAGCCTCCTCTCCTAATCCCCGTCTCCGCGTCTGCCTCCATGTGCTGGGCCCCGGGTTTGTTTAAAGGGGTGTGGCTGCCGTCCACGTCTGGGTGAAGCCTAGTGCCTAGAGCTAGGAGGGAGCTGCCCCGCGTAGGCGAGCTTGTCGTAGGGACTGTGCAGAAGATCTACGACTACGGTGCCTACCTGACCCTCGATGAGTATGATGGCCTGGAGGCCTACCTCCCGTGGAGCGAAATAACGTCGAGGTGGGTTAGGAACATAAGGGACGTGATAAAGGAGGGGCAGAAGGTAGTAGTCAAGGTAATCAGGGTTAATCGTAGGAAGATGCATGTCGACGTCTCACTCAAGAGGGTCACCGACTCCGAGCGTAAGAGGAAGATGATGGAGTGGAAGAGGGCGCAGAAGGCACTGAAGATAATGGAGATAATAGCGGAGAGGCTGGGCAAGAGCCTCGACGAGGTCCTCGACACCATCGGTAGGAAGCTCGAGGAGTATTATGGAGAGCTTATGGCTGGCCTCGAGCAGGCCGCTATGAGGGGTATTGAGGCTGTACTCGAGGCAGGCGTGGATGAGTCCGTGGCCCCTATAGTGGTTGAGGAGGCTAAGAAGCACATAGAGATAAGGAGGGTTAAGGTTATGGGTACGATGACTCTGCGGAGCATGGCTAGTGATGGTGTCGAGAGGATAAGGGATGTATTGATCAAGGCTAGGGATGCAGCGGCGTCGACGGCGAAGGATGTTGAGGTAAAGATATACACCATAGGCGCGCCGAGGTACCGAATAGAGATAACGGCGAACACCTATAAGACCGCGGAGAAGGCTCTCAAGAACGCCCTCGAGACAGCCGAGAAACTGGCCAACAAGCTGGACGTGGAGTTCTCCTTCCAGCGCGAGTATAGGTGAACAACAAACAACACTTCCAGCCCCGGGGCGCCCGGCTGAGACGCTGCGTGAGAGGGGTTTGTGTTGAGGTGGCTTCTCCGTAAGTGCACCAGGTGTGGGAGGTATACGCTTAGACGCGACAAGTGCCCAGTGTGCGGTGGCCCGGTGGTGGTTCCACATCCACCGAGGTTCTCGCCAGAGGACAAGTACGTGGCTTACAGGTATAGGATGAAGATGTTAGCCGCCGCCACCGCTGGGGCAGGGGGCTCCACGGAGGCCTCTAGCGGTGAGGAGGAAGCAGGCGGTGAGTCCTCCGGGGGTGAGGAGGGCTCTGCGGAGGCTGGCTCCTAGCTTCTCAACCCTAACGACCCTATCGCTGTAGGCCCTTAGGGGTGGCCAGTAGGCTGGGTGCTCATCCTCCTCACCAGCCGTGACCTGTGCTGTTAGGATTATGCTTGACGCGTTCTCCGCCGAGTACCTCTTCATGAATGCTACGAGGAGTGTGTATACCTCTGCCGAGCCGGGCTCCTCCGCCCTCCGGATGGGGGCGTTCACGCTGTCAACTACTATTAACCGGTATGGATGCCTCCTTGAGAGCCTTGCCACGACGGTCGTGTAGTCGTAGACGTCTATGATGTCCGCTACCTCGAGGTTCTCTAGGGGTACTCCGATCTGAACAGCCCTCTCTATGAACTCCGTCCCCTCGGTGGTTATGTAGAGGCATGTACTCCTCCTGCAGGCCCTCGAGGCCGCTGTAAGCGCTAGCGTCGTCTTCCCTGCAGCGTATTCGCCATAGATCGTCGTCACGCCGGGTGATGTGAGGGCCGACAGTAGGCGGCTTAGCACGGCTGGGCTCCTGCCACCCACTAGCTATCTGTACTGGGGGAGCCTATATTCAAGGGTGGCCGTAGACGTCACCGTGGTGGAGCTTCACCTGGGGTAGAGGCTCGGGGGTGCCGGCGGCCTGGCCGGGGTTAGGATAGGGCTAAGCCTAGGCGACAGCTGGGTTGCCCGTAGGCTTAGGGGGGTGCTTTCACGCCTAGGGCTGCCAGCCTGTACTAGGGGCGGCGTCGACGTTGACGTATGCGTCACGGACGGCGTCTACGCCTGCGGCTCTGGAAGGGTGCTTGTAGTGCCAAGGGATCCCCTCCTGGCCGCAGCAACCCTCATAGGGTTCCTGGAGGCCGGGATCCGCGAGATCCTCGTCGGCGTCGACACAGGCCCCGTGAAGAAATACGCTATAATAGTTAATGATGTATTGCTCGAGCACGGTGTTGTCGGCGACGAGGCCGAGTTCGCTGAGAGGATGTGCAGGCTCTATAGCCACGCCAACCCCAGGAGGATGATTATCAGGGTTGGTGTCGAGGGCCGTGGGGCCGAGGATCTCGCCCTAGAGCTTAAGGCTAGGTGCCCCGGCATAATCGTTGAGCTGACCTCGGAGCATGGGACTACGAGGAGGAGGGAGAGGCGTTTCCCCCCGGCCGGGCTTAGGAGTGCGTGCCCCGAGCCCCTCGACCGGGACGCCGAGGCGGCTGTAATGATAGCGTTGAAGCCCGGCCTGAGGCTTGAGCAGCCATGACGATCGAGGTTAGGATCCCGGAGAGGCATGTAGTGCGGGTCTATGGGCCGGCTAGGCTTAGGGTGTTGGAGGGCTCCCTCATAATCCTCGGAGCGAGGTATAGTGCTGGCGAGGAGGTGGAGCTACCGAGGTATAGGAGCTACTCACTGCTCGCTGAGGACGGTGCGCGCGTCGAGGCCGAGCTGAGCGGTGGCGGGGGCATAGAGGAGCCCGTGGAGGGCGAGGAGGTTGTAGCTGAGTGGCTCTCCGCCGCGGATAGGCTCGCTTCGACGGAGTCTGTGATGGTTGTGGGGCCGACCGATGCCGGCAAGACGAGCCTCACGATAACACTCATCAACCGGGGGCTTGCCGCTGGCAGGAGGGTCGGCGTCATCGACGCCGATGTAGGGCAGGCTGATGTCGGGCCACCGGGCTTCGTCTCCGCCGCGATGGTTGATGGTAAGCTGGTTACCCTCCGTAGGCTGAGGGCCAGGTACTCGAGGTTCATAGGCTCGATAACTCCGAGCAGGCTTGAGGAGAGGGTTGTCGGGGCAATCGTGGATCTCTACTGGAGGCTTAAGAGCACTGAGGGTGCCGGCCTCGTTGTAATAGATACTGATGGGTGGACGTCGACGCTGCAGGCGTTGGAGTATAAGGCGAATGCCTGCAGGCTGATCGACTGCTCGGCGGCCGTATGTGTGGGCTGTAGGGATGAGCTGGCGGAGGTCTTCAGGAGGGTCTTCTCGTTCACAGAGACACTCATCCTGCCGTCTCCCGCGGTTAGGAGGGAGAGGAGTCATGCTGAGCGGAGGGAGTTGAGGAGGGAGGCCTATGCGAGGTACCTTGAGGGCGCTGTAGAGAGGGTCGTGGGGCTTGGGGAGGTGCGTATCCTCGGCTCATGCCTCTTCAGCGGGAGGATGCTCAGCGGCAGCGAGGTCGAGGAGTTATCGAGGATGCTCGATGTACGCGTAATAGCGGCCTCAGAGACCATGGACTCCCTCTACATCTACTACGACGGCGGCGAGCCGAGGAGGGAGGACATAGCAGCCGTCTCGGCGAGGTATGGCGGGAAGCACGTCTACCTATACCGTAGGGGCTGCGAGGAGAACACATTATCCGCGATACCGGTGGAGCCGGGCCTAGACGTTATAGCGATCCTACGCGGCATAGACTTCTCCAAGGGAGAAGCGAGGCTATTGACAAGCTACCAGGGGGAGATCAAGACCATTATACTCGGGCTGGTCAGGTTAACCGAGAACCTAGAGGAGGCCGGGAGGGCTTCGAAATGCATGCTATAGCCGGCTCGGTCAGCGAAGCCCTCGACACGCTGGCAGGGGCCGGGGTAAAACCAGTTAGGCTCACACTGGATGGCGAGCCCATAGCTCCAAGGCTATGGGGCAGCCTCGGCAGCGGCAGGCCGGTAATCTACGGGATAAAGGGTGTTGATAGGCCGAGGCTCTACGTGAGCGGGCTCGGGCACCGCGACACTATCAGGCACCTGCTCGGAGTCGGCAGCGTCGCCGAGGCCTATACGAGGCTCCTTGAGGCCGCTGAGAGGAGGGATGGCCGGCTTATCGAGGACGAGTTCAACAAGTACTTCGAGAAGATAGGTAGCGACTTCAACTCGATACACGTGCCGGTCATCTACGAGGAGGATGGAGGCCCCTACGTGACTGCAGGCGTGTTCATAGCATGCATAGAGGATGAGGGCGTTTGTAACGCCTCCATACACCGCATACACGTAAAGCCGGAGGGGCATGGCGCTGTACGTGTCGTGCCACGCCACCTCTACACGATGCTGGAGAAGAGAGGCCGTCTACCCGTCGCCGTCGCCGTGGGTGTGCACCCGCTAGTCCTCCTAGCCGCCGCGACATCACCACCCTACGGGGTCTTCGAGCTGGAGCTCGCGGCCACACTCACCGGGGGCCTTAGGGTGTGCAGGACGCCCCTCCACGGGCTGCCCGTGCCATGCGGTGCGTCGTACGTGGTTGAGGGTGTGCTCGGCGGGGAGCGGGAGGAGGAGGGCCCCTTCGTCGACATACTAGGCAACCTTGACCGGGTGAGGATGGAGCCCGTCCTGAGGCCCGAGGCGGTCTACGAGAACCGTGTCTACGAGCCATACATGCATGTCATCGTGCAGGCAAGCCCCGAGCACCTGTTCTTCATGGGGTTTCCCAGGGAGGCCATGATATACGGGTATGCGTCGAGGATAGCGCCTGGCAGGGTTAGGGCTGTAAGGCTGACCCCCGGCTCCGGCGGCTGGCTCCACGCGGTCGTCGCCGTGCATGGCGTCTCAAGGCAGGAGGCGAGGAACCTTGTCTTCGCTGCGTGGGCTGCACACCCGAGCCTAAAGTCGGTCATCATCGTCGATGATGACATAGACGTGGACAACCCATACGCCGTCGAGTGGGCACTGGCCACGAGGTTCCAGGCCGGCAGGGACCTGGTAGTAGTGTGCGGCGCTAGGGGCTCCAGCCTCGACCCCAGCAGCGGGCCGGAGGGGACCTGCAAGACTGGGTTCATAGCATTGAGGGGCGAGGGGCCGGAGTACCGGAGGGTCGCGCCATGGCCGAGGAGCTGCTGAGGAGGATTGGCAGGGCCCTCGGCGGCTCCGGCGAGCTGGTTGAGGTGAGCCATGTCCACGCCTCGGGCATCTCGTACTCGAACATAGGGGATGCAGGCCTCGAGTTCATACTCGACCTATTAGCCGAGGGTGCTAGGGCGAGGGTGTTCGCCACCTTCAACCCGGCCGGCGTCGTCCTCGACTCCAAGGCCGTCGGCGAGGAGGATGAGTACCTCCTACGGGACTATGAGGGCCAGTGGAGGATCATTAGGAGCCTCCTGGCGATGGGGTTCAGGTTCAGCGCGACCTGCATACCCTACATACTGCGTAGGCCTAGGCGCGGCGAGCACCTAGCCTGGGGGGAGTCGAGCGCCGCGGCGACGGCAAACATGTTCTTCGCCGCGATGACCAACAAGGAGGCCGGCCCCGTCACCCTGCTAGCCGCCGCGACGGGCAAGACGTACCTCGCCGGCGTACACTTAGGATACCCCGAGCCAGGCATAGTGTTCGAGGCCGAGCCCCCACGGGGCATCGTCGAGGCAGGCGCCCTAGGAGCGCTCGTGGCCCAGGAGGCCAGGGGCACAACACCCCTCGTCAGGCTTGACGGTGGCTGGCTGACGGGGCTGACCGGGTTCCGGGGGTTCGCCGCCGCCTACGCGACCTACGGGCCCCTCGTCCACGGCTACCTCGAATCCGTGACCCCCGTGACGCCCCGCCCCCCGCCAGGAGTGCCCCGGCAGAGGATCACCCGCCGGGACCTCGCGGAGTGGATCGATGAGCACAGCCACCTAGACCCCTGCAGCGCCGACCTCTTCTTCACCGGGTGCCCCCACCGCACCCTCGGGGAGGCACTCAGCATCGTCAGGTTCGTAGAGAGGTGGAGGGGTAGGGGCTTCAGGATGCCGGTCTACGTCGCCGTCCCAGGCTACTATGTCTCGGAGCCATGGTGGCCCCGTGTACGCGACTACGCGTTGAGGAGCGGGGTGCGCCTCCTGCCCGGGACATGCCTTGTTGTCGCCCCGCTGCGGGGCGCGGTCTCGAGCATAGCGACCGACTCGGTGAAGGCCGCCTACTATCTGCCGAGGAGGCACGGGGTCCGGGTCGCACTCATAGGCCTCGAGGAGCTGGCGAGGAGGTGCAGGGGTGTACCAGGATGAGGCCTGCTAGGAGGTATGAGCTCCGGGGACTCGTTGAGGGCAGGGCGCGGGGGAGGCTCCTAGTCCTCCATGAGCCCATATCCTTCTACGGCGACGTCGACCCCGAGACGGGCAGGTATGTGGATGGAAGGAGCGTGGCCGGCCGCATAATAGTGGCGCCGGCTGCCCGTGGAAGCACGGTTGGCGCCTACATACTGTACGCGCTCTGGAAGCACGGGCTGGCGCCGGCGGGCATCATCGTGGGCGTCGTTGACCCGGTGCTGGTGGCTGGCGCCGTGCTCACCAATACACCCCTTGCGCAGGGTGTACTGGAGGGCGTGGTTGATGGGGAGGAGGCTGAGCTCGTGGTTGAGCCCCCACGGGCGGTGCTCACCGTCCACCCCGCTTCCTAGCCTCCTCCCTCTCGCCCTGGCCCGCTGGCGGCGCTGTCCTAGACTTCAGTATCCTCTCAATCCTCTCGACGGCCTCCAGCCAGAGTATTATATCGTGGAGGGTCTCCCTGTCAACCTCTCCCCCCTTGTTTATGAGCTGGGCGTATCCATGGAGCCTCCTCACTATGCCCCTCTCAAGCTCCTCCAGGACGCCCTGCAGCTCGGCCCTCGCGTACTCCGCCTCGTCGCGTACTATGAAGACCCTGCCGTGGATCGGGCAGACGACCTCGCCGCTCCGGAGCCTTAGGAGCGGGGACTTGCATATCGGGCAGTGCTCGGGTAGGAGTGCTGCACCAGCCCTCAGCAGGTCGGCGATCTTCCTCACAACCATCCGTCTCTCGGCCATACACTCACCCCGCAAAGCCCCTGCATTAACAGCCTTAAATAGTGAAGAGCGCGTGTCTCTAGCCCCCGGAATACACGCGTGGTATTACCACGCCCGCTGGGGGTGGCAGTGCCATGGCGTCACCCATATACGACAACGAGGTGAAGATAAGGCAGGCCATAATGATGCTGATGAGGATAATAAACGACACCGGCGTGCCGAGGAACATACGCAGAGCAGCAACCGCCGCGATAAAGCAGCTGAGGGATGAGAGCCTAAGCCCAGCCGTAAGAGCGGCCAACGCCATAAGCATACTGGACGAGATAAGCCAGGACCCCAACATGCCCGTCTACGCGCGTACAATGATCTGGAACGTCATAACGCTCCTCGAGACGATAAGGGACTACGCGCCGAAGCAGAAGTAGCTCCTCCAGCCCTGGGAGGGGCTGCAGCCCCGGGAGGAGGACAATGCTTTTTGGCTCAAGCAGCCCGCATCCTCCACGGCAAGGGTTTTTACCACCACTAGGACAGCCCGGGTGCGTAACGCCTTGTCGAACACGTCTACGCCAAGGATAAGGATAAGAGGGATATACGCCACCGCGCTCACGAAACTCTTCCTCGACGCAGGCTTCACTGTCACGCAGGCCTCGAGAGTCATAGTTGAGAGGTTCAAGATCCCAGACCTAACAATCCCAGCCGACGTCACCCTAAAGAACACCGACGACGACATGAACAGGCTGCTGCTGATAGGCTACCCCTGGGCCGTCGACAAGGCCCTCGAGGTGCTCCGAGAGAAGCTCCCCTACTCGCTCTACCTACGCTCAAGCCTCGGCGTCCACGCCACAGTCGCCGCAAGGCTCACGGGGAGAAGGACTGACGGCGGCTGCGAGGCAATAGTGAAGGGCGTTAGAGTGGTTGTACGTGGGCTCGAGGAGTGCAGGGAGGGGGAGATAGTCAAGGGAAGCGTTGTACACACAGCGCTCCTACCCGGCGAGGACATAGTGGTGGAGCCCAACACCATACAGGTTGTGGGCGACTACGCTATAGTGTCGAAGAGGCCTGGAGGCTTCCGCGTCACCTTCAGCGAACACATAAGGAGCAGCGATAGACGAGCCCTCCTCGCCTCCATAGCCGTGCCATACACCTCCAACGGGTACTCCATACACTGGAGGAGCAGCGCCAGGCACGGCGAGGAGAGGGAGATAGAGGAGGAGCTCCGGGAGCTGGTGCAGAGGCTCAAGCTCATAGAGGCCATGCAGCCCACCGAGGACACAGTCCTCGAGGAGGGCGAGGCCCTAGCACTAGTCGACGTGTCATCGAGCGACAAGGAGGAGCTCGACTCGCTCCGGGCGGCAGTGGTGCCGACGCTGAGCCACCACCACAGCATAAAGGCAAACTACCGCGACACAAGCCTACCAGAGATAATAGACTATGCAGAGAAGGCCCTCAGCCACGGAGCCCAGGAGCAGCCGCTCAGGCAGGCCCTCCTAGAGGAGGCCGCCGAGAGGCTCTCCAAGCAGCACCGGGTGGAGCTCATACACGTAAAGCTCGACGGCTCATACATCTCCATAGGGCCTGGGAGGCTCCAGAGCATAGAGGCCGATGGGGACGGGATAAGGGCCGTTATGGAGAGGAGGGTTAGGAGCCCCGGCGTCTACGACGGGCTAGGCGTCGAGAAGGAGCCTGGCGACACGATATACACGTACATCGACACCTCCTCCTGGCTCATAAAACACGAGTACTACTCCGAGAACGGTGAGCTCAAGGGGATATACCTGAACATAAACACCCCGCCCGAGCCTACGCCAACGGGCTTCCGCTACATAGACCTAGAGGCAGACCTCGTGAACACCGGCGGCGGCTGGAGGCTCATAGACGCCGAGAAGCTGGCCAACGCCTACCGTGAGGGAAGGGTGACTAGGAGGCTGCTCGAGAGGGTCGCCGAGATAGTCTCGGAGAAGACGGGAGAGCCCGTGGCCGACGTCCTCGCCAGGCTGTCCGGCGAGACCAGAAATACCGCGGCCCAGGCATAAACTATAGCCAGAACACCCCTGCAGCCAACCCATAGCCGGTGAAGGTCATGCCCCCGCCGATACACCACAGGAAGATCGGCTTCTGGGAGGCCTTCTCGATAGGAGTCGGGGGGATGATAGGGGGCGGCATATTCGCAGTCCTCGGCCTAACCGTGGAGCTGGCCAAGGGGGCTGCACCGATAGCATTCTTCGTGGCCGGCCTCATAGCACTCGCAACCTCCTACTCCTACGCCAAGCTCTCCGTCAGGTACCCGAGTGAGGGAGGAACCATAGAGTATCTCGTAAGGGCCTTCGGCAACAACGTCGCCGTCGGCGGGCTGAACATACTACTACTCCTAAGCTACGTGATAATGCTGTCACTATACGCCTACGCCTTCGGCGGCTACGGCTCAGCCCTCATGTTCGGCCACGAGGTGGTCATATGGAGGCATATACTAGCGACGTTCGTGATAGCATTATTCACCTTCCTAAACATGCTGGGAGCCTACATAGTCGGTAAGGCTGAGGACGCCCTCGTAGGCTTCAAGGTAGCAATACTGATGCTCTTCGGCTTCGCAGGCCTAATGACAATAGAGCTCGCCAGGCTATCCCCAGCGAACTGGCCCTCACCCATAAACATCATAGCCGGGGGAATGATGATATTCCTTGCCTACGAGGGCTTCGAGCTAATAGCAAACACGGCCCAGGACGTGGAGGAGCCGGAATCAACGCTGCCGAAGGCATTCATACTATCAGTAGTCTTCGTCATGTTCATCTACATCCTAGTAGCAATAGTAACCGTAGGCAACCTACCATACCAGGAGGTGGTGAGGGCGAGGGACTACGCACTAGCAGAGGCAGCCAAACCCTTCCTAGGAGAAATAGGATTCATACTCATAGGCTTCGCAGCACTAGCATCAACAGCCTCAGCGATAAACGCCACACTCTACGGCAGCGCGAGGGTAAGCTACATGGTTGCCAGGTACGGCGAGCTACCAAAGATAGTGGAGAAGAAGATCTGGAAAGCCGGGTACGAGGGCCTACTAATGGTCGCAGTACTAGCACTCCTAGCAACAAACCTCCTCAACCTAAGCGGCATCTCCCTCGCAGGGAGCACCGGCTTCCTCATAATCTTCGCCTCAGTGAACTTCGCAT
Source organism: Thermoproteota archaeon (assembly GCA_013153145.1). Taxonomy (GTDB): domain Archaea; phylum Thermoproteota; class Thermoprotei_A; order Sulfolobales; family Pyrodictiaceae; genus JAADEY01. The sequence goes on along the minus strand of JAADEY010000038.1, from coordinate 3,769 downwards.
GCGCAAAACTCCGCAGAGAGACGAGAGCAAACCCAGTACTCCCAGTCATAGGAGGCATAGCGGCAACAGCAGCACTAGCAATACTACTCTACAACTCAGCAATCAAGAGACCGGAGGAACTCATACCAGTAGCAATCATAGTAGCCTCATCCTTCATAATAGAGGCGCTCTACCGCGCCATAAGCGGCAGGAGGATCAAGGAATACGTTGACTGGAGGCTGAGGGAGCGCATAAAGATGATAGAGGAATGGCACAAATGGGTGCCAAAGGTAGTCGAGCACGTCGAGAAGGAGGTACCAGGAGTCAAAGAGATCTACCTAGTCGGCAGCGTAGCCCGCGGAGAGCTAGAGAAGGCACACGACGTAGACCTACTAGTAGTAGCAAGCAAGAAGATAGAGAAGAAGGAGGCGAGAGAGCTGAGGAGAAGGATAGAGGAGAAAGCAAAACTACCATACCACCACCCACTACACATACACTTCACAACACCCGAGGAGAAAAAGAAGTGGCTCGAGAAGAGCAAACAGTACAAGAAGATAAAGTAGCCGAGTGGCGCCGGGGGCGGGATTTGAACCCGCGCGCCCCTCCACGGGGCAGTGGGTCTCCCAGCCCGCCAACAGAGCCGGAAAGACCGGATGGGCCTCGAGCCCACCCCCTTAGGCCGCTCGGGCACCCCGGCGCCCAGGCCTCCCCAGGGGAGGTGGGGGAGGCTCCAAGAATCAGCTCTTACATGGATAGAGGCTTATTATGGTTAACCCCCGAGCACCGCTAGAACGGTATCGAAACCGGCTCCTTATCCGTCGACACAACCCTATACTCCTCAAGCACCCTCCTAACAGGCCTCGGCAGGCTGAACATCCAGCGGTGGGTCTCGTCATCGTAGAACCTTAGGCCCCTCACACCCCTCTCCCTGAGCAGCTCGTCAACCCTCCCCATGAGGCATGAGGGGTCCTCGGTCTTGGACGCTATGACGAACCCCCACAGCCCGTTATAGCTCCTCATATACACGGTGTAGGCCGCTACATGGGGGAACACCCTAGCCATAGTATGGTATATGGCTGCGAAGACCCGTGGATGCAGCACCGGAGACGTTGCCTGCGTGACCACGACCCCGTTGCCGCTGAGCGCACGGTAGACAGCCCTATAGAACTCCAACGTGTAGAGGTATACTGCCGGCCCACCCTCAAGCGGATCCACGAGATCCAGTATGACGACGTCGAAGCATCCAGGCCTCACAGCCTCGACAAACCCCCTACCATCAGCAGCAACCACATCCACATAGGCATGCCTAAAAGACCCCTGATGCCACTCCGCTAGAAGCCTCTCAGCCATCTCTATCATCGACGGCTCAATATCAACCATGACCGCCCTGGAGACCGTCGGGTGGCGGAGAACCTCCCTAAGCGTAGCACCCTCACCACCACCAACAACGAGAACCCTACACGGACACGGATGCAGCAGCATAGCAGGGTGCACCAGCGCCTCATGATACCAGTACTCATCATACAGCGAGGACTGAACCTTACCATCCATCACCAAAGCCTTACCAAGACCAGACAAGACAACAACATCAACAGCCTGCCCACCAACACTACTAGACGCTATAAACTCCACAACCTCCCTAAAACAAGCCTCACCACTACTAATCCACTCAACAAACAGCCTCCAAGGAGGCCTAAACACACCACCACAGCCCCCAGACAAGCCCTCCGACCCTCACCCCTAACCCAGTCAGGGGCAACAACGCCCCATAGCCACAACACAGCCACGGAAACTATAACCCTATTTACCATACCAGAAGGATGACCCAATAATAACCGAGGAGGAGGCAAATGGACACACGAAACGACTTCCGAATACTAGTAGCCATAGACGCCCTAGAAAGACTAAAGAAGATGATAACAGGCCAACGCCTACACTACCCATACAACAAGCACAAAGCAAAACAACTACTAACACAACTACACAGCCTCCTAATGCAGACAAGATACTCAATGCTACCAGCAAACATACTCATACAACAAGACTACGTAAAAGAAATCAAAAACAAGGCACTAGAACTAGCAAAAACAATCCTACCACCCAAACAACAAGCAAGCCAAATAGACCGAGCAACACTAGCCGAACTAAGATACAGCCTCAGAATACTCATCGGCCTACCAGCAAGACTACTCCTAGGAGACGAAAACAAGCCAGAATACGCAATCGACATAGAAGCAGCCAAAATACTATCCGTACACAAACACCCCAACGCAGACAAACTCTACCTAACACGCGCACAGGCAAGATACGCAACACACACCATAGTAACAAACATACAGGACATCAAAGAGGGAGAGATAAGAGCAATAGCATTCCTCCCACCAGCAATAATAAGAGGAGAACTAAGCGAAGCAATGTACTGCTCGGACCCACTCCAAGGAATCAAGATAGGCCAAAGACCACCACCAGACAAGCTACACCTAAACGAGCTAAGAGCCAAAATCATACAAATAACAAAGAGATACACACAATAAACAAGCCACGACCCCGGGGAGAAGGGGTTGTTGGTGGGCCCGCGGGGATTTGAACCCCGGACCTCCGCCTTGTGAGGGCGGCGTCCTAACCAGGCTAGACGACGGGCCCAACCCCAACCAAGACACACCAATACCCAGAAGGGGGTAAAACCTTTACTACGACGCAGAATCACCAACAGCATTCATAACTACCGGAAACACGCCATGAAACAAAAACACCATCATAGATACCCCTTGAAGGTTAAAATGGTGCCTAGGAATACAGTTTGCCTAGTCTCTCCTTCAACGCATCCAACTCCTTCTCATGCCTTTCCGTCCACGCACGCCTTCTCTCCAGGCTAGGCTTCACATAACTCTCAACAAGTCTAACAATAACCCCCACCAATGCCTTTGCATCAACAACAGCCTCCTCCCTGCATGCATACTTACTCATAGCCATATCGGGATCTGGGCCATGATACTGGTAATCATGCAGACTCAGAGCAGTATTCGTATAGTGCACAACATCCCTATAACCAACCTTCTCAAGGAGCTGAGACAAACGCTTAAGTTTACCAGTAGGCACACGTGGAATCCCCACCCTCTCCAACCACTTCCTCTCCTCATCGCTCCTCAACACCTCCATTAACCTATCCCTCTCCAAAGCAAGCAATGCCGCCAACAAAGCCCTCCAAGCCTGAAACACCTTGCCAGCAGCATTCCTCGTATACCCACGATAAAGAAACTCCAACGCAAGATGAGACTCCAGGATAGACTCAAGCACCCGAGCACAAGCATAACCTACAACATCCTTACCAGGCTTCGGCAAAGGCTTCTCCAACAAGCCAGCCTCAACACACAACCACTAGACCCCAACAACCAACAGAAACCAAAACCAGACATAAAACACAGCACACCCCTACACGCCAAAACCAAACCACATCCAGCCGAAACATCAACTCAGCCCTCCACAACAACCAAACAAAGCCACAAAGAAACAATACCCCATCAAACAGTTCAAGACCTCCTATCCAACGTTCAAAACAATAACAAGAACTTCAACTACAACACCCTTCTATTGAATAATTCTTCACTCTTCGAAATCACAATGAGCTGTCATTGATAGCCACCAAAACCTTACAATATTCTATTGAACTTACATAGAAAGCTGACTGGCACATCTCACGAGACAAGGCTTGCAATCTTCTATTGAATGATTCTGTACCCGCCCCGTTTAATCAACGTATAAGACACATATACAGCACTTGCAATCTTCT
>JAADEY010000021.1 GCA_013153145.1 Thermoproteota archaeon | reverse complement strand
GTGTATTCATGCCGTTGTGTGAGCGGATGAAAACTATTGGAAGTATAGATGAATTGTATCATTGGGACTCTCTGGTGGTTGGAGTTTGTGAACTATAAACTGTTGAAGGAACAGTTTCCGGGGCAAACATGTAGTCGATTGCAGTCGGGGTAATGGATGTTGATTCTAGTATTACAACTGTCTAGGATACGTCCTTGATCATTTAACCGGTACATTCTTTGTTGAACCTCTGTATTACCGTTTAGGTGGATCAATGATCTGTTAGTGATGTTGTACTAGTAGGGGTTAACGCGATGGTGGCGTATTGTTTTCCGATACACCTGCACTCTTTATGGTGGGCTCCGAGTGGTCTGCGGGTTCCCGCACCTGGTCTGCTGCTGGTTTAGGTGGACTGTTTACATGGGTCGTGGGATGGGTATCGGTGGATAGTACTCCACGGCTACTTGGTGATGGTGTGGAATCTTTGTGTTTGGTTGTTGTTTGCTGGTTTTATAGTTTTAGTGTTTTGAGTTGTTTTAGGCCTTTTTCTTTGAGTTTGTTTGGTTCTTGTTGTTTTGTTCTCCATGCTAGTTCTTTTAGTGCTTCTTTGGCGTATCCTTTTGGTTGTGGGTTGTTTGTTCTGTTGTCTAGTAGTGTTGCTGCTAGGTAGTCTGCTAGTGCTAGTGTGCCGGTGAGTATTGTTGCTGCTGCTTTCCATGGTGTTGGTAGCTTGTTTGTTTTGTTTATTGTTGTTTTTGCTGCTTCTTTTGGTGTTAGTGGCCTGAATGTCTTTATGGATGCTGTTTTCTCTGCTAGTTGTCTTGCTAGGGGTGTGTCTATTTCTGCTATTTCTTTTGCGAGTTCCTTGTAGTCTATGCTTGTGGTTGTTGTGTGTGGTGGTTTGTTGAGGCATTTTGCTAGGCTTCTCATGCCGTGGTGGTGTCTTAGTACTGCTATTGCTGCTATTGTTGCTTTGTGTTGGCTTGTTAGTTTTTCTAGTGTTTCGAGGGTTATCCATGAGCTGAGGAGCTCGTGGCAGTAGAAGCTGGGGTTCCCGGTGTTTATTGTTTGTTGGTATTCTCTTGCTGCTTTGCCGGTGTCGTGTAGTATTGCTGCTGCGGCTGCTAGGGCTAGTATCTCCTCTCTGCTTATTCCTAGTCTTTTCGCGGCTACTGTTAGCTCGGGCTCCATGAGTGCTAGTAGTATTGCTGCTGTGTTCCGGCTGTGCTGGTATAGTCTTACGTTGGGCCATGCGTAGATGGGCATTTCGGGGGCCTCCTCATGGTGTGAGGCCTATGCCTGGCTTGTAGGCTTCTTCTTTGACTGCTAGGTGTATGTCGTGTATGTTTCTGGTCTTTGTCTTTGATGCTATTCTTGCCAGTGTTTCTTGGTATGTTTTGCAGCTTGTGAGCATTCTTGATACTGTCTGTGCGTCTATCCATTCCTCTTCTGCTTCCTCTCCGGTGTCGGTGTAGTGTATTGCTATTATCTTGCATCTTCCTTGGCGGCATTCGAGTATCTCGGGGTGGTGTTTGAGCCAGTCTAGTGGTGCTTCTAGGTGGTCGTAGTCTTTGCCGCGGGGTATTGCTAGGGCTACTAGTGTTGTGCCGCGTACTAGGCTGCAGTACCTCTCTAGTAGTGTGTCGGTGTACTTGTGTCCTATGAGGGGGTTTTGTAGCGTGTATCTTAGGAGTATCTTGTATGCTGTTACTTCTCCTGGTGGCCTATGGTATGTTGGTTGTTCTGCTGCGTCTATTAGGTGGGTGTATGTCTTGTAGCCTGGCCTGTCGTCTAGTAGGCGCCACTCTATCTCCTTGCCTCCTGTGAGTATGTGTGTTATTAGGTGTATTGTCTTCTGTATGGTTCTCTGTGGGTATGGGTGGGGTTGGCTGGGCGTGTAGATTGTTATTGTTGGTGGTTCCTCGCTGCACTTCTCTATGGTCTTCTCCGACCTGCATAGCCTGCCTGCTCGTTGTGCTAGTGTGCTTGGTGGGGCTGCTGCTGTTACTAGTGCTTCTGCGTCTACGTCTACTCCCGCCTCTATGACCTGCGTTGCTATGATGATTTCTGCTTCTCTTATCTTCCTGACTGCCTCCATCCTGTCTCTTGCTGAGAGCCTGCCGTGTATTAGTACTGGTTTTTGGCCCATGTCTAGTAGTAGGCTGTGGGCTTGGAGGGCGTCTTTGACGGTGTTTACTGCTAGGAGTACTTTTCTGCCCTTCTCGGCTTCCTCGCGGGCCTTCTTTGTGGCTTCGGGTAGTCCTCCTTTGGCGAGTCTTGTCCTCCATTGGTGGGTGTGTGTTTCTTCGTATTCTTTGTCGTGTATGCGTGTGTATGTGTTGTCTCCGCAGCTCCTGCAGACGGCTAGTATTCTTGCCTTGGATATCTTTGCTAGCTTCTTGGTGTAGTTTACTGGTAGTGTTGCTGTCTCGAGTACTAGTGGTGTGTGCATCTCTGCTAGTGTCTCGGCGGCTGCTTCTAGGAATATTCTGCCTAGTGGTGGTTGTGGCTTGTTTGTCCAGGGCTCGGCGTAGAGGTGTGTCTCGTCCAGCACCACTAGGCTTGTCAGTATGGCTGTTCTTGGGAGCTCGTAGTGTCCCTCCATTAGCCCCTCCCTCACCATCCTCAGCTCGGTTACCGGCACCTTGGCGAGGTTTAGGGAGAAGCTGTCTATCGTTGAGACGGTTAGCCTGCGTAGCATTAGGCCGCTGTAGCCACTCCTTGGTAGGTGGTGTATTCCTGCAAGGTAGCCTGCGGCGTCTCCTAGGAGCCCCGTGTAGTAGTTGTAGAGTTCCTCGACTAGTGCGCGTAGGGGGAGTACGTGTACTGCTCTTACGGCTACATGTTCCTGCTCGGCTATGGCTAGGAGGCGGTGGGTTGACTTGCTCTTGCCGTAGCCGGTTGGGGCTATGAAGACGGTGTTTTCCCCTCTCCTGGTTAGCTGTGCCAGCTCCTCTACTCCCGGCCTCTCCCAGGGCGGCTTCAAGTGACCTGGACCTCTCTGCCTGGTGGTGTGCTGCGTAGGCTTCTTAGGAGCCATGTGAGGTTCTTGGCTCCGCTGCACTCCTTCGTTGTTGATGCCTGGTGTATGAGGCGGGCGCAGTCGTAGAGGAAGGTGTTGTTGCCGGTCATGCTGTATAGGTAGAGTTTACCGGTGCAGGCCAGCACGGCCTCGGAGCCGGGGTCTGCTGCTCCGCGTAACCCGCCGCCGCGGCATATGCCCCTGGTGAGGGCCTGGTGTATCAGCCTGCCCGCCGTCTTCAGCGCCTTTGTGCCTAGGAGGCAGAGGGGCTCGGAGAAGCTTAGGGGTGCTAGCTGGGCTAGTATTGGGCGGTTGCCTGCCTCGCTTATGCTTGCCATGTGGAGGGCGTTTAGCCTGGTCTCGCCGCATAGCCTCTCCTCTTCCTCGCTGAACTGGTCTGCTAGTATCGAGGCGCCGTAGATTGTTAGGAGTACGTCGAGGCTGACGGGCGCGTTGTTCGTCCTCGGGGTGAAGATGTATGGTAGTGGTGGTGTCGTGTCCTCGCCGGGCTCTAGGGCTAGGACGGCGTAGAGGGGTGCTATGTCGTCTAGTGCTTCGAGGGGGGTGTCTGGGCCTGGTAGGAGGTATACGCCGGTGGTGCCGACGGCCCCCATCTTCGCTAGGAGGCCCCCGACCATGGCTAGTGCTAGGCCGGCCGGCGTGGTCTGGGAGGCGGGGCCGGAAGCCTTCACAGCACCGGCCTCCGCTCTCAGGTGCTCGAAGATGTTCAGCTTGGTGAGCATAACTGCGACTACTCTCGGGCCTCCGGGGTCTAGTTCGCCCTTCTCGAGCCTCTCGACGAGGAGCCTGGCGGCGTCCCCCCAGCGGGTGACCTTGACGCCGAGCAGCTTCTTCAGCGGCTTGGTGTCGTTCCCGTAGAGGCGTGGCTGGGGCTTCCTGGCCTTGGCGAGCGCTATGCTCTCGGCTATACTGTAGGCCTCTAGGAGCAGGTCTATGAAGGCCTCCTTGTCGGGGAAGAGGGCTGCGTCTGGGCTGAGCCGGTCTAGGTGCTCGGGGCCGCCGACGGCTATGGCTAGGAGCTGTAGGCTCCTACCCATCCAGCCCGGGGGGAAGAGCTCGACGCGCAGCAAGCCATGCTCACCCCGTCTCCGCTGCTACGCAGAGCCCCTCTGGGGCCTCCTCGAGGCAGTAGGCACGGCGCCCGCTCCTCGGCGTGAAGGCGGCGGGCTCGTAGGGGGGTAGTATGAGGGATGGCGTGGACTCGGGTGATGCGGGCACCATGAAGACCCGGTAGCTCGGCGTCGGGCTCCTCCTCGTCAGCGCCTCCAGGCCCCACATGTCAACCTCGACCACCGTGCCGCGTGTGTGGCTGGCCGCCCGGCTGTCCTGGTAGAGGATGGACTCGTACTCGCCCGTGCTGCCTACGGGCTCGCCGGCGATGGTCTCTACGGGTGCTGCTAGGCCCTCCTTCGCCCCGAGCCTCCAGCCGGCTGCCTGCAGTGCCTCTATGAGCCTGCCCGTGGCCAGCCCGAGGCTCCTGGCTGCCTTCTCCGCGTCGAGGAGTAGTGCGAGGTATAGTGTTGCTCCCGGCGCGTAGGCCGCCCCCATGGACTGTACGGCCCAGGCGTACTTCTGCCACTCCTTCCTCTTCCTCTGGAAGACTAGGCTGAGTATCCTGGTCGCGTCGGCGTAGACTGCGACTCCTACGCGTCCCCCGGGGTCTAGGCCTGCGGCGGCGGCGTACACGGCGCCTGCTAGTAGGCTGATCACGCTCCTCGGCCCCTTCTCGGGTAGGCCGGCGAGCCTGGCTAGGGGCTCTGCGTAGAAGCCGACTATGCTTGTTGGCGGGGGTAGTGGGAGGGCTGGCTGGGCGGCGCTGGCGCCGGCGTAGCGTATGCTGTAGCCCCAGGCGAGCCTTACCCTGGAGACCACCATTACTAGCTTCAATACAAGGCTGCCCCTCCCAGCTTACTCCTCCCTACGCAGCTTCTCCAGGAGCGCCTGCTTGGCCTTGTTGAGTGCCTCCAGGTAGCTCCTGGAGGCCTCTACGGCGACTCCGCTGCAGGCCCTGGGCTTGTCGAGGCCCTCGTCGTCGTAGTAGTATATCGTGGCGTTGAAGCCGCCTACCATGCCTGCCAGGGTGCAGGCCCTCTCCACGGTCTCTACGAGGTAGTGTTTGTCGTGGCCGGGGCTGACGGTGAAGGGTATGGGGCTTGCGACGGCGGCTACTAGGCTGACCACCTTCCAGTGGGGCATGAACCTGCTCGTCTTAGCGCCCCACGCCATGCCCCCCAGGAGTGCTGCGAGGGCGTCGACGGCCAGCTCAACCCTCTTCAGCCTCTCCTCCTTGCTGAGTATGTATGGTGTCTTCTCGGAGTAGCCGGGGTTCTCGGCGCTGTACATGCCTACCGCTGAGGCGTCGAGAGCGTAGTTGAAGACGTAGACGGCGCTCCCCACCTCAACGTAGTATATCGCCTGCTGCCCTGCCTGGGCGCCGGGCGAGTACCTTACATGGAACTGGGCCTCGGTTGCTGCCGCGCCCTTCTCAAGGGCGTCTAGGGCGGGCACCATGTAGCCTACCCTGAACCTCGAGGTCCTCTTTATAGTCATGTCTGTGAAGAGGAAGCCTCCTATGTCCTCCACGACGCAGTTCTCGACTATGTATTTCTCCACCTCGGTTCCCTTCCCGAACTTCTTCTTAGGGTCTGCTATCCCGTCATAGGTCTTGAAGACCTGGCGGTCGGCGTGCTTGAGGAAGACTCCCTGGCTGCAGGCCTTGCATACTGGTAGGCCGCGCTGCTTTGCGAGCTCTGCTAGTAGGCGCTGGTAGTGGTGTGCCAGGCTCTCACCGCTCACGACGGGCACGTAGCGGAGGACGAAGCCCGTACCCGTCCTGAATACTACTGGTGCGCGGCGGTGGCGTACGACGTTGCCTACGCTCTCAGCCATGTTTAGTGCTTCCATGTTGACTAGTATGCGGGCCGATACGGCCATGTAGACGGGCATGGGTCTTCACCCCTCCCCCTGCTTGGAGCGGGGCCCGGCCCCCGTGTAGGTGAGTGCGTAGAGTGCGGCGACCCTCGCTAGGCGTAGCGCCTCCTCGATCCTCGCGGGGTCTAGGAGGAGCTTGGAGAGCTCCTCGACCTCGTACTTCGCCTTCGAGACGAGCTCGTGTGGGTCCTTGCCGCATGCCATGCAGAGCCTCTTCTCCTCGGGCTTCATGGCGTTGAACTCCTCGGGGGGCTTCACGCAGTTGCTGCGGTAGGAGCGGAGGGCGTCGTAGAGCGCGGCTATGGCCTGGTCGGGGCCGAGCGCGTTGGCGACGCGGTCCAGGACGCCGTACTGCCTGTTCTCGGCGAAGTAGGAGAGTATGCAGGAGATGTAGTAGAGTCTCGGGGCTCCGCCCCGCTCCCCGGTACTCTGCACGGGTAGGGCACCAGCCTATACTATGCCCCGTGGACGGTAAAAGACGGCTACCTACACGGCGTCCACGTGTAAATGAACGGTTCTGCAGACCCTATACCGGTGCTTTTTACCTCCACGTGTAGATGCTTGACACGGCCATCTCGCAGCCTCCCCTCCCCCGGAAGAGCTGGATCTGCATGGCGTCCACGTATGCCCCTACGACGTCGTTCACGTAGTCCATCATTCCTATTATGCTTGCGGGGAGCTCGTCGAACACGGCTATCATGTAGACCTCTCCGACGGAGAGCCTCTTCACGCCGAGCCTCTCCTTAATCCTCCTCTTCAGCTCCAGGGCCCACTGCTCCCTCGAGGACCCCATCTCGCCGACGGCTGCCACCGAGTCGCTCGCAGCCTCTATGTCGTGGCCTATCTCCCAGTAGGCCTCATCAGCCGAGTAGGCCTCGAACCTGCTGCCATACCGGTACCAGCGCAGGTAGACGAGGTATAGGTCTGGGCTGGCCCTCCTAGGCCCCGGCTCTACCACCAGGAGGTCTACCTTGTCGTCCTCCACCGCCACGTTCTCGAGCACGAAGCACTTCTCCGGCTGCTCTATGAAGGGTATCACGCCGGGGCTCCTTTTCAGGAGGCGGCGTACATCCCTGCTGCCGAGCCTGACGCGTTGGAGGGGCTCCGGCCCCACGCTCAGCGCCCGGGTTATGATGCTCCCGGAGGCCATGGCTAGGCACGCGCGTGTAGTATACCGTCATTATGGGGGATTAAAAATGAGGGTGTACGCCGGCCCCTATACAGCAGCGTTTACGAGGGCCCTGCCGGTGGCCCGGTACTTGCCCTTCTCGTTCACCTTCTCTACGAGGCCGTGCTCCATGAGCTGCCGGAGGTACTTGTAGGCGGTGGACTTGCTGACCCCTAGCCTCGACGCGACGTCGGTTGGGCCGAGGGGCGCCCCGGCCTCGAGGAGTATCTTCAGCACGGCGCGGTGGAGGCTCGTGAGCGGCACCGGCTTGAGGTTTATGAGGGGCTCCCACGCCTCGGCTGCAAACCCCTCACCCTCAACAATCACTGTGATCTTCGAGGCCTCGGGGTCGTCGAGGCTCATGGCGGCGGTGTAGACGGCTAGTATGAGCATCCTAGGCCCGCCGCTCAGCTGCAGGACGACGCTGCTCGAGTCGCGTACAACTGGTTCAACAACCTCCTTAACCCTGCGGGTGAGCCAGCTGAGCAGCCTCTCCCTCCCGACACCCGCGGGTATCTCCACGCCCACGAGCCTGGCGCGCTGAATCCTATCACGGACAACCCCCAGGGCCTTATGGTAGGCCATCTCAACCCTGCTCCAAGCCTCGCTGCTGGTCTTGAGGGCGATGGCGATGAGGAGGTCGTAGCGGTCGATGAGCGTCGCATGCGTTATAGGCTTATCGTCGAAGCCGAGCGTCGCGATAAGGCTCTTCATGTATGCCCATCCCGTGATGAAGGGGAGGGGCCGGGGCTAATATCTCCTCTCTCCTAGTATACGTTCACGGTGCCGGAGACGTGTATATAGTAGTATACGGTGGAGGGCATCCACATGTACATGCAGCCTAGGGGCCAGCCGCCCTGCAGAGCATCTCAAGGAGCTCCAGCAGCCTATAGGGGTCTCCTCCATGAACCCTGCCCTCGGGGTCTATGACTGCCGGCGCGCCCGGCGCGTTGAGGGTATCCAGTACAAGGTCGATGGCCCAGTCCTCGGGAGGCACGTCTACCACGAGTGGGCAGTCACCGAGCCCGTTTAGCTCGATGAGCCTCTCGAGCACGGCGCAGTCGGGGCAGGGGTGGGCGGTGAGGACAACCGGCCGCCCGTCACCGGTGGCGGCGAGCACTGCCTCCAGCATCTCCTCGGGGCTCCTCGGCCTCAACACCCTCAGGGGGATGACGGCTCACCTCCTCCCGGCGAGGCTCACCGGGCCTATGTAGAGAGTGCCTACACCACGAATGGTTACAGCGACGACGGCCTCCAGGGGCTTCTCGTCGCCCGGCGACAGTATGGTCACCTCCAGGTGGCCAGGGCTGCCGGGTAGGAGCAGGTGGTCGCCCGTCACAATGGCTGTGAGGGCCTGGCCCATGACGGCACCGTTCCAGGAGGACTCAGCCCTGAGCCATACAGGCCTGCCCCCAGCGGTGGATCTGACCCGGACGTATACATCAACCCTCTCAACCGGGGCTGGGTGGCTGAGGCCCCGCGGGGTCATGGTTATGTTGAGCATAGCGCCCCACGTCTCGCCGAGACTAGTGTTTATCAAGTGGAGGGGCTCGGCGAGCCCAGCGCCGACAGAGACCCCTCCTCCTACACCGCCGCGGGGAGCCCAGGTGGCGGCCAGGTAGCCGCAGACAAACCCCACGACAAAGACCACCACGAGGACAACAACTCCACGCAACCCGGCCCAACCCTAACCCTTAACGCTCCAGCAGACGACTACGCCAAGAATACCAGCTATAAAGCCCCCTACCCATAACAGTCACCGGAAGCCCGTGGAAATGCCTCCCTCCCGGGAGGCAGGGGGCGGTGAAGCGGGGTGGGGGTACTCCCCCTTTACTGATCCTCCCGGGGTGATGTGCGAGGGCGAGACGGAGCCCCTGCACATCACCCTCGGCACCAGACTCTGCGCTCTACAAGAGAGATGCTATCATATAGGGTGTAAATGCCTGCAACTTCCTTCTTTCAGCCTCCTTGAGTAGGCGTTGATCTATGGTCAGTATGATGCTTGGCTTGCTTCTCTCGGCTGCAAGGAGAACCGCTGGATCCGCTATATCTAGGTCTACTTTTAGGTTCTTCAGCGCTTCATGGAAGGATATGTGGATTTCTGCCAGCTCGCTTAAGGCTTTGCATATTGTCTTGATCTTCTCCGGCGCATCACTCCTCTTGGAGATTCTACACCTACTGTCAAGTATATGTAGCGCCTCAGTGACAACGGGCCAGAGCGAGGCGAGTCTAAGCCCTAGCCGCTCCTCTACCTTCTTGACGGCATCTACTAGCTCTGGAGGTGCGGCGCTGCTGCAGCCTAGGCCAAGTTTATGTACAACTAGTGCTATGAGGGGGCCTGAATCAAGTATTATCATGCCGTGGATGTGTCTCGGCGTTTTACGTGCCGAGCGTCTCGTATCGAGGAAGTGGTCTGGCATGTGTCGTCTCCTCAGAGCTTCTGCTCAGGTCTTTAATGCATTGAATCCGCTTCGAGGCGGGGTCGTAGATTATGTGCTTCTTACGGTATTTTAGCACCCCTTTCTCAATATCTGGTATCCATGCTATGATGTTTATTTTCCCGTTCTCCTCCCACATCTCAGAGACGATCATTAGCTCTGATAGCATGCTCATGAGGCTGCTGGTTCTGGATAGCTCCCTCCTTACGGCTCTTATTATTTCGTCGAATCGTTGGGTCATGTATCGAGGCCCATGTGTCTGGGCTTTTTGGCTCCCTTATTTACAGACTCTTGTCTTCGGCGATTTGTCCTCAAGGGCCTCCTCGGTGTCCGGCGTAGGTTGTGATTGGAATGGCTTCTCGCGGCTACAGTGATCCAGGGATTTCTCTGTCTACGCCTCCGTTTTGGCCTCGTTATTAGAAGTAGATTGGTAGTGGTGTTGATAGTGGTCTTAGGATGGCTAGTGGTGCTGGTATGTATACCGTCTTCTTCCTCTTCTCTATCGCCTTGATTATCTCTTCTGCTACCTTCTCGGGTGTTGATGCCCACTTGGGGGTCTTCATGCCTGCTCTCTCGAAGAACCTTGTCTTGACGGGGCCTGGGTAGACCTCGATGAGGTGTATGCCCTTCTCCTCCAGCTCTTCTCTGAGCATCATGGAGGCGTACATGAGGGCTATCTTTGCGGCCCCGTAGGATGGTAGGCTCCTCATCCTCACGTGGACTCCTGCTGTTATCACGTTGACTATTGTTGAGCCCCTTGGCATGTATTCCAGTAGTCTTATCGTGAGCTGTATGGGGCGTATGGCGTCCACGAGGAATATGTCTTCGAGTTCCCGTGGGGTGTGCATGTGCAGGGGCTTGGCTATGGCGTAGCCGGCGTTGTTTACTAGGAGGCCGAGTCTCCCTCCATGCTCCTCCACGGCGGCGGTTATCCTCTCGAGGCTGGAGGGATCGGCGAGGTCTACTGTTAGCGGTGTGAAGCACTCGCCGAGCTCCTCTCTTAACGCGTTGAGCTTATCCGCCGACCTGGCTGCCCCGATGACCCTCCACCCCATCCTGCACAGCCTCCTCGAGAGCTCAGCCCCTATGCCGCTGGAGGCGCCCGTCACTACGGCCAGTTGCTCCTCCATGGAGGCCCCCCTCCTGCCGGTACGTGCTGGCTCTCGCAGGGGTATCTAGGAGGCGTATACCGGTGAAGCATATCAGCGCTACCCTCCTCCCCGGGGAGAATGGCGCCTACTCTTGCTCCGGTGCCTCGTCCTTGCGGGCTCCACGCGGCCCAGGGGTAACAGCCTCCTCCTGGCGGGGAGGGCGGCGGAGCTGTTGAGGAGCTATGGTGTTGATGCGGTAGTAGTGGAGCTCCGGAGGCTCCGGATAAGCGACTGCACGGGGTGTAGGAGGTGCCTCGCTGAAGGCAGGTGCTGCCTAGGGGACGACATGTCCAGGGTCTTGACACCCCTACTCCTCGGGAGCAGCATCATTATCGTCTCGACACCGGTCTACTTCGACAACGTGACTGCACTGGTTAAGAGGTTCATGGATAGGACGTGGTGCCTCCGGGGCAGGCTTAGGGACAGGGTTTTGGGGGCGATAGCTGTTGGTAGGGGCTATGGCCTGGACAATGCTATAGGGGCTGTCTATAGGTGGGGCTTGAAGCACGAGATGATAATCTGCCACCGGGGCGTGCGCTGCAGGGCCTATGAGGCCGGGGAGGCACTGAGGGATACGAGGGCGTTGAGGGACCTGGAGGCTATGTGCAAGAGACTTGTAGAGGTCGCTGAGAGGGTGTGGAGGGGAGGGGCGCCGCCGGGCCCCTCCGAGCCCTAGGCGTGAGAACCAGCGGGGCGGGTGTCGTGGGGCCTTGGTGTGCCTGGCCGACCTCTTGTTCTACGCTGGGCTCGTCATAGCCCCCCTCGGAAGCCTGCTCGTGCTGGCGGCGGCTAGGCTCGCGAGGCCGCGTGTCGTTCTACGCGGCGATAGGCTCACCCTATCCCTCGGGCCATACGGCTGGCTGAGCATACCCCTCTCCGCAGCCCGGAGGGTCGAGGTCATTGGCTGTATCGAGCTCGGTGAGCGGCTCGGAGGCCCCGTCCTGCCCGGCTCGAGGTACTCGGGCCGCTACCACGTACGCGGCCTAGGGGAGGCGCTCGTATATAGTGATGATGTATGCGACCTCCTCCTAGTAGAGACGCTGGATGGGCGCCGCATCCTCCTAGGCTATGGCGCGTCGAGGCTGGCCGGCAGGCTCATCGGCATGGCCGGGGGCCCGGCCCCCGCAGCGGCGGGGATTAGGATTGTTAACCGTGCACGCATCCTCTTCGGAGCCGCAGTCATCCTATACCTGGCTGCCTTCGCCACAGCCATAGCATCCGCGGTCGTACTCCCACCGAGAATCCATTTCCTCGGCACCGTGATGAGGAAGACGGATGCACTAACCATAGCACTCATATTATCGGGTACAGCGATACCAGACATAGCAGTCCTCTACGCAGTAGGCGAGAAGCAGCCAGCAGCACTACTCATCGCACTACCAATAGCACTCGGCACACTACTCATGACCCTGGCAGTGCCCCTAGCGGCGAGCATCTGCCCAGCCGCCTAGAGAGCGGCAACCCTTATACCAGAATAACCAAGACCCAGAGGATACGGGATGGCTGGGAGGCTCCCCGCCGGGGACGCCGGGCTCCACGGTGAGTGAAGATGATCCGTGGAGCGGCCCCGTGACCCGGCGGCCCTCACTTCTCAAACCTCTCAAGCTCCTCCCTGAAGAGTCTCGGCTCCTCCTCCAACAACACCCTGAAATAGTTTGCAAGGTTGTCTGCGACCCTCTTTAGGTACTCCTCATGCCTCCTTCTCGCCATGCTCTCCCTCACCTTCCTCGGAAACACGACCAGCTTGTAGAGGCTGTCATCCACTATGACGAGGGCTGGGTCTAGTAGCCTAAGCAGCTCATTAACCTTGTTCATTGATGAGCCGCCGTATATGTATATCCTTGCAACCTCTATATAGTCGTAGATTCTGAAATACCTCCTCACGAAAGCCTTGATGTAGCTGTGCTTACGCCTAGAGGGGAGCTCGCGGTAATGCTTCAGCATGGAGGCGATGGTGGAGAACCTCCTAGTCTTCAATACATGCTCCCTGGCACCCACCAGCGCCACTACCCCCTTGCCGCCCCAGCTGACATCGATGGCTATTATCAGGTCGCTTAACGCTGCTCACCCGTCGCGGCTCCTCGCCCGGAGTCTGCATGCCCGGCAACACTATAGGCGTCCGGGAGGGGGCCTAGCCGCTCCCCCTCCTCAGCAGCATGGGTTCTCTCAGCTCACTATAGGGAGTAGCCCTGGCCCTGGGCCTCCATGCGATCAGCACGGTGCGGGCATACCTAGCCCCGGCCGGCTCAGCTGCGTCTACCTCGCCGTAGTATAGCCAGAGGAGGACTGCCAGGCATGAGAGGTACCAGAGGTGCGTCTCCATCGAGCCTATGTAGCGCCATCCGGGGATACGGTAGTGGGCCTTCCGGAACACGCCCCGGTACTTGTCGTAGCCCGTGTGGAGGGAGATGAGCCCCCCGCCCTCCTCGTCTACCTGGCCGCCCTCGAGGAGTATGTGGCGGTAGGCGTTGCGTAGGATCACGCTCCCAGCTATATCCCATTGCTCCGCTAGGAAGACTCCGTGTCGTGGCTGGAGACGGTGTATGCCGGCGATGATGCGTGCAGCCTGCCAGGGGTTGAAGTGGGGGAAGCTCGAACCCATGAGGAGTACTACGTCGAAGCCCCCGCGGAGGAGCCTTGGGAGCAGCAGTGCATCGCCGGCAACGACATCATACACGGCCCTGGAGCCGGCACGGCCGAGCCATGCGGGGAGAAAGCGTAGATCCCCGGCCCGGCAATCAACAGCTACAAGCCATACATCAAACCCAGCCCCCTCCAGAGCGGAAGCCATAGCAGCCCCAGCAATACCAGTACCAGCAGCAACATCCAGCACAGAGACACTACGCCTCCCCCGCAGCCACCCAAAGGAGGGATGACCCTCAATGAGCCCCGAGAAGAGCCTCCGGTAAGCCTCAAACCTCCTCTCAGCCTCCGGGTTCCCGGGCCTCATGGGCCACGGAAGCCACCTATACAGCTCCTCCAACCCAGCAGCCAAGACGAGCAGCCCCCTACATGAACAAGCCTCCAAGCCGAGAGGGCCGCGGAGCCCGATCAAGAAAGTACTAACACATGCACCGTGCAGCCCTAATAAGAGGCATGACTACAGCTACACACACCTAAACGCCCACAACTTATCAGCCTCCAGCACCAAGCACAGCCCCGAAGGAGACCGCAATGCCTACCATAAGCTGCTGTGCAAGCATACATGTCAACGCGGAGATAGAGGGGGCACGATGCGGCCCCTGCGGCTTCGACCTCATATTCAGCAACGGAGTGGAGCTAGAAGTCTACATATTCAGGAGGAGACTCAACCGGGGGCTTAAGTGCTGTGACTGGGGCCTAGAAATCGATGGGCACGAAGCGAGACAGGACTGTAGCAGGGAGAAGTGCAGCCCCAAGGTAGTAGAGCTGCTCTCGTCACTCATAGGCAGCAAGGCTACAGGCGTAACATATTGTTGTAACGGTGGAGGCAGCCTAGAAATACAAGTGATCGACAACAACACCCTAAAAACCCTCCACGTCCTAGTGGGAGAGGAATGCTGCATAAGCTATGTAACCAGCAAGTACACCCGCATCCCACTAGACCCCGTCAACGCGGAGAAATACGCCAAAGAACTACAAGACAGACTCATAGACGCATACGTACACCACGTACACGGAGAGACATACCTCTGCATAGAAGAAACGCAGCTCGACGAGGTAGAGGAACTCTGTAGGCAAGGGAGACTGGGCAGAGAAGTATGCAGCCGTCTAACAAGAAGGGATATGAATGGAGCCGGGGTTGTAGCTTAAAGGAACGACCCCTAGTTTATCCAGCCCATCGCGGGCGCTAGTTCTGGGAGCCTTCATAGTGGCTCTGCATCAACCCTTATGTAGGATAGGCGAAGATCCACTCTCTGACCCTCAATATCCTGTACCCAAGCTTATCGTAAATCCCTATGGCAGTCTTATTATCAACTCCTACGTGGAGACCCGCCAAGGCCCCCGACCCCACAGCCTCCCTTGTTAAAGCAGATGTAACGGCGGTTGCATAGCCTCTCCTCCTATACCTGGTTCTCGTGTAGACGCCGCCTATGATGTGTATGTCTTGGAGAGTTACGTACCTTGCAGCAATTGATGCGAGTGTATTGTTGATAATGACGCCGTAATGGACATACTCCCTGAGAATCATCCTGGCCTCTTCAATGCCTATTTCTATTCCCCTTTCAAGCTCCAGCTCCCGGTAAAGGGGTGCATGCTCTTCCCCTAGCCTAACCGCAAGGGCTTCAAGCGGGCTTGGCCTGAAGGTGTCATGCCAGCATACCATGTCATAGAATTTCCCGATGTGAAATCTCTTGAATCCCAGACCCTCCATATGCTTTACAACTGTTTTAATATCGCTTGGAACGTAATCATACAATTGTATGTCAACCCGCTTACTGGGCGGCACGTAAAGCGCTGAAACCAGCTCCTTGCATGGCTTCCATAGGTAGACCTCATACAGATCCTGGATAGCGTACCTGCCGCCCCACCATACAAGGAGATAAGACCCTACCCTATCACCCTCCTCAAGAAGCAGCATCATCTCGGTTCTTGCAGGCTCATGCGTTAGGTAGTGAAGGGCATAACAATGCACAGATAATGGCTCTCTCCTGCAGAGCCGTCTAAGCCAGTCAAGCAGCCAGTGATAAGCCCCAAGCCCCGCTCCACTCAGCTTAAGCACAGCCCTCATGATGGCTTCCCTGTGCCGATCCAACGAGATCTCCTTCGAACGGAATTATTGCTCCTTAGGCATTCACCCAGTCCTCAAGTACTCTAAGACGTTTACGAGCAAAGTAAAACACGCAGCCAGCCGAGAAATATACAGATACACAACGCGCTTCTCCTGATACGCCCGCGTGAGGCCCTCCCGTATCCCCCTGCAAGCCTCGGTGTAGCCCGGTAACCCAAGGTATAGTCCTCCACGTAGGCGGCGACTCCTAGCCTCCTCTGCAGCCCCATCTCAGCCTCGTTCGGTTGAAGCCCTTGAGTATTGGCCCCAATATGGCTCAGGCCGTATCAATCTACGGTGCTGTCGAGGGAAACCACGCGTATGTCTATTGGTGAGCTGCCCTGCAGCCTTTCAGAGCCTGTGTGGCTTTTAAGTGGGGGTTGTGGTTGGTTGGTGCCGCGGCCGGGATTTGAACCCGGGTCACGGGCTTGAAAGGCCCGCATACTTGGCCGGGCTATACTACCGCGGCAGCCTCCGTCGGGTTATTGGTTGTTGATGTTGGAGGGGTTTATTACTATAGAGGGTGGCGTGGCTTGTCTTGGGTGGTTGGTTGAGCTTTAAGGCTTGGGAGTTGGCGCGGAGGCCTAGGGTGGTTGTTGAGCCTGATACTCCTGCTACTGTGGTTAGGGCTTTGATGAGGGATAATGAGGAGGGTGTTGCTGTTGTTGCTACTGAGGAGGGTAAGGTTCTCGGCTATATTACGAGGAGGGAGGTTATACAGATAACTAGTCATTATAGTCATCTCCGCGCCAAGGATATAATGGTTAGTGAGCCGTTGATAGATGTTGAGGAGGATCTTGACAAGGTGTTTGAGAGGCTTAGGGAGCACCGCCTCTATGGTGCTGCTGTTGTTAAGGGTAGGGAGGCGAGACTTGAGGGTGTGCTTACCCTCAGCGACATTGTGCTTGGCTTGTTGAAGGCTGGCGTTGAACCTATTGCGGAGACCGTTGAGGAGGTTATGACTAAGGAGGATATAGAGAAGTATGTGACCTACCCGGATGAGGGTGTTAACCGTGTCTGGGCTGACTTCGTGTACCATGGAGTGCCCGGGAAGGTTGTGCTGAGGAGTAAGGAGGAGCCGACCCCGGTTGGGCTGATAACTCCTAAGGAGTTCGTGGAGACTAGCCGCTGGTTCTTCCACCGTGAGAGCGAGAGGGGGTTGAAGAGCATAGCGAAGGTCAAAACGATAATGATACGTGGTGCGCCGGCGGCTACGCCGGAGACCCCGATAAGCTATGTGGCCAGGATTATGGCTGAGAACGAGTTCACAGTCCTCCCAGTGGTTGATGAGGAGGGTAAGCTGGTTGGAGTGATAACGCTTGAGGATGTGGTGAGGGCGTACCTGGAGGGTGCGAAGCCCGGCAGGGTGAGGCCTGCGAAGAAGGCGGTACTGCCGGTGCCGGTTCCCGCGGCGCAGCAGCTACGCTACCAGCAGTCCGGCCAGCTCCTGGTCCAGGTCGCTAAGGCGAAGCCGGCTGTAACGGAGTATGTTGGGCCCAGGGTCAGGGACTACATGAGGGAGGAGCTGCCAGCCATAAGCATCAACGACACCGTCGAGCACGCCAGGAACGTGATGCTCCGCACCGGCTCCAACTACATCCTAGTCATCGACGAGGATGGGAGGATAGCTGGCGTTGTGACCAAGTGGAGTATGCTCAAGGCTATAGCGCTGAAGGGCCCGATATGGAAGAGGAGGGTGCACGACCGCCTCTTCATAGACTACGTGATGGAGCGCAACATACCCAAGGTGCCGGCCGACGCGAGCATAGAGGAGGCAGCATACCAGCTATTCAACGAGAAGGCCGAGCTAGCATACGTGGTGGACGAGAAGGGCAACATAATAGGCTTCATAACAAAGGACGACCTAGTGAAGGCATACGCCGAGGCGAAGGGCGCAAGCATACTGGTAGAGAACGTAGTCATGCCCGGCAAGACCAGCATAGTACACCCACACCACAGCCTAGCACACGTTGTCAAGCGCATGAAGATGTTCTACCTAGACGCAGTAACAGTCTTCGACGGCTCAAGGATACACGGCGTCGTATCCGCTAACAGGCTACCATTCATAGCACTCGAGGACGCAGTCGAGGGCATCAAGAGCAGGAGACTGATCTGGGTCAGGAGGATAACCAAGGCAGGCCCGAGGAAGGGCAGGTACGTGAAGGTAACACCGCTACTAGCGATAGACGCTACAACACCGCTAGATGTAACACTAACAATGACCGACACAATATACAAGGCCGTCAAGCTAATGGAGGAATACAATGTCGACGGAATACCAGTAGTGGACGAGAAGGGAGCACCAATAGCAACAATCTGCAAGAACGACATAATAAGGGACATGGCGAGGACCGTAGAGGAGAGGCTCAAGAAAGGACTACCAGTCACAGTCAAAGCCAAGGAGTAAACAACATAAACCCTCCCCCATTTTACCACGAGACACGGCAGGCGGAGGGCCAAGCCCCTCCGCAGGCAAAGCCGGGTGCGGCGGTCGTCTAGCCTGGACTAGGACGCCGGCCTGCCAAGCCGGCGATCCCGGGTTCAAATCCCGGCCGCCGCACCACCCCTTCTTCCCCCAGAGTTCTTCACCCTGGGTTCTACCCGGGGGAGGTGCTGCAGTCCCTTACGATGGCATCGTCTAGGACAGCGTATGGCTCTTCGTGGACTGTGGATGGATCGTCTGGTAGAGAAGAGGGGTTGGGCATCGATTTAGAGGAGACGGGGAAAAGACTTGGTCTTCTCGTGGAGGGTTACTCTACGTACTTGACTAGGATCTTCTTTATCGTTATGAAGGCGTTTCCCAGTGCCTCCGTTATCTCTGCCTTGTCTTCTGGGGTTAGTTTATCCATGTTTGTCATTAGTTCTCTTAGGGCTGAGAGCATCATTGGTATTCCTATGGCTCTCGTCATCCTCAGCTTCCTGGTTACCTCCTTTACCTTCTCGAGCCTCTCTGCGTGCTGTTCGAGGTACTTCTCGCCCTCCTCTGTTAGGTAGTACCTCTTGTTCCTCGCCCCCTCTGAGCGTATCAGCCCCTTTCTCTCAAGCTCTCTCAGGGTTGCGTAGAGTGTGCTCATGTTTAGTGGTACTCCGCATGACCTTATCTTCTCGAGGATCGTCATCGCCTGGTTGTTCCCCTTCTTGATAGCGTTTAGTATGATTAGGTCTAGGAACTCCCTTACCTGTGCCTCTATCTCGTCTATGAAGTTTGGCTCTATGAGGCCTAGTGTTGCCGCGGGTGGACCGAACACTCTGCCCACACCTCGAGTTACTGTAGCTTACAGCAGTATATTATAAGCTTACTGTATAGCATCTTAGGCTTGTAGCAGCTTACAGCAAGAATGCTTCGGCGGCGCCATAGAGGGGTGAGGGGTTGGCTGGATGGTTGCTGCCGGGTTGTCCTCCCTGCTAGTTGGGCTTGGGTGCTTCTTGCTGCGGTATGCTGTATGGGGGCGACCGGAAATCTGCGGGTAAAAGCTAGTAAGGGGTTGATTTGTATATGCAGTTGTTGGTGGAGAGATAGTCCCTGCAAGGTGTCTTCATCGTGGCGCAGGGCTCTAGTCCTCGTAGGAGGGAGGGCCTGCTCGTAACGAGGAGGCAGTTCCTTAAGGCTGTAGCTGTTACTGCAGGCCTGCCACTACTCGCCAAGGTTATCGAGGATATAAAGAAGGGCCAGGCAGTGATGAAGACGCTGTCAAGCTTCAGGGACTCAAGGGTTGCCATGACGACGATGTACTACTGGGGCCAGCGCGTCACCTACACCAAGGTTGTGAGGAGCACCTGTGCCGGCAACTGTACGCAGGCGTGTGGCTGGAAGGCGTATGTGAACGGCAACATAATCATAGGGTTGGAGCAGGCCGCCGACTACCACGTCTACGACCCGGTTGTGGGCCACGAGTACAACCCTAGGGGCTGCCAGCGCGGCGCCTCCTACGTGAGGTACATCTACGGCCCGATGAGGGTCCTCTTCCCCTACAAGAGGGTCGGTCCTAGGGGTAGTGGCAAGTTCAAGAGGATTACCTGGGACCAGGCGCTGAAGGAGATAGCCTCGAAGATAATAGATATCATACAGGATGAGGCAGCAAAGTACGGCGGCAAGGATGCTGGCGAGGCTATAGTGTTCTTCTCGCCGATACCAGCATACAACTACATCTCCGCCGGCGCTGGCTATAGGCTCGCGAACCTGCTGGGTGCTAGCGGCCCACTGAGCTTCTACGACTGGTACTGTGACCTGCCTCCAGGAGAGACGATAACATGGGGTGTGCAGACCGAGGAGTGTGAGGAGGCCGACTGGCTCAACGCCAGGCTGATAATCATATGGGGTACCAACATAGCTGAGAGCCGTATAGCAGCCGCGCACTTCATAACCAACGCGAAGTATAGGGGCACCAAGGTCATATACATAGGCACGGACTTCAACGCCACAGCGAGGATAGCCGACGAGTTCATAAGCGTCAAGCCAGGCACCGACGCCGCCCTGGCGCTGGGCGTCGCGAAGTACATAATAGACAACAAGCTCTACGACGAGGAGTACGTCAAGACGTTCACCGATATGCCGTTCCTGGTTAGGTGCGACACGAAGAAGTTCCTGCGTGAGAGCGACCTGGTTGAGGGAGGCAGCCCATTCAAGCTATACGTATGGGATGCCAACACCAACAAGCCCGTCGTGGCGCCCGGCTGCATGGGTGACAACCGCGACCTAGACCTGAAGAAGTATGGCATCAACCCGGTGCTTGACGGAGAGTGGATGGTGAAGCTCAAGGACGGCAGGATGGTGAAGGTAAAGACTGTGTTCAGGATACTGAAGGAGAAGCTCGCCGAGTACACGCCGGAGAAGGTATCAGAGATAACCGGTGTGCCGCCGGAGAAGGTGAAGATGCTCGGAGAGCTCCTAGGCAAGATAAAGCCAGCCATGATAATAGAGGGTGGAGGCACCAACCACTGGTTCAACAACGACCTCAACAACAGGAGCATGATACTATTGCTGGCGCTGACCGGCAACATAGGCATCAACGGCGGCAACTTCAACCAGTACACCGGCCAGTACAAGGTATGGCTGAAGGGCCTAGGCAAGTACGGCCGCATACTGAAGACGAGGCCGGAGAACGCAACCCTCTACGTCTGGGTGCACTACTACACCGAGCTCTGGAAGCTAGGGAAGACGTTCAAGGAGATAGTCGCGGACATCGAGGCAGGCAGGCTTACAAAGCTGCCCGGCCCACTGCCGGGCAAGTTCCAGGAGCCCGTCAGCACCGACCCAAGGAACGTGAGGGGCTACAGGAACTACCTGATACTCAAGGCGCTCGCCGAGGGCTGGGTGCCGGTCTACCCGAAGCCGCCGAAGAGGCCGAGGGCAATGATAATATGGCGTGGCAACTTCCTCAACCAGAGCAAGGGCGGCTTCAAGACCCTTGAGTGGTTCAAGGATCCGAAGAAGCTCGAGCTCATAGTAGTGATAGACTTCCGTATGAACACCACCGCGGTATTCGCAGACTACGTGCTACCCACGGCGACCTGGTACGAGAAGTTCGACATCGAGACGACCCCGATGCACGTCTATATACAGGCGCTGAACGCGGCGGCGCAGCCACTCGGGGAGGCGAGGAGCGACTTCGAGATATTCAAGATGCTTGCAAAGGCGATATCAATGGAGGCGGCTAGGAGGGGTGGAGTGAGGTTCTACGACACCAGGAACAAGGTGGTGCACGACCTCACCAAGGTGTACGAGGAGTTCATAGACGCTAAGTGCAAGGAGAACCCGTTCTTCAAGGGACTATGCAGCGAGGGCTGCCTAGAGACACCGGAGATGGCGGCGCACTTCATACTGAAGCACAGCCCGGTAATGTACCCAGACCCCGAGGGCTACGCCAAGTACAAGGACCAGCTGGCGCCGGAGGTTAGGAAGCTGATAGAGGAGAAGCTGTTCAAGGGCGACGTGGACGGCTACATCTACGGCCTACTACAGCTGATAAAGAAGCACCCAGTACCATTCCCCTCGGCGCAGACCAGGAAGAGGCCGCACACCCCATGGAGGGACAACGTTGAGAAGTACATACCATGGCCCGCCGGCGGCAAGCTCCACTACGAGACAGCGAAGCTGCCTGGAGGCGTGAAGGTGCCGGTACTCTTCATATCAAGGTACCTCAGCGTGGTACCCCACGGCGGCAAGACCCTGACCGGCAGGCAGCAGTTCTACATAGACCACAGCTACTTCCTAGCGCTCGGCGAGGAGCTGCCGACCTACAAGCCTCCAGAGGTCGACCCGCTGCCCAACGGGCAGCCGGCGCCGCTGAAGATGAACACGCCGCACGAGCGCTGGGGCACCCACTCGACGTTCCGTGACATGGATCTGCTGCTGAGGCTGCAGCGCTACATGGCCACCGTGGCCATAAGCAAGGAGGACGCCGCCAAGTATGGTATAAGGGACGGCGACCTCGTCGAGGTATACAACATCTACGGCTCCTTCGTCGCCATGGCGAGGGTGCTGCCAGGCGTCAAGCCAGGCGAGGTATGGGTCGCCAACGGCGCCGAGATGACGACGTTCGTGAAGGGCTGGTTCAACGGCGTGACGCCGATAAGGCCGAAGCCGACGCAGGCAGTACAGTACCCCGAGGAGGCGAAGCCACCGTTCTATCACATCCACTACGGCTGGAACCTGTGGGGAGTCACCGGTAACGAGTGTGACACCAGCGTGGCGATAAGGAAGTACAAGGGATCAACACCCTAACCCCTTTCCACAAGGGAGGTGCATGCCCCGGATCCCTGGGCGGAGGTGAGCAGGTGTGGCCGTGAAGATCCCGGACAGCGGCTACGTGTTCGTGATAGACCTAAACAAGTGTATAGGCTGCCAGGCCTGCGCCGTAGCGTGCAAGGTGTGGTGGAAGACCGACCAGTACGAGGCGCCGTACATCTGGTGGAGGATTGTAGAGACTAGGCCCGGGCCCGGATACCCGAAGAACTGGCTGAACAAGAAGATGCTAGGCTTGGAGCTGAAGAGGGAGGACTACGAGCCCGAGGCCAAGTTCAGGTACGAGAACCTGTTCAACAACAAGGAGTCGACAGTCCCGCCGAGGATCTATCCGCTGCCGATACCGCAGTTCGGCCCCAACTGGGACTGGGACAAGGGCGAGGGCAACAAGCCTGAGGACGCCTGGTTCTTCTACCTGCCCATGGCATGCATGCATTGCGACAACCCTGCATGCCTGAGAGTCTGCCCGATGCCAGGCACGGCGATCATAAAGCTGCCCGAGGGCCCCGTCCTGGTGAACCCAGAGTTCTGTGGCGGCTGCATGCAGTGTGTACAGGCATGCCCGTATGCAAGGATGTTCTTCAGCTTCGAGAGGAAGAAGGCCAGCCACTGTATAATGTGTGCGCCGCTGCTGGAGAGGGGAGAGCCACCAGTATGCGTTAGGACGTGCCCACAGCGCGCAATATACTTCGGCCGCATAGACGACCCGGCAAGCCCCGTCTACGTGCTGGCGAAGGAGTACAAGGTGGCACTACCACTACTACCAGTGCTGGCCGAGAAGCATGGAGTCGTACCGAGAGTACTCTACATACCACCAGTACTAACCCCACCGAAGCCCGACGGCACACCGAGGTACGACGAGAAATACATGGACCTCATGTTCGGCCCGGACTGGCGTCGCGTGAAGCAGGTGCTGGAGCAGGAGCGCGCCAAGGGCCCCAAGAGCAAGCTAATGCAGGTACTAACAATGTACCCGACGTGGAAGCTCTAGCCCAGGCAGTGTTTTACCCCCTCTCCTCGAACACCCCACTCGGCCCCTCACCCTCCCGAGGGGATGATCCCTTCCGAGCCCTCCACGTGGCTGTGTTTAAACAGATGTGTGTGACTGTAAGCACTGAAAAACCTTGAATGCAGGACACCTGCAGGGTGAAGGGGGTTAATTTGCAGAGCAGGCATTGCCCAATAAGGCCCTTGACCTACTATATTGCAGCCAGGCTGGTAGACTACCCCTACGACGAGGACTTCGAGAAGCTACCCGAGCTCCTCACCGAGGCGAGGAGGGTCTTCGAGGACGCGGCCGAGATCCACGAGGGCTTCCGCGAGCTAGCCGGCCTCGCCGACAAGGCTCTCGACCTCTTCCGGGAGGAGGCCGGGAGACTGGGCAGGGACATGTTCCAAGCAGAATACGTGGCCCTCTTTGAGCTAGGGATGCCGCAGCCCCCCTGCCCCCTAAGGGAGCACGTCTACAAGGAGGAGGCGGGCAGCCTCAAGGTGAGGCTCGAGGGCCCATACTATACGGCCCCAGGTCTCCTGCTAATGGCTGAGCTGCAGGCACTATACGCCTCCGAGGGCCTCACAACGCTACGCTACCCGCCAGACCACCTGGTCGTCGAGCTAGAATACATGCACCACCTCACGACAAAACAGTGCCAGGAGGAGAAGCCGCCGAGAAGCATACTGCTCAAGCAGGAAAACTTCCTGAAAGGGCACCTCGACTGGCTATCCAAGCTGCGCTGCTGCGTAGACAAGCACTCAAAGCTAGAATACTTCAAGACAATCATAAGGCTCGTGGAGAAATACATAGAGGTTGACCAGGACCTCCTATCAGAGCTTATAAGCTAAACCCCCCGCCTCTCCAAGGATACGTATTTCAACACCCAGCAGACCCTATAACAGGGGTACACGGCGTCTCCGCGGGGGAGAGAACCCAGCTATGAATACCAAGCCCCACATTATAATCTGCATGAGGGACGACAACTGCTACATACACCAGCTCCTCGCAAAGACGCCGGACAACGACAAGCTCGCTGCAAGGATACTCGACAGGAGGGTCTACGGCGACACAGAGGAGCTATGGATCATAGTCCGCGGCCCACCCACACAGCTACGCAGCCTCGACGCAACCATAAGGGCCGAGAAAGACCTCCGATACCAGTGCCTACAATCAACGAAACACAGCAGGCTCTACAGGATAATAGTGCCGAAGGGCATATGCAGGAACCATACATGCCCCCTAGACAACACGCCGCCAGCAGCACTACTCAAATCAATAATCGTGACCCCCCGCGGCCTCATCGTAGAATACATCGTCGCTAAACACACCCTACGCAGAGAACTAGAGGCACAGGGCTACAGGATACTAGAAGACAAGCCAATAGCACCACTAGACACCGGGCTAACCCCGAAGCAGGAGGAGATACTCGTAGAGGCATACCTCAAAGGCTACTACAACTACCCACGCAAGATAAACCTACGCCAACTCGCACGCGAGCTAGGAGTCTCCGTGTCAACGCTGGCGGAGCAGCTAAGGAAGGCAGAAGCCAAGGTCGTGGAGGCGTACGTGCACAGCGAACTACCACACTACATTCATAGGAGGGAGTAGTGGGCCCGGGGGGATTTGAACCCCCGACCTCCCGGTTATCAGCCGGGCGCTCTGACCGGGCTGAGCTACGGGCCCAACCCCAGGCCCTTCACGTCCACCCAGCTCACGCCTTCCCTAGGGTGGCTGAGAACCCCTATGAGCAGGGATGGCTGGGAAGCCTTTTTCAAAATTGCGAGGAAATGGTTATAAACCAGCCGTGTATTGAACCCTTGAGTCATGGAGCGCGTGGGCCGGTAGCTCAGCCTGGAAGAGCGCTCGGTTGGCATCCGAGAGGTCCCGGGTTCAAATCCCGGCCGGTCCACCACCCCCTCAAATCCTCTGGAGGAAAAGGCTGGGGTATCGAGGCTGGTTTTGCTAGCTGCATGTTACCACGATGTTTGCGGCTGAGCCGCTTATCATGATTACTGGGCTTGGCGCCTCCCTGCATGCTGTCTGGATGTTTGCAGCTGTTATTGGTGGCTTTAGTAGTATGTTTGCTGCGTGGTTTGCGAGGCTTATCTTCGCGTTGCTTGCCACGGCTTTTATCACTGCCTCCTTGGTTACTGTGAGTCCCCTTGTGTGTAGGTTTGCGGCGTCTAGGTCTATGTGGAGGCTCTTTATCCTCGCTGATGCTATCTCTGCTGAGGCTGCGCTGAGGCTTATCCATGCCTCACCCGCGTCGACTCCCTCCATGGCTAGCTTGACTGCGGAGCCTTTGACGTCTATCTGCTTGTAGCTTCTCCGCGGGATGTTTATGTATGCCTTGCAGCAGCCCTGGCCCTCCACGTGGACTCTTAGCTGGCCGCCGCTTATTGATGCGCCCCATTCTATGCATCTCCCCTCGTTGACTAGCTGCACCACCACCCTGTCGCTGCTCCATGCCTTGATCGTTACCCCTACTCCCCCCGCTTCCACAACTATGCTGTCCAGGGGCGGTGCTGTCTCGTTGAGCAGTGTTATTGTCTCATAGCGCCCGCAGCCGGTTATGTAGGGGATGTAGCGGGTTATCTGTGCCGGGAGCCTCACCTCGATCACCGGCGCGGCGAGCGTCACGACGACCGCTAGTAGCGCCAGTGCTGTCACCGTCGCTGTTACTGCCAATAGTGAGTGGTAGAACCTCTCCCGGGGCAAGGCGGCTCTCCTCCCCATCAGCTCTCTAGGACTCGAGGGCCTTGCGGAGCTCCTCGACGGCCTCCCTAAGCCTCCTTATCTCCTCCCTGAGCGGCTCCTCTTCCTTGCCGCTTCTCTCCTCGAGCCATATCCTTATGAGCTTCACCCAGCCTGCGACAGCTAGCATGAATACTATGAAGGTGAATACCGTGCCGACCACGGAGTATGTGCCGACGGTCGCCGCTAGTACTGCGAGGCCTGCCCAGACGATGAGCGAGACTATTATGAAGGTCTTGTCCATGTCCTCCACGGCTCATCCCTCCACGAGCTCCTTAATCTCTTCCGGTGATATGCAGATGCGGCTCCTCCAGACCAGCCTGTAGTACCGCCTCGCCTGCGCCTTCCCGGGCTCCACGCGTATGACTGACTCCACCAAGCCTGCCTGCTCGAGCTTCTTTAGATGGATCTTTGCGAGCGCCCTTGAGACCCCGAGCTTCTCCGCTATCTCTGCGAGGTATAGTTCCCTGTGGCCTGCTAGGAGGGCGACTATGCGTAGTCTTAGGGGGTGTGAGAGTGCTTGCAGTATGCGGGCTAGGCGTTCTAATCCCTCCTCTTGGGGCGGGCACAGGCCTTTACACCTCCCCGTGGATGTATAGTGGATGTTAACCCGTAATTTATAGATTACGAGTCATGAATGGATAACCTATAGTGCTTATGCCAGCCTACCAGGCCCAGAGGCTAGACCTGGGAGGGCAGGCTCGCCTTGGCCCTAGCAATACCATGGACCACCGTGTACGTCATCTTCGCCGGCGCAGTCGTCTACGGCGCAGCAGTCGCGGTAGCGTACGTCAACGGGGTTCCCGAGGAGGCGGGCAAGACGATAGACAACTACCTCATGATGCTCCTAGTGCTCCTCGTCTGCGGCGCCCTAGGTATACCGGTGTCTATATACCTAAGCCTGCCGGGTGGCGTTGGTATAGTGATAGGGTGAGCGCCGTGGCCCTGACATGCGACTCCCTGACAAAGTTCATGGCGACCATGGTTATACTCGAGCTGGCCACACTGGCGCTCGTAATCCTCGTCTTCCTCGAGCTACACAGCATACTGGTGGCGCTGCCGACAACCTGAGCATAGATGTGTGCACCGTATTTTTAGCCCTCCACTTCACCTCCTCCTACATGGTGAGTAGCAGTGATGGCTGGACAGGAGGTAGCACTACTAGTGCTGACGGGCTTCATCGCTGGCTTCGCTGCTGGCAAGCTATTGATGGTTATACTAGGCGAGCCCAGGCTACTCTACGTACTAACACTCGTCGCCGCAATGCTCGCATCCGGCGCCAGCTACATGTCCGGGCTCGGCGCACTAAAGGTCGAGTGCGACATGGAGACAGTGAAGGGCATGTACCAGAGCCTGCTGACAAACATAACCAGCGGCAACATAGCGTCAACCTCGACGCTCGTAGCCGGCGCACCCCTCCTAGGATTCCTACTAGGCATCCTAACCGGCGCCTAGAGGAGACACGAGAGCCAGTCCATGAACCCGGGAGGAGCCCCAGAAGCCCATCTTTTTATCCCCCTAAACGCGTGCATGTAGAGGAGACAGTTCATACTAGAACACGCCTCCCTCCAAGAACCCGTGGGATTTCCTCCTCTCCAAGGGAAAAGAGGGGGAGTGTTCTCCTGGTTAGCCGCGGCACTCTTCCTGTTCTAGTTCGGGGTCGTGGAAGCCCCACTTCTCGGCTAGGGCGACCGGATCCTCTATGATGCAGAGCGGGTCGTCTCCCCATGGGTCGCCGGTGAGTATCTTTGCTCTGCTCCTTGAGCCTCCGCCGCATATCCTGCGGAATGGGCATTTGCTGCAGCGTGGGCCGCGTAGGTTGCGGTGTATTGCTAGGAATGGTTTGAGCTGTGGGTTGTCTGGGCGGAGTATCTCCCTGAGAGGCTTCTCCCTCACGTTCCCTATGGTTACCCAGTCTACGAACTGGCATGGTTTTACGCTCCCGTCCGGGTATATGCTTGCGGACTTCCTGCCGCAGTCTCCCTGCGCCTCGAGCATCTCCATGTACTGTCTGAACTCCTCGGGTGTCTTGGCTAGCTTGTCTGCGAGGTATATGCCTAGGAAGTTTGCCCTCACGAGCTGTATCTCTATCCTCCCCTTGTTCCTCCTGGCGGCCTCTATGAGGGAGTCCACCATGCTTCTTAGCTGCTCGTGGCTTGGCAGCCAGTCTTTGAGGCCCTCGCCGCGGCCGACGGTGTCGAGTATGTAGAGGCTCAGCCTCGGTATCCCCTGCTTCACGCACCAGTCCACTATGTCGGGTGCCTCGTGCGCGTTATACCTGGTTATCGTCGTCCTTAGCCCTACGTCGAGCCCTGCGTCGAGGGAGTTCTTTATCCCTCTCAGCGCCGCCTCGAAGGCCCCCTTGACCCCCCGGAACTTGTCGTGCCACTCGGGGTTTAGGCTGTCTATCGAGATGCCTATGTAGGTGAACCCGTACTCCTTTAGCCTCTCGGCGGTGTCGCGGTCTATGAGTGTGCCGTTTGTGCTTAGGGCTAGCTTTGGGAGGGGCTTGCCCTTAGCGGGCTCAAGTATATCCCAGATGTCCTCCCTCACGAGGGGCTCGCCGCCGCTTAGGAGGAGGAGCGGGATCCTCATCCCCACCAGCTGCTCCACGAGGCCGCGTGCCTCCCCGGTGTCCAGCTCCGCGGGGGCTCTCTCCGCCATAGCCCTGATGTAGCAGTGGCTGCAGCGTAGGTTGCACTGGTAGGTTATGTTCCAGAAGATTATCGGCCTCAGTATATCGGTGAACCTCGAGGGCCTGCCCGGCCCATACCTACCCTTAATCTTGACCGATACGGTGCCCTCGCCCGTAACCATGACTGAGAGGGGTATCACGCCTCCACATCCCCTATGCCCCTTAGCGCTGGGCGCCGGGCTTCAAATCGGTTAGGCTCACCAACCGATCCCACCGTGTGACGGGCGCGGCGGCTAGGAGCTCGTCGACGACCCGTAGCCTGTCCCTGGCAGCCGCGTGCACCATGAAGAAGCACGTGTACCTCCACGGCGAGTCCTCCGGCACAATCCTCCTAGTGACTATGTGTGTCGCGTACGGCACATGGTCTGATACCCAGGCGCATGCATCCACACCGGGGTACGGCTCGGCGACGTACATCGCGTTCACCGTGAAGCCTATCCTCTGCCCGTTCAGCGTCGCGCCCGGGTCGCCTAGAACCCCCTCCCTAAGCAGCTTAACGATGTAGTCTACAACCTCCTCCTCGCCCATCCCCAGCCTCTGGGCAGCCTCACGGTAGGGGTGCGGCCTTAGTGGGAGCCTCCTCACGAGCCTGGGCAGCTCCCCCGGAACCCCCAGCTCCTCGGGGCTCGGGGGATCCAGCCTAACCCTCGAGTATGGGCCGGCCCTCGAGATACCCATGGCGAGGTCGTATTTGACCGAGAGCCTATGCAGCCTGGTTGCGGGCAGGATGACGTAGTCGGTGCAGCCGGAGACCCTGCATGCATCCATTACCGCCTCGACCAGCCTCTCCCACTCCCGGTAGCGTACAACGACCCAGAGGTTGTAGACCGGATGATCCCTGAGATAGCTATGGGTCACCTCCAGGAGCTCGTCAAGCCTCCCCGAGGCCTCCACCGGCCTGGGAGTACTCATGGCTACGAGTACTGCGTTGACGCCGCGGCTCCTCGGGTTATAGTAGAAGCCTATCCTCTTAACCACGCCCTCTGCATGGAGCCTGCGGAGCATAGATAATAGCTCGTCGACCCCAATACCGATCTCCGATGCCACATCACTATAAGGCGTCGGCGTCAGGGGGAACTCGTACTGCAGCTTCATCAACACCTTCTCCTCGAGGCTTCCAAGCCTAACCAGCACGATCCCCTGCCCCTCCAAGCCCCAGGGTCACGGCTGTGCTCATTGCTAGGGGAGTATGCTGAGGGGTGGTAGTATGGGGAGCTTCGACGTGTCTATGCCGAGGCTCTCCGCGAGCCTAGTGAAGGAGCCGGGCTGGTAGGGGCATGCGGGGTCCTCGCCTAGGGGGTCGCCGGTCACCATGTATGCCCTGGCCCTGCTCCCCCCGCACACGTCCCTGAACTCGCAGGCCCCGCAGCGGCCGTGGAACTCGGCCCTCCTTATCTTCTTGAGGAGTGGGTGTCCCCGGTAGATGTCGACCAGGCTCTCCTTCTTCACGTTGCCGAGGCTGTAGGGCATGAACCCGCTCGGGTAGACGTCGCCGTTGTATGCTACGAAGATTATCCCCTTGCCGTCCCTAGTGCCGGTAGTGGAGGCCCTCGCAGCCCCCTCAGGCTCCCCGAGGAGGCTAACCATCTTCCTCCTAAGCCTCCGGTACAGCTCCCCGGGCTTCAGGGCTTCGTCGGGGTTGATGCCGTGCTGCTCTAGGGCCATCCTCTCTATCGACACCCTGCGGAACATTGGCCCCTCAGTCGTCCTCACCACGAGGCCGTACTTCGAGGCCTCGTAGAGGAGGTGTGAGACGTCTTCAAACTCGCTTGGGGAGAGCATCATCTCCTCCGCCGCCCTGCCCACGGGGACTATGTAGAACGCCTCCAGCACGGGTACGCCCAGGTCTAGTATGAGCTTTATCGTCTCCGGTATGGTCTCCGCCGTGTCCCTCGAGACCAGCATGTTTACCTGCACACGGATCCCCTTACCCAGCAGCATCTTTATCGCCTCGACGGTCTTCTCCCACGTGCCCTTGATCCCCCTTATCCCGTCATGCACCTCAGGCACGCCGGAGTCCAGGCTTATGCTGACAGCCCTCACGCCGTACCTCTTCATGTTCTCCGCAGCCTCCTCGTCTAGGAGGCTTGTGACGGCCGGCGCCATCGCGACCCTTATCCCCTTGCTAGACGCGTACCTGACAAGATCCCAGATATCCCTCCTCATGAGGGGGTCGCCGCCCGTAAACACCAGTATGGGTGACGGCTTACCGAAGCCAGCCACATCATCTATGAGCTTCATCCCCTCCTCGGTGGTGAGCTCGCCCGGCAGGGGCCTGGTTATGGCCTCAGCCCTGCAGTGCTTGCATGCAAGCATGCAGGCCTTAGTGGTCTCCCAGAAGACGAGCAGTGGCTTGGACTCGTGGGGCCAGCCCCTCAAACCCTCCATGCACCACCGGTGAATAGAGCCTCTAGCGGCCCGAGGGATATCTGGGCTCCGGATCCCCCTCTTCCGGGGAGGCTGGCGTGTAGGTTAGGGGTTATTGGCCTGCATACCATGTGCTCTGCCGGGGAGCCGTCCTGCAGGCTGACACCGTGAGGCTGGACGTCTACGCTGGGAGGGTGTCCTTCAAGCCTAGGCGGAGGATCCTGCTGCGCGGCGCCTGGAGCGGGGTCTACTCCGGGAAGATAGTCTACGACGCGCTCCAGGGGGCGGGCGTCGTCGTCGAGAAGGGCGGCTTCTTCCGCGTATCCCCCCTAAAGCCGGTGAGGGGCCCGGAGATAGCTGCCGGGCAGGTGCTCCTACCGGGTGCACGCTACTCCTTCAACCTCTACATCTGGGACATACCTGGCCGCGTGACGGCGGCGAACATAATCAGCAGCCTCACCGTGGGCCTCTCAATGCTCAAGGACGTGATCGTCGAGGAGGTCAACTTCTCCAAGAAGACGCTCACCGTCCCGCATCCAGAGAAGATAATCAAGGCATCAGAGGAGGGCGACCCCTGCGCATCAGTATACGTCGTCAACCACGGCCCGACATTCTACAGGTTCCATGGAGCGATCATAAACTATCCCTCCCCGAGAAGGATGCTGGCAAGCATAGCGAGGAGGCTGACAGAGATAACAACGATAAGCTACAGGAAGGCTGCAAGCACGCTCGCCGAGTTCGTCGAGCTGTACAGGTTCAAGGTTAGGAGGGAGAGGTTCACAATATCGCACGGGACAAGACAACCCATATTCTTCGGCACGGCGAGATACTACATCGTCGCGCCGAGGCCACTCGTAGAAGCATTCGAACAACTACTCGAAGCAGCCAAACTACTAGGCCTCGGAGGAGGCCCAGGCATAGGCATGGGCGAGGTCAGGGGAGTCAAGAGGGTGCCGCCCCCGCCAAGACTCCCGCCACCCGTAACACCATGCTACGAAGAGGCCGTGCACACCGAGGAGCCCTACGAGGAGGACGAATGGTAATGCCTCCACGCCGCAGCAACAGCGATGAAGGCGACGACCACGCCGACAACCAGGAATAACCACCAAGAAGACCACCACCCACCGCCACCAGACTCAACGACAACCAGATCCACGCCAGGCCCCCTCCAACCAGCCTCGACAACCACGGCGCCCCCACCCAGGCTCCTCCAATGCACGTGCAGGGGCCTAGGCTCACGGAACGGTGTATGGATGACAAGCGAGTACCTTCCAGCCGGGTGGGCGACCAGGAGCTCCAAGGCTTCTCCATGCATGCTGAGGCGGAGAACAACGGGCTCACCAACCTCCCCATAACTCCTCCACACCCCCAGCCCGTCGAGGAAGCAGGGGGCTAGCACCTCACGGAACGAGTCAACCCTCATCCACGGCGTAGCCTTACCGCCAACGACGACCCTAAACAACCCCCTCGCACCAGGCACAGCCACCTCATAGCCTCTAAGCTTGCCGCATGGCAGGGCGCGGAGAGGCCTACTATACCAGCCCCTAGCCTTGGAATAGCCGTACTCCATGCACCAAGACCCATAATCCTCCACAAGCACATCACCACCCTTATAGACGCCCCAACCAGCACCCGTCGACACGCTCGAATCAACATCAAACACTATCCTGGGAGGCCGCTGAGAATCAACGTAAACGTAGAGGACGCCATCAGCAACAGAGTATACGGCGTAAACCCTAAACCCACCACCACTATAAGCAAGCCTATACACCGTGTCAAGCAAGCCATCGACAACCGGGTGATGCCTCACACCACTATAAGGCGACGAGACAGCAACACGCTCAACATCAACACCCCAGAAGCCAGTAGTAAACACGCCGCCAAGCACACCCCTCCTCTCAACAAGCAGCCCCGGGTCAACGACGCCAACATCGAGCGGAGCACCACCAACAGCATTATATCCGCGATAAGCACAACCCCACCCAGCAAGACCCAGAACCATAGCCAACACATAGCCAGCCCTACACCAGCCAGCAACATCCCCGCCAGGCTCAACAACAGTCACCGCGAGGGTGCGGTTCAACAACCCCCTCTCACGGAGCCACTCATACTTAGCATAACCATTAACCCAGACATAGGGATCCCCACCGCCATGCCTCATAAAGCCCCTATCGGGCCTACAGACACCGCCACTACAATCACTATAGAAACCCTCCCATAGATAATAATCAGCATAGGGGGCATAAGCCCTAACACCATTAACCATAACCTTCAACCCGAGAGAATGAATATACCTAATAAGCTCCCTCAAAGCCTCATTGAAGACAGGCAGCCACCTCCTCCAACCAGCCCCAAGATAAGCAGGATCGCACTCATCCAGGAACACACCGGCAACAAACCTCCGCCCCCCACCACTATAAGCCTCAACAAGCCTATCAACAAGCCCCTCCATATACCTAAGCCACTCCCTCCAACCAAGCCCACCCTCAACAACCATCCTACGGAAACTAGACCCAACACCAACAGGCCTATCACCATCATGAAGATACGCGAACACCTCAACACCCCTACCAGCCAAACGCTTAACAACACCAAGATAGGCCCCATGAGAAGCACCAGTAGGAGCAGCAGTAACGAGCACATCAAACCCGTAGAACTCTAAACCACTAGCATTAAGCCAGCCATAATACACAACAAGCCTCTTAAACCCAGAAGCAACAGGAGCAACAAGATACCCAGGCCCACCACCACTACCAACAGCAACGGGGACTACAAGAGATAGGCAGACCAGCAGGAGAACAACTAGGCACCGCCAAGAAACTCCATTGAATCCATATACTGCCTCCAAGCCCCCTCATCCCTATCCTGCAGAGCAGCCTTAATGAACAATATAATACCTGCCTTACTCCAATACACAATCCCCTTCTCATGACAAGCCTTAAGCCCACGAGGCTCCAGAGCCCTACACCACCTCCCATCAAGCGGATTATACATCTCCCACGCCAACGAGGTATGCTTAGCAGCCCGAATCACATTAACCTGATAGGAAGACACCAAGCCACGGCCCCTCAACCTACTCATAAACTCCTCCATAGAATCAGGAGGAGCCCATGCAAACATGAAGCACTCTTTATCTCTATTATAGAACACTCCCGGCGAGGACGCTGTTGGTGCTATGTATGATGCTACCTCTCTTACAGATCTTGCTGCCTTGAATTTGACCAGTAGCAGCCTCCCCTTTATCATCCTTGAAGGGAAGAATCCAGGAACACCAAGGTAATCTCCTGCCTTTATTATGTTAAGTATTGTTCTACTTCGGATACGATAAACATTATCACGTCTTGCATCAATATTTCGGCAATGTTTTAGTGTGTCAAAGATGGGGCTATACCGTAGAGCTACAGCATAAGCCCATGCCCTTCTAGTGAGGTTCCGCCAGCCTATTGCCTGTCTGGGGGCAGCTATGCAGGCCGATACTGCTATTAGGGATGCAACATAATGGTTTTTCGTGGAAGGATCAAGCCGCTTATTTGATTCAATTATCTGTCCTCGGCGTCTTGCCTCAAAATGCTGCTCTATCTCCCCGGTAGTGAAGTTCTCTACTGGTATGGGCGTTCTTATGAAGCGTTCATAGTACATACAGTTCCTGCAGTTCCTATTAACTCTATAAGGCAGATAGGCGACATCAACTACCTCATCTTTGTCAGTGTATAGCTGGTATACGCTATAGTAGTCTGTCTCGTTACAGCTAGGGCAGAGACGCACAAG
>JAADEY010000030.1 GCA_013153145.1 Thermoproteota archaeon | reverse complement strand
GAGAGGAGGAGGGAGCGGCTTAGGGCAGTGAGGCTTGCCGAGAGGTTTGCGAGGTGTGTTGCTGGGAGGCTGGGGAGGGTGACTGTCGTGCTCTACGGCAGCTATGCCCGCGGCGACTTCAACGAGTGGAGTGACGTTGATGTACTGGTTGTGGCTGAGGGGCTCCCCCGTAACCCTCTCCGGAGGCTCGACCTTGTCGAGGAGTGTATGCGTGAGGCTCTCCTAGTCGAGCCGGTCCTGGTCACGCCTGGAGAGTTCGAGTCCATGCTGTCTAAGGGGAACCCCTTGATCCTCGACGCGGTGGAGCATGGTGTCGTTCTGCGCGACGACCTGGGGTTGTTCCGGAGGGTAAAGGGTAGATAGTAGGACGCCCCACCCCCTGCCTCGTCGTGGTGTGGGGTCTGTGGCCTGGGAGAGGCTTGTGTTGTGCGTGTCGCGTGAGGCTAGGGGTCTTGGTGTTGATGCTGCCTATGGCTTCGCGTGGGGTGAGCCTCCTAGTGGCTACCCGGAGGGCCTCTCGAGGCTCATGGAGGAGGTTGTTGAGCGTGTGAGGGGCAGGTATGGTGATGCATCGGCGTTGACGAGGGATCCTGTTGTGCAGGCTTACCGCCGCTTCTACTGGAGGATAGGCATTGACCCTACTAAGACGAGGCCTAGTGGGGAGG
The DNA here is from genome assembly GCA_013153145.1 of Thermoproteota archaeon. Lineage (GTDB taxonomy): Archaea > Thermoproteota > Thermoprotei_A > Sulfolobales > Pyrodictiaceae > JAADEY01. Next base: position 9,900 of record JAADEY010000030.1, on the reverse strand, counting down.
CTCTGGCTAGGAGGATTCTGCGTAGGGGTGGGTTGCCGAGGATACACCCGATAGTCGATATAGGCAACGTGGTCTCCGCCGAGACCCTCGTGCCTATAGGGATCTACGACCTGGATCACGCCACGCCGCCCTTCAGGATAGTGTTGAGCCGGGGTGGGGAGGTCTTCCACCCGATAGGGGGCAGCGAGAAGGTGCTCGGGAGGGGGGTGCCGGTGCTCGTCGACTCTAGGGGTGTTGTGATGCACATCTACCCGTATAGGGATTCGAGGGAGACGATGGTCAGGGAGACGACGGGTAGGGTTATGGTTGTTGCTGCGGGTGTGCCGGGGGTTCCATGGGGGCTTGTGGAGAGGGCTGCGAGGCTAGTCCTCCAATACCTCCGCGACCTGCTGGGCTTCGAGGCGACGGATGTTAGGAGGGCTGAGACCTGCTCCTAGCCGGTGGCGGGGTTTATCGTCTCCACGCCCTCCATCCTGGCGGCCTCGGCCTGCCTCTCGTCGAGCGTTAGGAGTGGTAGCTTCTCCTCCCTCGCCAGTGCTATGTAGAGGGCGTCGTAGATGGTTATCCTCCTCCTCACCGCTATGCTGTAGGCCTCGTCTATGTAGAGCCTCTCATCCCTCAACTCCATGTTCTTCGCGAGGTACCTCCTGAACAGCCTCAGTACCCCGGCGGCCTCCCTCCCGCTGATCCTTCCCCGGAGGACTAGTGCCTTCCATACAGCGTTGTAGAACTCCTTGACTACATGGTCTACGGAGACTGTGCGGACCATGTATGGCGCTAAGCCCCTCCACCCCTCCTCCCTGAGGAAGAACGCCGTTAGCGCGGAGGCGTCAACCACTATCACGATCCTCCCTCACACTCCCCGCGGCGAAGCCCCTCGGCACGCTCCAGGTAGCCTTCTCGAGCTCGCCGAGTATCTCCCTGAAGTTCTCCTCGGCCTCAAGCTGCCTCAACCTCTCCTCCACATACCTCCTAAGCTCCTCAGCCCAGTTAACCCTGCCCCGGTACTTGTCCATCAACTGCTTGACCTCCCTCCTCACCTTGAAGCTCACGACTGCTGACACTCCCAGCCTCCCTCCAGGGGAGAGGCTGGGCGTCTGGGCCGGCTATTAGGTATGCCCTTCGGGTCTACCGTCCATGTAGACGGAGTGGTATCACCACCTCCCTGCCGTCGAGGGGTACTCTGCGGAACTCCACCCCGTAGACCCTTGCTAGGATCCTTGGTGTCAGTGTCTCATCCGGCGGTCCCTCGGCTACTACCCTGCCTTTGTGGAGTATTGCTGTGTGGTCGCAGTATAGGCAGGCTGTTGTCGGGTCGTGCATCGTCGCTATGGCTGCCTCTATGATCCTCCTTGATAGTAGTGTCTTCAGTGTCTCCATCACCCTTATCCTGTTCGCCACGTCTAGGTGGGCTGTCGGCTCGTCTAGGACTAGTATCCTCGGCTCCTGGGCGAGGGCCCTCGCTATGACTGCTAGTCTCTCCTGGCCCCCGCTCAGCTCGGTTACCTCTCGGTCGAGCAGCTCCTCTATCCCTAGGAGCCTTGCAGCCTTCCTTGCAGCCTCCTCGTCCCTCCTGCCCGGTACCCCTAGTACTCCGTGGTAGGGGGCTCTACCCATCATTATGTAGTCTATGACGCGGTAGGAGAAGACGGTCTGGGTCGACTGGGGCACATACCCCACCAGTCTCGCGAGCATCTTCCGCGGGATTGTTCTCCAGTCCCTGCCGCATATGGTTACCCTGCCCCTCCAGGGCTCGAGTATGCGTAGGATTATCCTTAGGAGTGTTGTCTTCCCGGCCCCGTTCGGCCCGAGGATGCAGGTCAGCATGCCGCTTGGGGCCGTGAAGCCGGCGCCCGCGAGTACGGGCCTCCCCGCAGCATAGCCGTACTCTAGGCCCTCAGCCACGAGGGGGCTTGTCAACGCCATACCCTCCCAGCCCTGCGCAGCAGGTATATGAAGAGTGGCGCCCCCATGAGGGTGGTGAGGACTCCTATTGGGAGCTCCTCGGGTAGGAGTGTCCTTGCAAGGTCGTCTGCCAGCACCATGTATGTTGCGCCGGCGAAGACGCTGTATAGTATGACCCTCCTGTTATCCGAGCCGGTTGCCAGGCGGACTATGTGGGGTACTATGAGGCCGACCCAGCCTATTATGCCGGTGTAGGATGTAACCGCTGCGGCTAGGAGCGCGCATAGAACAGCCACTATTAGCCTCTCCCTCGCAGGGTTGACCCCGAGCGCCATTGCCTCCTCGTCCCCGAGGCTTAGGAGGTTGAGCCTCCACCTCAGCGCCAGGAGTATGAGCGTGGCCGGGAGGGTTAGGGCGAGCATCCTTGCGACTATCGGCCAGTAGGCTGCCTGCCCTATGTCGCCCATGAGCCAGTAGACTATCGAGGCGAGCTTGTGGGGGTTTGGGGCGAAGTACTTCACGAGGCTAAGCATCGCAGAGAAGAAGGCGTTCACTATGACCCCGGAGAGCACGAGGGCTATTATCGAGCCCCCGCCCCAACCCCACGCTATAGCCAGCACTGTGAAGAAGGCCGCGAGCGCCATGGCGAACGCCAAGAGCTCGACAGGGAACCCTGGCGGGAGGAAGGCGAGCGCCAACGCCGCGCCAAAGCCAGCCCCCGCCGCTATGCTGAGGATATAAGTGTCGACGAGGGGGTTCCGCAGCATGCTCTGGAGCGCCGCCCCCGAGACCGAGAGGGCCACACCCGTGACCGCGGCTGCAACAACCCTAGGGGCACGGTAGAGGAGGACTATCGCTAGGGCAGCCTCCCCAGGGCTATGGGACAGGTGGAGGGCGTAGGCCAGACAGTCCAACACCCTCCCAGGGGGCAGGGGGTACCTGCCCAGGAAGAGGCTGAGGAGTATGACGAGGGGCGTGGAGGCTACGGTCAAAAACCCTGCGAGCCCACGCCGGGGGCTCAAGGCTATCAGCCCGCCACGGCGCTGTATGGTATGCCGTACCACTCCTCATAGTACTTGTCGGCTATCTTCATGAAGTCGAGGCCCTTGTAGAGCTGCGGGTACATCTTCATGCTCAGCCATAGTATGAAGAGGCTGCACCCGACACCCCAGTGGTCGTAGAAGGGCTCCTTATACACCCTCCCCTCCTCGACCGCCCTCACAGCCCTCCACTTCGGGTCCTTCAACAGCTTCTCCGGCCCGTACCTAGCCCACCACCATATGACTATGAGGTCTGGGTTCCAGCGGACTATCTGCTCGAAGTCCACGTGCACGTAGGCCTTGTCCGGGTACTGCCCCGCTGCGACATTAACCCCTCCAGCCAGTACTATGAAGTCGTTCACCGTGCCGTTCCCACCCTGCACGGTGGTGGGGCTGCTCCAGAGGTAGAGTACCCTAACCCTCCTAGACGCCGGTATCCCTGCAACCCGCTTCTCCACCATCCCCACTATCGAGTCCATGTCGTGTATCAGCTTCTCAGCCCTGTCAAGCCTCCCGTATATGAGCCCGAGGAGCCATATGAGCCTCTTAACCCCCATGTAGCTCTTCACATCAACCTTTATCACCGGTATGCCCAGCCTCTCTATCTCCTCAACAACACTCTTCTTCCACGGCCATATTATGACGAGCTGCGGCTTCAGCGCCGCCAGCGCCTCTATGTTGACGCTGAAGCTAGAGCCCGGGCTAGGTATCTTGGTCACGTTGGGGTACGCCTTCGAGACCACCGGGTTATACTTGGCGTACTTCGATATACCCACGAGCTTGTCCATGGCGTGCAGCGCTACGTCCAGCTGGTAGCTTATGAAGTCAACAACCCTCTCCACGTGCCTTGGTATCCTCACATGGTCTCCGAGGAGGTCTACGACCTCCATCCACCTGAGCCCGTAGGAGGCGAATGCCTGCTCCGGTATGAAGACCCCGTAGAACCTTGTCAGGAGTGTCTCCATGTCCCTCCTCCAGTCAATAGACTTGTAGTACTCGGGGTAGAGGATTGATGCTATGTACTCCCTCCCAATGATGTCTCTCGGGCCCCAGTCCAGGACGCCGCCTATGCTGCCCCAGCACGGCACGCCGTATATCCTGCCCTCCCTGTACGCCTTCAACGCGTGCCACTTCTCGTCGCTGATTATCTTGTCGAGGGCCTTCTGCACGGTTGAGGGGCTCCCGGCTACGAGTATCGCGTCGGGGTTCCAGGAGAGGAGTGTCTCGAAGTCTATCTTGGGCCACTTAGACTTAGGCATCTTCTCCAACGCTATGTTTACGGCCCCCACGTCCAGTAGGCTCCTCCCCCACGAGGTGTTGGAGTAGACAGTTATCTCGCCGCCGCGGAGCAGGCTGTAGGCGTCGACCATGACTACGTGGAGCCTCTTACCCGCGGGTATCCTCGACGCGATGCCCCGGAGCACCTGGTACCTCGACTCTATGAACTCTATGAGCTTCTCCGCCCTATCCTCAGCCCCCAGGAGGACGCCTATAGTCCTTATAGCCTTGACCTCGTCCCCAACCCCCCTTATGAAGAACGCTGCGACGGGTATGTGGAGGCTCTCAAGCCTCTTTATTATCTCGCTGCACTTCCCCCACCCATAATCCATTATCACGAGGTCGGGTTTCAGGGCTGCTATCTCCTCTATGTTTACCCCGCTGAACTCGCTCCCCACAGAGGGCTTGCTCCTAACGCTCTCCGGGAGGTACTGGTCATACTTCACGTACTTCCCTATGCCGACTATCGTGTCCGCCCTGCCCAGGGCTGTGACTACCTCCGCCCAGTAGGATGTAAGCACCACGACCCTCCTGGCAGGCCTCTTCAACACTATCTTTACTCCACGGCCGTCATAGGCTACTATGAGGTGGACTGTCTTCGTCATAGTCTTGGTCAGCGTCCTCGTAGCCTTCTGCGTAACAGTGACCGTGGAGGTGACGGTGACTGTCCTCACAGCCGGGGCTTGATGCACGTATGCGAGGTAGCCGGCGATAGCCGCGAGGACTACAGCTATAGCGACTAGTACGGCGACAGCCCTATCCATGTGCACCCCTCCTCCAGGATGTATGCACAAGCATGCTGGGCGAGGTAAAATACTGAGCCGTCCCACGGTATTCCGGGAGAACGGCGGAGGGTGTACATTGAAGGCCCTCATAGTAGTCGGCTACAACTCGCCGATGATAGAGGCGGCCAGGAGGGCCGTAGAAGCCGAGGGCCTAAGCGACATCATAGATGTGAGGCCGCCGAGCAAGCCCCCGGCCGGCGGCGAGACACCAGAGATAGTAGTCCTCTACACCCCCACCATGCCCAGGTGGCTCGACACACGCTCAGCCCGCATCATAGCGCCCGCAGCCGAGGAGCTCGCAGGCGCTGCGAGGGGCCCCGCCGAGGTAGTCGCCAGGCTCACGGCCTACGTTAGGATGGGAGGGGTCGAGAACCTCCGCCTCCTAGCCCGCTACATAGCCTACCTCCTCGGCCTAGGCTCCGAGGAGCCCCCGCCCCCGAGGAGGCTGCCGTGGCACGGGATCTGGCACCCCCGGCTAGGCCTTCACGCCTCGACAAGCAGCTACCTAGAGCACTACGGTGGCTGGGGCTGCTACGCGGGCATACTGTTCCATAGGAGCTGGTGGCTCTACGGCAACACGGAGCCCGTCGAGGCTCTCGTGGAGGCGCTGGAGGGGGAGGGTGTCGGCGCGGTACCGGTCTTCACCACGGCCCACCGGGGCCCCATGGGTGAGCCCTCCGCCGAGGACAGTATCCGCGAGTTCCTCCTGGCGGGTGGGAGGCCGGTCGTTGACGTTGCTGTTGATATGCTGAGCTTCCTCCTCCTAGACCACGGGGGCTCCGGGGAGGGCGTGGAGCTCCTCAAGAGGCTCGGGGTACCCGTGGTCAAGGCTGTCCGCGACTCCAGGCAGAGCATCCGGGAGTGGCTAGGCTCCACCGGCATAACACCCCAGAGCCTCATCTACGAGGTCGTCATGCCGGAGCTCGACGGCGTCATAGAGCCCGTCCTTCTCGCCGGCTCGGTGAGGATGGAGGGGTGGAGGAGGCTTGAAGCGTATAGGCCGCATGCACGCTACATAGCCAGGAGGGTCAAGGCGTGGTCGAGGCTTAGGAGGAAGCCCCCGAGCGAGAGGAGGATAGCACTGATACTCAACAACCCTCCATGCAAGATGCTCGAAGCCACCGTAGGAGTCGCACTAGGCCTAGACGCCCTCGAGACCGTCGTGAGGATACTCCATAGGCTGCGGGGGCTCGGCTACCGGGTTGAGGGCAGGCTCCCGGCGAGCGGGCAGGAGCTAGCAGACATGATCCTCGAGAAGAGGGCGGTCAGCGAGTTCAGGTGGACGAGCCCACGCGACATCGTTGAGAGGGGTGGCTGCCTAGCCCTAATCCCTGTGGAGAAGTACATGGAGTGGTTCAACGAGCTCCCGGAGGAGAAGAGGAGGGAGATGATCGAGTGGTGGGGCGACCCTAGGAGGCCAAGCGGCCCCCTCGCGGCGGCGCTCTACAAGGGTTGCTTCGTAGTCCCCGGCCTCCGGTTCGGCAACATAGTCGTAATGCCCCAGCCCAAGTTCGGCTGCGCAGGCCCCGCATGCGACGGCACGGTGTGCAAGATACTCCACAACCCAAGGGTGCCCCCGCCCCACCAATGGCTCGCAGTCTACCGCTGGGTCACGAGGGTCTTCGACGCAGACCTCATAATCCACGTGGGGACCCACGGCTCCCTCGAGTTCAGGCCGGGGAAGAGGGTCGGCTTATCGCCGCTATGCTGGCCGGAGATAACGATAGATGATAAGCCCTTCGCCTACATCTACGCGGTCACCAACCCCATGGAGGCCGTCGTGGCGAAGAGGAGGGCGTATGCAGTCATAGTAGACCATGTACACCCCCCGCTGGAGCTAAGGCTGGAGGGCCTAGAGGCCCTCGAGGAGGCGCTCAACGAGTACAGGGAGGCGAGGGGGAAGGGTGACGAGGCTAGGGCGGCCGAGGCGTTGAAGAGGCTGAGGGAGGAGGCCTCCAAGGCAGGCATACCACTCCCCGGCAGCCTCAGCGGAGAGGAGCTGGCGGAGGAGGTGCACCGCTTCATAGACAGGGCCAGGATGAGCATGGTGGAGCACGGCCTACACGTCTTCGGCGACACGAGCCCGAGAACAGCCGCCTCCACCGCCGTAGCCATAGTCTCCCACGGCCCCCCATGGCCGCCACTCATAGACCGCCTAGAGGAGTGGCTGCGCGGCCGTGGCGTATGCAGCCACGACTGCAGGGGGCTCGCTGCAAGGCTGGCGGAGGAGGCCCTAGCCATGCTCCTCCAGCAGGGTGTTCAATCGGGGATGCTCACGCCCAGCCTGCTCGCCAAGGTACTCGAAGAGGCTACGAGCAGGCTAGTAGGGGCATGAGGGGTGAGGGCTCTATGAGTGGAGGCATGGGCGTGGACGGGGGGCTCCTCGAGGCGTTCAGGGAGGCTTTGAAGCTTGCGTGGAGGCTCATGGAGTCCGGCGCGGCGGAGTGGAGGGGGCTCCTAGGCGTAGTGGGCGGCGGCTACGTGGAGCCTGGGCCGAGCGGCTGCCTGGAGAGGGGCGCTGTGGACGTGCTGCCGACGGGGAGGAACATGTACACCATAGACCCCGGGAAGCTGCCGACGCCCTCCGCCTGGAGGCTCGGGGTGAGGGCTGCTAGGGAGGCGTTGGAGAAGGCTAGGAGGCTGACCGGCAGGTACCCTGAGACTGTCGGCCACATACTGTGGAGCATCGATGGCTTCAAGGCTGGAGGAGAGCAGCTCGCAGCCATACTCTACATGCTCGGCGTCCGGCCCAGGTGGGGCAGCGGGGGGAGGGTTGAGGGCCTCGAGCCTATACCCCTCGAGGAGCTTGGGAGGCCGAGGATAGACGTGTTGGTGAGGATAAGCGGGATAGTCCGCGACGCCCTCCCCAACTACATAGAATTGATAAACAGGGCTGTGGCGCTGGTGGTCAAGCTCCCCGAGCCCCCGGAGGAGAACTACCCGAGGAAGCACTTCCTCGAGTTCCTCGAGAAGCTCGGCCCGGGCCGCGAGGAGGAGGCCTTGGCGAGGGTGTGGGGTGACCCGGAGGGCGCCTACGGGGCCGGGGTGAACTACGCCGTCTACTCCTCCTCCTGGAGGACGCTGGAGGACCTCGGGAAGGTCTGGGCTAGGTGGAGCTCAACCCTCTACCTAGACTCTGGGAGGAGCAGGGAGAGTGTCGAGCTACTCCTCATGCAGGCCTCAAAGCTGGACGCGATAGTCCGGCACCACTACACCGACGAGCACGACCCGACGAACTGCTGCTGCTACTACGCCTACCAGGGCGGCATGCAGGCCCTCGCTGAGGCGCTCGGCGCCAGGCCCGTAAACCTCGTCGTGGACACGGCGCGGGGCGAGCCAACAGCACGGACGGTGGGCGAGGAGCTGGCGAGGATACTCCACGCAAAGCTGCTCAACGACCGCTGGATAGAGGGGATGATGAGGCACGGGTACCGCGGGGCGGCGGAGATAATGAAGAAGGTCGACCACCTCTACGGCTGGCAGGCGACCACGAGGAGCCTCCCAGACCAGGCCTGGAACCTCCTCGCAGAGAAGCTCCTCAGCGAGAAGGTGAGGAGGTGGATGAGGCGCGTAAACCCCTACGCCCTCGAGGAGATGACGAGGAGGATGATGGAGGCGGTTGAGAGGGGGCTGTGGAGGCCGAGCAGGAAGGCCTGGAAACTACTCCTAGACGCAAGGATGGAGGTGGAGGCAGTCCTCGAGGGCGAGGCTGGCCCCGGCGTGCAGGCCGGGGAGGTCAGGGTCTACGCGCCCAGGGACGTGCCCCAGTGGGCTAGGGAGATGAGGGTGGTGGAGGAGGCATGGAGGAGGGTGAGGAGAGGAGGGTGAGGTTCCCCTTCACAGCCATAGTGGGCATGGAGAAGGCTAAGCGCGCGCTCCTAGCGGTAGCCGTGGACCCGACCATAGGCGGCGTACTCCTGGCCGGCGACAAGGGGACCGGGAAGACGACGCTGGTCCGCGGCCTGGCGCAGCTCCTCCCACCAATACCCGTTGTTAAGGGGTGCCCGTTCAACTGCAACCCCTACAACCCCCTGGAGATGTGCGATGAGCACTACCGGGCGTGGAGGAGGGGGGAGAGGCTCGAGGTAGAGTATAGGCCTATGAGGGTCATAGACCTCCCATTGAACATAACCGTGGATAGGCTCGTTGGGAGCATCGATGTAGAGAAGGCGTTGAGAGAGGGGAGGGTAGTCTTCAGGCCGGGGCTCCTGGCGGAGGCTAACAGGAACATACTCTATATAGACGAGGTCAACCTCCTAGACGACTACATAGCAGACCTCCTCCTAGACGCGGCAGCGACAGGCTGGAACACGGTGGAGAGGGAGGGCTTCTCCTTCAAGCACCCGGCCCGATTCATCCTAGTAGGGAGCATGAACCCGGAGGAGGGGGAGCTGCGCCCACAGCTCCTCGACCGCTTCGGCCTCTACGTCGAGGTCGAGGCATCCAGGGACCCGGAGGAGAGGATGGAGATAGTCCGGAGGGTTGAGGAGTACCACCGTGACCCGATAGGCTTCTACGAGAAGTATAGGGAGGCTGAGGAGGAGACGAGGAGGAGGATAATAGAGGCTAGGAGGCTCCTGCCAAGAGTAGTCATGGACGATGACCTCCTGAGACTGGTCGCCGAGACGACGATAAGGCTCGGGATAAGGACTCATAGAGCAGACATAGTCGTTGCGAAGACAGCCAAGGCGCTCGCAGCCCTGGAGGGGGCGACGAGGGTAGAGGTGAGGCACGTCAAGGAGGCCATGGAGCTAGCCCTGCCACACCGCCTCAAGTCAAGACCCTTCGAGGAGGAGCCCAAGGAGAAGCTGAGGAAGCTCCTAGAGAAGCTAGGCGGCCAGGCGGGGAGCCAGGCAGGCCACGGAGACCCACCAGAGCCGGCCAGCGACGGC
>JAADEY010000007.1 GCA_013153145.1 Thermoproteota archaeon | reverse complement strand
TCCAGGCTGGAGGCTGATGCAGCCCTCATAGCGATAGGTAGGAGGCCGCGGAGCAGGGGCCTGGGCCTGGAGAAGGCCGGTGTACAGCTAGACGATAGGGGCTACATACTCGTCGACGAGAAGTGTAGAACCAGCAACCCAGACATCTACGCCGTGGGGGATGTGACGGGCCCACCAATGCTGGCACACAAGGCTATAGCCGAGGCACAAGTGGCCGCCCTTGATATAGCGGGTGCCGCCGAGGCCCCCCGGAGGCCGGAGCCATGGAGGATCCCGGCCGTGGTCTACTCCACGCCGCCAGCGGGAGGTATCGGGTACACGGAGGATGAGGCCAGGAGAGCCGGAGGGCATGTTAGGAGCGTGAGGCTTCCCTTCGGCGTCTCCGCGAGGGCCTGGATAGAGGGGTGGGAGAAGGGCCTACTCAAGCTAGTCTACATAGATGGTAGGCTTATGGGGGTTCACGCGGTCGGCCCTCAGGCTGGCGAGCTGGTGGCGGCTGCCGCCCCGCTGCTCGGCAGGAGGCTGGCTCCACGGGATATACCGGTCTACCCGCACATGTCGATCCTGGAGACGCTCCGGGAGGCACTGCTGAGGGGCTCGACGGGAGCCTAGATAGGGGGCGGCCGGGCCTAATATCTAGGTGGAGGTATTGATGCCTACGGGTAAGAGGTCTGAGGAGAGGCTCTACGAGTTCATAGAGAGGCTGTTCGACCAGGACTGTAGGAGCGTCTTCCAGGTGCTATACGAGGAGGGGAAGGAGCTCTCCGACGAGGAGCTAGCAGAGAAGACTGGGCTGAGGCTCAACGTGGTTAGGAGGGCGTTGAACATGCTCCTAGAGAAGAGCCTAGTGACGTATAGGAGGGTTAAGGAGCCGGGGAGGTTCAGGTCTGAGTTCTACTGGAGGGTGAACCTCGACGGGCTGCAGCAGCTCCTCCTACAGAGGAAGAAGATGGCTCTAGAGAAGCTGAAGACGAGGCTCCGCGTCGAGAAGGAGACGTACTACTACGTCTGCCCCCTCGACGGGGCACGCTACAGCCTGGACGAGGCGGCGGAGTATGACTACATCTGCCCCCGGTGCGGCACCCCGCTCATGCCGGACGAGAACCAGGATAAGATAGTGGCCGTACTCGAGAGGATCGTCGAGAAGCTTGGAGAGGAGATCAAGCGTGAAGAGGTACAGCGTCGTTGACCTCTTCTGCGGGGCGGGGGGCTTCTCGCAGGGCTTCCGCGAGGAGGGCTTCGACATACTACTCGGAGTAGACAACGACCCCTCCGCCATAAGGAGCTATAAGGCGAACTTCCCCGAAGCAGTGGCGCTCGCGGAGGACGTGAAGCAGGTCACTGGGAGGCTTATCGAGAGGCTCGTAGGGGACGTCGATGTAGTAATAGGCAGCCCTCCATGCGAGCCCTTCACCGCAGCAAACCCTGAGAGGAAGCCAAACCCCCTGGATAGGCTGTACCAGGACCCCGTGGGGCAGCTGGTACTCCACTACGCGAGGCTCGTCTCAGACCTCAAGCCGAGAGTATTCGTTATGGAGAACGTGCCGGGAATACTAGACGATGGCCTTAGAGAAGAGCTTAGAAGGATTTTCCGTGACGCAGGCTACGACACAGTATACTTCAACGTGCTACGCGCAGAGGACTACGGCACCCCAAGCCACCGAGTAAGGGTGTTCATCTCAAACATCAGGATAAGGCCTAGGCGTAGAAGGGGGGTAGTCAGGGTCGCCGAGGCCCTCCACGGGCTCCCCGCACCCGGGGCTGGATGGCCGCCGAACCATGAGGAGCCCCCCATGAGCCAGAGGAAGAAGAAGAGGATATCGAGGCTGAAGTGGGGGTCACCACTAGTCTTCTACGAGGGCGCCGGGGGGAGGAGGCTCCCCAACATGATAAGGCTTCACCCCTACAGGCTTGCGCCGACAGTCCTGGGCTCCAGCCGCTTCATACACCCCTTCGAGGACAGGTTCCTTACGGTGAGGGAGCAGGCGAGGCTGATGGGGTTCCCTGACGACCACGTCTTCCTCGGCGGGAGGGATAGCCAATACAACCAGGTTGGGGAGGCAGTACCTCCCCCACTGGCTAGAAGCGTTGCCTCCTGCGTCCGGGACTACCTGGAGAAGGCCTTGTAGGCGTAGAGCGCCAGGGAGGCCTCAGCCGAGGGCGGAAGCCTAGACTCAACGCCCCTGAAGTACACCGGCCTCCCCATGTTGACCTCCTCCTTGCCGGGCGCAGCGTCTATCCCTCCAAACACGAGCATAACCCTGCCACCCCTCATCGCTTCTGCGAGCTCGTCGAGGCCGAGCCTCTCACCATACTCGGCGCTAAACACCAGCACCCTGTCCGGGTTGAAGAGGCTTACAGCATCCCTCAGCCCCGGCAGGACAACCAGAGAAGCCTTACACCTCAACGCGAGCCTCCACGCCTCCGGCACCCCGTTAGTCGCCGCTGAGCCATAGACCTTCGCCGCGACGAGGAGGCCGACGCCATACCCGTAGACCGTCTTGGCGACGTCGAGCAGCCTCTGGGCGCTCGACACATCAACCACTACGGGGATCACACCAGCCTCAGCCACGAACACCCACCATTGCAGCCTACAGGCTTAGGCAGGATATAAGCTCGGAGGAGAGGAAGGGCAAGACCACCGCCCCCTCACCAGGCGCTCCTAAAAAACCTTGATAAGAATAGCCGACCCGCCGCCCCCTCACCCTCTCCGGGAGGGTTACTTGATCTTCCTGTAGACCAGCGCTATGGCGACGATCGCTATGAGCAGACCGATTATGGCGAGTGCATAGGCGACCATAAGCTGGCTGACCACGCCCTGTATGCTCTTGCTGGTCTCACTTGTCTTGGCGCTCAGCTGGCTTATCTTCGTGGTTAGCTCGCTTATCTTGCTGTTGAGGCTCTTTATCTCCTTGGGCAGGGACTCTAGGCTTGCTATCCTCTGCTCGAGGCTGCTTATGGTCGACTTGACGTTGCTCAGCCCGGTCTTGAGGTTGCTTACCTCTGACTCGACGCTGCTTATCTTGCTGCTTAGCTCGCTCTTGACAGCCTCTACCTCGCTCTTATCAGCCTTCTTCGCTAGCTCGGACTGTAGCTGGGATACTGAGGTCTTCACGCTCGCCATGTCGGTGAATAGCGCGGCAACCTTGTCCTCTACGTCCTTCAGCTCCTTCGTTATCTTGAGCATGCTCTCGGTTATGCTTGAGACGGTTGCTATTGTGCTGCTCAGCTTGGAGCGTAGCTCCTCTAGGCTCTGCTGTAGGCCGGTTACAGCGCTCTCAAGGGTGCTTATCTTGTCCTGCGTGCTGCTGAGCTTGTTCTGGAAGCTGCTCTTGAGCTCGTCGAGGGCCTTGCTCAGCTCGTTTATCTTGCTCTCCAGGTTGCTGTAGGTCTGTGATAGGCTGCTCACCTTGCTGCTCAGGTCCTTGAGCTGGTCCTGGAGGCTCTTTATGGTGTTCTGTAGGTCGCTTATTACTGCCAGCTGCGACTTGATGGTCTGTATTGTTGACTCTAGCTCGCTTACCTTAGTCTCGACAGCTGATAGGCTTGTGCCCTGGCTCTCGACGGTGGACTTTAGTGATGAGAGCTCGTCTAGCTGCTGCTTGAGCTTCTCCTCGGTCATGTTGAGCCTCTTCTCGAGCTTCATTAGGCTTGCGCTGAGCGCTATGATGCTGTTCTGGAGCGCCTGCACCGCGGTGCCCATGTGCTGGAGCGTGTATAGTGCGGAGCCGAGCGTGCCTATGACTGATAGTATTGATAGGCCGGTGGCCATGGCGGTTGTTGCCTTGAGGCCGCTCACGTCCTGCTCTAGCATGCTGACCTTCTTAGCCAGCTCCGTCTTGTAGAGTATTAGCGTCAGTGTTGTCGTCTCATTAGCCTTTATGGTTACATCGGCTGTCGCAACCTTGTACTCTAGGTTGAGGTCGAACGCCCTGACCACATAGGTGCCCTCGGGTAGCTTTATGCTGAGGGAGCCGCTGCTGGTGTACAGTACTGCGGCGACTGCGTCAGTCGCCTTGTTCACTATCTGAACCTCTATGGTCTCGTTTATCGGCTTGCCCTCACTGTTCTTGAGGTATACCATTAGTGAGCCGAGCTTGGGCGTGACGGGTACAGCCTTGACTGGCTGCAGGTATACGGGTATCTCGGTGTACGCCTTCACCTCTATGGTTGCCGTACGCGTGTAGTAGTTGGTTGCAGCCACCTTGAGGACGTAGGTGCCAGGGTTCACGTTGAGTACTGCAGTGCCGGTGGAGTCGGTGGTCGCGCTCTTCACTAGGCTGCCTGCCTGGTATAGCTCGACCGTAGCGCCTGCAATGGGCTTGAGTGTTGCCTCGTCATACACCTTTACCTTGAGTGCTACAACCGCCGCGCTCACGGTGAACATGGCGGCGGAGGAGGGTGTTATCGTGACGGGCACGTCGGTGCCGTTCACGACGTGTATTATGCTTAGCGTGTAGTTGCCGGCGGTTATTGGTGTGAAGTCTAGTGTCACGGTCGAGGAGGTGACTAGGACTGCGATGCCTAGGGCGACGTTGCTACCGGTTATTGAGGATATTATGCTTGCACCCTTTATGGCTGTGAGCCTTATGCCGGCCTGGGGGCCGTAGAAGGTTATCTTGTAGATGTCGCCGGCGGTCATCCCGCTGATGGTCATGCTGACTGCCTGGCCAACGCTAAATGGTGGTGAGGGGCTATACGTGACCTGAACCTGCTCAGTCTGGGCGAGAACCATTGCTACTGGCGAGCAGGCGGTGACCAGTAGCAGCGTCATTACCAGCAAGGCCGTCAACGAGAACCTACGCTGCCCCATATCACTCTTCACCCGGTACCAATTGCTTCACCATGTCCCGGCCTGGTATAAAAGCTTGAGCCCAAAACTCGTAATTAAGTAATCCATTAACCGGGCTCCACAGCCACTAACTCACATCCAGAAAACCCTTCAACACCGCAGCAATACAGTTGACTAGTTCGTCCCAGGTGATCCCCGCAGACTCAACAGCGCCCCCCAGGCCCCTCAAGGCTTCATGCAGGACTTTTAACGCCTCGCTAACCCTCCTCCCCCTAAGCGCCTCAACCAGGTCGTCAACCAGGTACTCTGGGGAGAGGAAGAAGTCGCCAACTATGCTCGCAGCCCTAACAACACCGCCAACGACATCCAGGCAGACCCTTACCCGCTTACCCCCCACGCCCCTGCAGGAGAGGCAGCGCTGCATGGATCTTCTACCTTAGCCCCACCCATAGAGGGTTCACATACTTCCAGTATAGGCTGCGCGCTAGTTCAAGCTCCCTCCTAGAAGCCTCCCCCTCAACCAGCTCCACGCCGAGCAGATCCCCAAGCGCATCCTCGAACCCCTTCACCATAGCCCTCAACGCCTCATACCTACTTACACGGTGGCCGAGGAGCATCGAGAGGGTTGCAACCCTCTCCGATATCCTCGACACGCCCTTCTCGGAGAGCTTCCTTGGCGGCCTCAACACCCTCTCCATGACGCCCAGGTCTGTAGCGTAGAGGAGTGTTCCATGCTGCAGCACCGCCCCAGGCCTCCTAGCCTGAGCCTGCCCCGAAACCTTCCTACCCGAGACGACGATATCGTTCACGCCCTCGAAGCTGGCCTCAAGCCCCATGAGCCTCACAGCCCTCACAACACCCTCCCCTAGAACACGGAAGGACTCCGCGACGTCGACACCACCGAGGAGATCCCTCGACACCACAATAGAGTACACGATCTCGCCGCAGGAGTCGTGGAAGACCGCGCCGCCGCCACTAATCCTCCTCGTGACGTCGAAGCCCATCCCGAAGGCGGCATCAACATCCACAGCCTCAGCCAGCTCCTGGAAGTAGCCGATACTCACACCACTAGGCTCCATCCAGTAGAAACGCAGCGTGTCCGGCGAAACCCCGGCGTCGCGAAGCACCAACAACGCCTCATCGAACGCCATCTGCCAGTACAAGTCACTACCCATCGCGGGCAACAGCCTAACAACCCTTGCCAAGGAGAGGCATCCCCCATGCGATGCGAGATAGAGTGAAAAGAAGCTTTAAGAGAAACCCTAACCGGGCCCCGCAGAGCAAACACAATGAGGGAAGGTGACCCGGGGCCTTGAGGATAGTGCTTGGCTGGCTCGCGATACTGCCGCTGCACCAGTACGAGAAATACGACGTCCCATGGGTTCCGACGAGGAGGGAGCTGATAAGACACATAATAAGGATAGCAGGCGTCGGCCCGGGAGACGTCTTCTACGACCTGGGTTGCGGCGACGGCAGGGTGGTGATTGAGGCTGCTAAGCACGGTGCACGTGGAGTATGCATAGAGATAAGGCCGGACCTCATAAAGGAGGCCATGAAGAACGCCAAGAAGGAGAACGTGTATGAGAGGATAGAGTTCATAAACGCCGACTTCTACACACAAGACCTCTCAAAGGCAACGATAATATACATGTACCTATTGACGCGCGTCAACGCCTCCCTAAAACCAAAGCTCGAGAGAGAGGCCCGCGTAGGGACAAGAATAATAACACTTGACTTTGAGATCCCGGGGTGGAGGCCAGTACACGTAGAGAAACACTACACCGGCGGACTCGAGAGAACAATATACCTCTACATAAGAGGGGTAAGCGACTCCGCAAACCCCGTGAAGACCAACACCCTTTGAACCCCACGGAGGCCCCGGGCCAACCCGCATAGGGGAGCCGTGGAGGGAGGACGCGGCCGGAAGGCTAGGCGGGGCCCGTGAAGAGCGGGCTGAGCACTGAGGGGCGACAACCTACCCACTCCTCCCCCCAACATAGGCGACGAGAGTCGCATTGGTCTCCTCATCCACCCTCAGGCTTGTGGGCAGCTTCTCCACCGCCTCGCGGGGGCTACCCGTCGCTAGGAGGTATTTGACTAGTACCGGGAGCGCTGCGTCGAGGTGCTCGGGCCTAACCTTACCCCTCCACCCGATGTACGCGCTCGCCCCATGGGATAGGAAGTAGCCAGCCAGCGCCCTGTCGTCGGCGCTGTCGCAGGTAAAGAATATGAGTATAGTCTTGTTCAGCCTCGTGACGATCGACTCGAAGAACCTCGGGCTCACGGCAAGGTACCATTTCATGTGCTGCGCCATCCTCTCATACTTGGTTAGGTTCGCCAACACCCTGCCGCGGGGGGCCCATGTTAGGGGTACTGCTGGTGCTGCTAGGCCCGCCCTCATCAAGTCCTCGAGCTTGCTCTTGCCCAGTATCCTCTCCGCCTCCTTCCAGTACAGGCCGGTGAACACGTAGAGGCCGTAGGGGTATTCCTTGAGGTAGTCGTTGAACGCTGCATGGGCCCTTACAACGACTATATTGTAGCCCCCGATACCTGCTAGCTGCACGAGCCCAGCTCTACCCCCAAGCACCATCTTTACGCAGTAGCCATGCCTCCTGAACATGTCGGCGAGTAGCTCGTCAAGGGTCTTGTTAGGGTAGTCGCGGTAGAGCGAGTCGTAGATGAGTACAAGCCCCCTACAGCCATGGAGGGGGCGGGGGGTGGGGCTGGTTATCCTAGGGGGCTTCGGTGCCAGCAGGGCTGAGAACGCTGCGTAGCTCACAGTGAACACGGCCACGCCGACAACGGCCAGGATTAGGGCGAGCTTCAACGCCCTCCTCAACCACACGCACCCCTTATGAATGCTATACTGCACCAGGGCTGGCCATGGAGGGGTGTGAGGCCCGCCAAAAACGTTAACGTGTACCCCGCCACGAGCACGACTATGAGCCAGGCCGGGGTGTCTAGGCCGCGTCCCTCCGCCCAGGTGTAGGCGTGGGCGGCTAGTATGGGGATTGGAGCGTCTAGGATTATCCTCTCAGCGACGACGGGGGTGTAGGGGGCTAGTAGCAGCAGGATGAAGGCGTACACCGCATCCATGACGCTTAGTGGCGGTGCTGGCAGCGCCGCGAGGAGCAGTGTAGGGGGGTTGCAGAGGCCTCCCCAGGACCACAGCATGACCCCTCGGAGGACGTTGAGGGGGAAGGGGACAGCCCCCACAGCCTCCGCCGGAGCCGCTACCTGGGAGACTCCTCCCCCGAAGTAGAGTATTGCTGAGAGGGCTGCAAGGCCAGCCGCGCTGTAGGCCGCCAGCCTCTCCCATGCACCGGAGCCCCTGGCTGCAGAGTAGATTACATCACCCACGGCGTAGAGGAGGAACGTCCATGGATGAACAAGGGCTGTTAGGAGTGCTAGGAGGATCCTCCTTATGGGCGTCGAGGCGGCAACCATTAGGAGCGCCAGGGAGATCGCCAGCCAGTTTGCATGGAAGCCTGCAGCTATGAAGCTCATAGCCCAGGGGCCGAGGACTGCTAGCCATGCGGCCAGCCCGGCCTCGCAGGCCCCGTAGAGCCTCCAGGCGGCTGTACTAGAGGCATACGCAAGTAGGAGCATGCAGGCGGCGGGGTAGACTACGTCGAGCAGGACGACATAGTCCCCAACAACCCTGCTAAGCACGTGGAGCATGTAGAGGAAGAGTGGTCTAGCGAACCCCGGGTAGAGCCGGACAGCCTCAACGAATCCATACACCCTGACCGTCTCGAGGAACCTAGCATAGTAGAACGTGTCAACGCTCACCGGCAGTAGCCCGGGGTTGAAGCTGGGGTTGTGTAGGAGGAGCACCAAGCCGACACCCGTAAGCCCGGCTGGCAGCCAGTAGGAGGGGGGAGGGCTCCCCTCGAGGCCACCACTGGTGGCCGCTCGTCGGCGGATGAGGAGCCACGCCCTATACCCTGCCGCCGCGACTAGGAGGCCTATGGAGGCCCAGGCCGCCGTCGACCAGGCTACGTGTAGTGAGAGGATAACCCTCCTGCACAGCCATGCAGGCGCTAAGCCGAGGATGTAGATCAGGGAGACGGTCATTGCGGGGACGGTGAGGAGCAGGTAGCCCCTCAGCATTGTTGATGCAAGCCAGCCTGCACCGCGCCTCCTAAGGGTCCATGTGCAGATCACTAGGCCGAGGAGCCCCGCCACTCCGAGGAGCCATCCCGCCCCGGTATAGTAGCCTGCAAGCCCCACGGCTTCAAGGAGGAGTAGTAGTGGCGCTGCATCGCGGAGGATACCCGCCGAGAGGATGACGGCGGCCGTGTAGACCGCGAAGTCTAGGAGGGGTGAGCCGGTGACGAACCCCCTGTATACTATGAACTTTATCCTCCTGTCCCAGGTTAGGGGCACCGGTATGCCGAGGGCCGAGAGGTACGATACGAGTATTGCCAGGAGGAGGCCGAGCGCGTAGCGGCGAACACGCGTCTCCAGAGATGCTCCCTGGTGTGTGGAGCGGCCCACGTACAAAATTACTTAAATACTCTGGCGCCGTTAACCACTTCCTTAGGGGATGTGGAGGATATGAAGAAGCTGCTCTACCTCGTCATCGGTGGAATAGTAGCACTGCTAGCACTGGTGCTCGCCCCATTCACCGCGATAAAGGCAACCGCACAGCCCTATGTGGTTGGAGGCGAGCTGGTCAAGACCGCGGCCAGCTCCGGGCCGAGCCCGCTGATACCAGCACTCATAGTGACCGCTATAGCCCTGGCAGTAGGCTACCTGGTTGCATCCAAGCTGCTGAAGTAAGCCCCTCACCATCTAGGGTTTTTGGCCTATTCAGTCGCCTGCCATTCTTCTCCAGCCGGTCACAAGCCTAGCCATCTCAAGCATCTCCCGGATTTCCGCTATCCCGGAGAAGTGTGCTGCTAGGAGGACGAGCAGGGGGAGGATGAGCCTCGCCGTGGGGATGTAGGAGAGCAGTAGCAGCGTGTTCAGTGCTGTCAGTGATGCTAGGAGCCTCATGGTGGAGGTGAGTGCTGCGCCGACCACTGCGGCGAGGAGGTTTGCCAGTATCCAGGCCGCCAATACACCCCTAACACCCGTGTGGAGCAGCAGGGCTAGGAGGAGCACAAGTGCTGCAAGCCTCGATGCCCCGACGAGAGCCACGCCCCTCCTATCACCCCTCCTGTTAAGCCATGTAACCGCGAGCTGGACGTGCATGACGGGTGTCATTGAGAGGAGGAGTGCGGGGAGTAGGGTTGAGGATGAGGCTAGCCTGCTGCTTATCAGTGACAGTATCCTTGAGGGGGCTGCTAGGAGCAGGGAGGCTGCTAGGAGGCTGGCTGCTGCTGTAACGCGGTAAGCCTCCCTATACGCCTCCTCGAAGCTAGCCCCCATAGAGACTGGTATGAGGGCGACAGCGGTCGAGAAGGGTAGGCTGACTAGCACAAGCTCTATCATTAGGAGCAGGTAGAGGCTGCCCACACTTGAGGCGATGCCTCCGGAGACCGCGTAGGCGTAGACCGTGAGCATTAGGGCGAGCTGCTGGGAGAAGCCGTACGGGTAGTTGGCGGCGTGTAGTGACGCGAGCCTCCCAACCCCCTCGAATCCGCGGGAGCCCAGCCCCTCCTCCCTCCAGAGCACCACGACGAGCGGTGCTGCCGCGGCGAGCGTGACTACTGAGGGTGCCAGGTAGCCAGCAAGGATGCCCACGACACCCATCCCGAGCACCACCAGGGCTACTCCCACGGCCAGCCTCGAGAACGCGGAGACAAGGCCTATAGCGAAGTACCCCCTAAACCTCTTGGAGGCCACGAACACGTTGAGCAGGCAGGCCGATAGGAGGCCTAGGAAGGCGAGCGCGAAGGCTATGGAGCCGTAGCCTCCGAGCGGCGCCGCCAGCACGAGTGCGGCGAAGCCACCCACGAGCGAGACGAGGAGCGAGTATACCATGAACCCCCAGAACCCCACCGAGCCGGCCGCAACAGACGCTATGATCGCAAGACCCAGCCCCGCGCCGGCCAGCGACGAGGCGACACCAGCGCCGCTTATCACCGAGGCCGCTACCCCTAGCGCGTGCAGCCCAGCCATCCTAGCCATGACCAGCCAGTAGATGAAGCCGACGAGCGCAACGGTTAGGGAGACGCCCGTCATCCAGGCGCCTCCACGCACACCCTCAACAACAGTTCTCCCCGGCAAGCCGGGCCCACGCACCCCTCCTC
>JAADEY010000012.1 GCA_013153145.1 Thermoproteota archaeon | reverse complement strand
GTGTGGCGGGCCCGCCGGGATTTGAACCCGGGACCTCCGGCTCCGGAGGCCGGCGCTCTAGTCCTGGCTGAGCTACGGGCCCAGCCGTGTTGGGTGGTGCTGTGTCTCGTTGTTTATAGGCGTTTTAGTGCTGGGATGCCTAGTGTTCTTAGCGTGTTTTCGAGTATTGTTTTGATTGTGTAGACTAGGGCTAGTTTGAATGCCTTCTTTCCTGGGTCTTGTTCTCTTATTACGTGGTCTGTTGGGTACCATTTGTTGAATTTGTCTGCTAGCTTGTTTATGTATGCGACTAGGATTTCTGGTTTGAGTTCGTCGGCTGCTTTCGCGTATATGTAGGGGTAGTTTGCTGCTAGGAGTAGTAGTGTGCGTCTGTCCTGTCTCTCTCCTGCCGCTGTGTAGTCTATTTCCTCCCATGGTATGGGGGCGTTGTGTTTTCTTAGTATGTTGTATGCTCTTGCGTAGGTGTATTGTATGTATGGTGCTGTGTTCCGTTCGAAGTTTACTGCTTCGTCGATGTTGAAGGTTAGTGGTTTTGTTGCTGATACTGATACTAGGCTGTATCTTACTGCTCCTATTCCTACTCCTTCTGCTATTGCTTGTCTCTCTTCCTCGGTTAGTTCTGGGTATCTCTTGTCTACCTCCTGTCTTGCTCTCGCGATTGCTGCTTCTATTACCTCGTCTAGTGTTATGTATTCTCCGCGTCTGCCGCTCATGCTCCTTCCCGGTATTGTTACCATCTCGTATGCGTAGTGGATGGTGTTTGCTGCCTCCTTCTCCCTGCCTATTGCTGCTAGTGCTAGCCTTACCTGTATCTGTTCGAGCCTCTGCTCCGCCGCTATGACGTTGATTACCTTGTCTGCGTTGAATGCCTGGAACTTCTTGATTGTGTATGCTATGTCTCTTGTTGGGTATAGTGTTGTGCCGTCGCTGCGGCGTAGGACTAGGGGTGGTATTTCGAGGTTTCTTGGTATTCCTAGTTTCTCGTAGAGGTATGGTTTGTCGCGGAGGAGTTTCTGGAGGTCTAGTGCTAGTGCTCCCTCCTTGTATGTTATGTAGGGTGTCCTGAGCGCCTCTTTGATCACCTTCTCCACCATGCTTGTCCATGCCAGGTCGCTTTCCCAGTCCCATTCCTCCGGCAGTGCGTCGACACGCTTCATTGTCTCCCTGAAGCCTTGTAGGCAGAGTTCGACTACTTCGCGGAACGCCTTTACTGTGTCGGGGTTTAGCCTGTACTCGTACTCCTGCATTATCCTTGATATTGTCTTCTCGGGGTCTGGGTCTTGTTGTATTGCTTCTGCTAGCTTGTCGAATAGTTGTGGGTCTTTGCTTCTTAGCTTGGCTAGCGCTGCCATTAGCTTGTCTATCTCGTTTACTGCTTCCTGGTACTCCTCGTGTGTTCTAGCCTGTTTGAGCTTCTTTTTTGCCTCCTGGAGGTCTATGAGGGTGTGTGTTATTGCGTATACTAGTCCTAGCCAGTGGTCCGGCTTGGTGTTTTCTGGCGGCTTTGTTGATGCCTTCATGTAGCCGTATACTAGTACTGCTACTTGGCGGCCCATGTCGTTTATGTAGAATCTCGTCTGTACTATGTGGCCCCTCTTCCTGAGCATTCTTGCTAGTGTGTCTCCTAGGCACATGTTTCTGGCGTGTCCTATGTGGAGTGGGTGTGTTGGGTTTGCGCTTGTGTGCTCTACTACTATTCTTTCGGGTTTCGCTGTTTTTGGTGGGCCGAATTCTTCTCCGACTGCCTTGACGGTGTTGAATAGGGTTTTTGCGAGTTCTGCTTCGTTTATGTCTATGTTGAGGTATCCCCTGGTGTACACTGCGTCTCTTATGACTGGTGATTGTTTCAGGTCGTTTATTATCGCGTTTATCTTCTCCTCCCTGTCCTGTACTCCCCTGAGAAGCCTCATGATGGGTATGCCGTAGTCGCCGCCGTATCTCCTAGGTATCTCTGCGACTAGGTATTCTACCAGCTTCTCCTCGACGCCTGGGATGTGCCTGGTTATCGTCTTTGCTAGTAGGCGGTATGGTGTTGTCTCGTATAGTTGGTTGAGCTGTTTCAAGGCGTGGTGCCTGCCCTCCGGGTTGATTGCATCAATAGTTTATGGGGCTGCGCCCTTTAGGTGCGCTAGTAGCTTCTCGTAGACCTGGTCGTAGGACATGTCCTCTATTCTTACGACTTTTAGTCTTGAGCGTAGCCCGTGGACTATCCTTATCCTCTGCCTTGGTATCCCGAGGATCCTTGTAAGGTATCTCACTAGTGCGGCGTTTGCCCTTCCCTCGAGCGGGGGCTCGTCCACGTAGAGGACTAGGTCGTCGCCCTCGACGACTAGTTTCGTCTCGGGTGACTCCGGCTTCACGTATATCTCTATGTCTGTGAATCCTTTGCCTTCGTGCAGCTTCTTTGCCAGCACCTGCTCTATTGTCGGCATTGCTCTTCTCCCCTGCCTGCTTCCTGGCGGACGGAGGAGTAATTAAGACTTGGCTTATACTTGTCTCCTTCCTGGTGGTTGTTGCTGTATTGTGTTCTCAGCGGTGCCGGGGCGAGTATTGCCAAGGCTGTTAGGCTGCAGGCACTTGCGGGTGTTGACCACGTGGTCGTCGTTGATGATGATAATGTGCTTGTGGGTGTCGTGTCTAGTAGGGATATAGCGTCCATCCTCCTGGATGTGTTTGAGGCTGAGGGACTGGTGGAGGTCCGGGGGCTTGGGAGGATAGCTGATGCGAGTGTTGCGGAGGTCGCCCGTAAGCCGGTCATCACTGTTAGGAATGACCCTGGGCCCTTGGGGGCCGCGTTCATAATGCATGTTAGTGGTATTGGCGTGCTACCGGTGGTTGATGATAGTGGCAGGGTTGAGGAGTGTTATGATGAGGCCTTCCTCGCATACTATCTCATAGGTACGCGTGCACCGCTAGCCCCCTATGCTACCAGGCCGGTTGATTTCGGCGAGGATGATGACACCGTCCTAGATGCTATGGCTAGGATGCTTGAGAGGGGGTATAGGGACCTGGTCTACAGGGTTTCTGGTGCAGCGTACAGGTATGGTGTTACGACGCTTAGGGACTTGCTGCTCCTCGTGGCTAGGACTAAGAAGGAAGACGCGCTGCTCTATAGGGTTGTTGAGCATATTAGGCCGGCTGTCGTGGTTCCCGGGAGCCTAACTGTAGGGGAGGCTGCCGGCCTTATCGCGTCGCTGCCGGAGAGGGCTGTGCTTGTTAATGGCTCGGGCGAGCTGGGCATATTCACTGCAAGGGATGTTGTGAGGTTCTTGGCGAGGCTTGGAGGCGTCTAGGGCGACACTGGGTTTAGAAGGGGGGCGTCCGGGGCTCTTGCTGCCTGGAGCCACGTTATGGAGGGGGTTGCCGTGTCTGGGGAGGAGCGTGTCTTCAAGGTTAGGGATCTAGATGACCTCTGGTTCGACTATGATAGGCAGAATGATATCCTCTACATCAATTTTGGGCCGGTTGTGGAGGATGCGGATGAGGAGTATATGGTTGGCGACTATGCTGCTGTTAGGATTAAGGATGGGTTTATAGTGTCAATAATGGTGTTTGACTTCTTGAAGCGGATTGGTCTTCGCTAGCTCCGCCCTGCCGCCCCTTGATATGTAGAGGCTGCTTCTGTCGGCATACCCGACGATGTAGTATTTTGGCTTCAACTCGTTCAGCATGTACTCGAAGGCTTTCCAGGGGTCGCTGCGCTCGCCGCAGGTGTAGATGTCTATTGTCGCGTACTCGTATTCGGGCCAGGTGTGTATTGCGACGTGGCTCTCTATGACTAGTGCTAGTACTGAGACCCCGCCGTGTTTTCCGCCGAACCTCCACGATTTCATCTCTACCAGTGATGCGTTTGCCCGCTTCACTGCCTCCTCGACTAGGCTGCGGAGGTATTGCTCATCCCATAACTTCTCTTTGTCTAGGCCGTAGAGGTTTGCGAAGACATGCCTGCCGACGATGTAGTCCGAGCCGGTGTTGCCCTGCTCCGGCATCCCGCTCCCCGCCTCACTCACCAGCTTCCCCCGGTGTTTATCAATGCTGGGGGTCTTGGGAGGGGGTTATTTCTGGTGTTTCTTCTTAGGAGTCGGCTGATTCCTCCTACCCAGCACCCTTACAGAATATACAGTTCTGCGCCTAAGCAGCCCCGTGGAGGTGGTCCCCACCGTCTCCGCGGTCCTCCTGACCCTTAGGCGGAAGTATCTGCGGAGGAGTGATAGTATCCTTGACGCGGCCCCCTTATCGTCCATGTAGAGGTCCAGGCCTCTGCGCGTCTCAGCATAGTCCACTATGCTGCCTACAACCCTCTCGTCGCTGGATAGGCGGTTTAACTCGCTATACACCTCCCTTAGCAGGCTTGTAGGAGCCCTTATCTGGAGGACTACGTCGTAGTCGCCCCCGCGGGCGTTCTTGCAGGATGGACATATGGTTGGCCTCAGGTATAGTTCGACCCTGTACCCCTGCCTCAGCCTTACGCCTGCCTCCTCGAGATCCGCCTCATATGTTAGGGTGAAGACCGTGTGCCATGAGGGGGTTGTCTCCGGCCTTGCCTCTACAAGCCTGTAGGATGAGAGCCTTACGAGGGGCTTGGGCTTCTCGGAGCCCCATTTCTCGATGAAGCTTTTGGCGGCCTCTCCCGGCTCTCCTCCCGGCAGCCATTTATGGCCGTACCGGTAGGCGCCGCAGTACTTGCAGTACTCCACCTCTATGCGTTCTGGTATGTCGAGGAGGCGGTGGGTGCGCAGGTAGCATTGTGGGCATAGGTTTTCTATCAGTGTCTCCGTCTCCTTGCCGCAGAGTATGCATGTCTTCTTCATTACTCTGCTCCGTTTCTCATGGTACTAGGAGTACGTGCTTTATTACTGCATCCTCCAGCTCCTCCGCGCTTCTTATCGGCTCTATCCTCTTCACTATGATGCCGTCCTTGACTATTAGGAGTGCTGGGAGCTTGCTGACGCCGACGCCCTCAACCATTCTCCTTAGGTGCCTCGTGTAGGGGATTGCGAGGAATACTGCGTGGCCCTTGCAGAGCTTGACGAGCTTGTTCCATAGCTTGAGGACGTCCCTGCATCTGTAGCACCTCTTCCCGTAGAAGAGGAGTACTATTGTGCCACCGTAGGACTCGACGAGTTCTAGTGGTTCAGTGATGTTACGTAATACCGCTACGTCCCCGTACCTCCCCCTCAAGGCTGGGTGCCAGCCCTCCTCATGTAGGAGTCCAATACGATCCCAATATATCTGGCTCCCCACTCAGCCCGGTATTAGGGCCGGTGAAGAGATAAACCCGGGCTGAGACGGGATGGTGACTCCTAGTCCAGCTGAAGGCCCCGGTATTATCTGGGCAGGGGGCTTCTCCACAACACTACCCCCGTATTACCATTGACGGGTGCCCGTCGTGTCTGTCTCGGTCGAGGTGCCTGCATCCATACCACTTGGCCTGCCCGCGGAGGGGGGTGCTGCTGGGAGGAGGTGTTACTGCATAGCCTCACTGCTTGCATGGACCGCGTCAATACATGGCGTGCTTGCGGGACTGGGTATAGATGACCCCGATATACGGGGAGACCTCGCAGTGCTTGCCGCCGAGGCTATGAGGAGCGCCGGCATGAGGTATAGTAGGGAGGCCCTGGCTGCTGTTGAGGGTAAGAAGGGGTGGCTACCCGACCTAATTGAGGCTCTTGGCGAGGAGGGGGTCGCCGAGCTAATAGATGCATTCATCTCCGCGGCCCGGAGGGGCGACGATGAGACTGTTAGGAGGGTGGCGTGGGTGGTGCTGGACTCTATGCCTGGAGGAGAGGAGTTTAGGGTGAGGGCCTCAAGGATCATAGAGCGGGGAGGCTTCGACGACGTCGTCGCGCTCGTATCGTACATGCTGTTCCTGGAGCCGTGTGAGGGCTGAGCCGTGACTGGTGAGGGGGTTCTCTCAGCGCTTAGGAGTAGGCTTGCGGAGGCAGCGATAAGGCATGCACTTGGCCTAGACTACAGCCTCGATGAACTTCCCTCGGGAGTGAGGCGGATCGCTGCTGATGCTGTTAGAAGTGTCGCCGCCCGGCTCGTCGAGGACGGCGGCGCCAGCCTGCGCTGCGGCCTATGCGGCAGGGGACCCTTCACGAGGAGAGGTCTCTACCTCCATCTGAAACGCGTCCATAGTGCAGCGATTGAGGCGATGATAGGCGAGGAGGTCTCCCATAGGCTCTGGAGCCTTAGGTATGCCGACGTCCTGGTGGAGGCTGCTGGGTCAGGAGGGGTGGAGCACGCTCACTGACCCCCTTCTCTTTTAGGGGAGGGTCTCGCTACTGGAGTCTCACATCACCCCTGCTGTCGCTTGGATCCGGGCTCTATTATTGCTGCCTGCACTCCCTCGGGGGTATCGAAGAGTATTACTATTGGCTCCTTCAACCCCTTGACGCAGAGGTCGTAGACGTATAGTGGCTCGCTTAGGTTGACCCATTTCAGTTTATCGATTTCCATTGTTTTAGGCCTGCCGGAGGGTACCTGGACGGCTGCAATCCTCTTCACCAGAGTGGGGCGAGGCATTGCCTGCATGCATGATGTAGACGAGCCGCCGGCCTCCCCGATAACTATCACCCTGTGGCCGCTCGGCCCCGTCTCTTCAAGTATTAGCTCGACTATGTATGCTCCGCGTGTCTTCTCTGCCTCCTTCTTAAGGGCCTCGACCCTCGTCGAGTACTGCTCGAGAACACGATCTATATCAATGCCCCCCTTAACATTTATCTCCCTCTCCTTGACAAGCCTATACATCGATATTTTTAACCCGTCGATGTCAATCCATGTCCTCCTATACGTCCTAGCCCTTGCATGCATGGCCGGCATCACGGATAACTATTGGCTGGCTGGGCAGCTATTACTCCGGCGCCCGCCATGAAGGGGTTTAAGTCAAGCTTCACATACGCCGCGGCAGCCCGCAGGCTTGCCGAGGAGGGCCGTAGGGTCATCAACCTGACCATAGGTCAGCCGCCAGAGGAGCCCCCGGGAGTACTCCTTGAGGCTGTGAATCGGGCTGTGAGTAGGGGGTACAACAAGTACTCGCCTAGCCGTGGACTCGGAGAGCTTAGGAGGGCCATCGCCGAGCTGGAGAGGGAGAGGCTCGGCGTAGACGTTGACCCAGACAACATCGTTGTGACCCCTGGCGCTAAGCCGGCCCTCATGCTAGCCATGCTCATGGCGCGCCGTAGGCCTGGGAGGCTACTCATACTCGACCCCTACTTCTACGCCTATGTGAACCAGGCACGGCTCTTCGGCATAGAGTTTGAGACGCTGCCCCTCATGGTTGCCGGCGGCGTCTATGAGTTCGACGTGGAGGGTATAGTGTCGCGTATAGAGAGTGGACAATACTCCGCAGTGCTGCTAAACACCCCGCACAACCCCGCCGGCACCCTCCTATCACAGGGCGAGATGCATGAGATTGTCGAGGCTGCTAGGAGGAGGAAGGTGCTCGTCATATCAGATGAGGTGTACATAGACTTCACCTACGAGGGGGAGCCTGCAAGCCTGCTGAAGGAGGGGTACGGTATATACATCAACTCCTTCTCAAAGTCGCTGTTCATAACGGGCTGGAGGATAGGATACCTCATAGCAGACAGGGAGACCGCCGAGCTGGCTGCATCACTCGCCGCGAACACGTACACATGCGCCCCGACACCCCTCCAGGCCGCCGTCGCCGAGCACCTAGTAGAGGCGTACCACGAGGCCGTGAAGAGGATCAGAGAGCTTTATCCACGTAGGGCCTCGCTGCTGAATGACGCCTTCTCGCATATACCCGGAGTAGAGATGCTGCGCGTCAGGGCTGGTATGTTCGGCTTCCCGCTACTCGATACAGAGATCGCGCAGGCCGTTGGAGGAGTTGAGGAGTATGCTAGAAGACTCCTCGAGGAGAAGGGGGTAGCCGTCATCCCGGGCCACGTATTCAGCGACGCATACGCCGACCGAGGCTTCCGGGTGAGCCTGGCGGCCAGCCCGGAGGAGATAAGGGAGGCTGCGAGACTAATAACCGAGTTCAACGAGGAGTTACTCGCAGAGAGGCGCCGGTGAAGAACCACCCAAGATGCTCCGACGGACACGTAAAAATGGGGACTCAGCCGGGCGCTGCAGAGGCGCCTTCAACCCTTCTTATAGCCTATCTCGCGGAGGAACCTCCTCCTCTCCTCTATGTCCTTCTCAGTCTCCACACCGAGCGGCGTGTAGCCGTCGACAACGCCGATCACTCCGCGCCCCTGATCCGTCTCCGCTACTATAACTTGCAGGGGGTTGGCGGTTGCAGCTAGTATCCTGACGACCTCCGGTACGTGCTTAAGCGCGTTTAGCACGTTTATCGGCCAGGCGTTACGGAGGTATATTATGAATATGTGGCCGGCTGCTATCTTCTTCGCAGCCTCTATCGCCTTCTCCACTAACTCCTTGTCATTACCCTCATACCTTATCAGCCTCTTTCCGCTCGCCTCGCAGAATGCCAGGCCGAACTTGATGCCTGGGACAGATGATACTAGTGCCTCGTATATGTCTTCGAGCGTCTTTATGAAGTGCGCCTGACCCACTATCACGTTGCAGCCCTCTGGTATCGGCACCTGTATAACCTCGATGGACTTCAACCCCTTGAATGAAGGAGCCATAGCCCCACCATAGTCTAATCTACTCACTTGGGGCGAGATATATCCTAAGGGTTGCCACGTCCCCGTAATGCCTTATCTCCAGGAGTGCTGACGGGTGCCTGCCGCCCAGCCTCCTCGTCTCAAGCCTCCACGTAGAGCCTTCGTCGACTACGCGGTAGGCGTCGGGGCCGTACCTCTCCCTTAGACCATTATCAATGACGTCTATCGAGTCTATCCTCTCAGACAACCTATACTTGTTAACCGCAACGTCGCGTGCACCATAGTAGGGCAGCAGCTCGACTATGAATGGTGGTGGGCTGGACTGCTTGACCGCCACTGTTATCAGGTCGCCCTCCCTGCCTATGCCGGCCCCCCTCACAACCTCTATGTAGACGACGTTCTCATGCCTTATCCTGGATACTAGGAGCGGCTTTTCGCGGGACAAGATCTAGCGCCCTCACCTCTGCCTTGACAGCTAGCCTTTAGTACCAAGACTTGTAGCACCATTAACCGGGGGTAATATGGAGAAGACCTCCGGTAGGAAAGTCGACTTCCTAAGACAGATAGTGAACCGTGTACTCGCGGAGTCACAGCTACCACGGCAAGTTGTTGAGGATGTTAGAAGGATGGTGGGAAGGGCTGAGGACAAGTACAAGTTCAGCGCATTCGGCGGCGATATAAGGAGGCTAGCTGACTACATCTCCAGCAGGGAGTTCGACGACCTCGTCAACCTACTCAAGGGTGCTGACGCGCTCAACGTGCTTATAGAGATCCTTGAGAGGGCTAAGGAGGCATACCGCGACTACCCCGAAGTCGTTAAGGCAATAGAGGAGAGGCTCGAAGAGATTAAGGGGAAGGCCGAAAAGACCGAGGAGAAGATAGACGCTGCCTACAAGGCATTGAAGGACCTGGAGGAGAAGGGGCTACAGGTAAAGAAGACTAACAGCGAGATACTCATATCCTACCCACCCCTGCTCGACGCTAAAGTCACCTACGACAAGTCGAAGAAGGTCTTCATAGTCGAGTATAAGATAGAGGGGCGTGTACAAGCCGAGTCTGCAACCGGCCTCTACGACGCTGTTAAAAGGCTCGTAAACCTCGTCAAGGAGCTAGCCTAGCCCCCGGGCCCCGGGAGAGGCTATGAATGAATCCACGTTTTTCATCTTCGCAGAGGAGAAGGATACAAGGTATAGCGTGAGGGCTGTTCTCGCCGCCCTAGAGAGCCGTAGAGACCTGGAAGCTATACACGTGAAGGGTATTGAGAGGGCTATCCAGGAGGCGAGGAGGCTCCTAGAGAGAGGGGCGCGCGTCGTACTTGCAACGAGCTTAATGACCACTATGATCCCGTCAATCATGAATCTCATTGACGAGATGCAGAGGCTGCGGCGGAGCAGCCTCGGCAAACGGTTGATACTCGTCGCGGGTGGTGCGCACGCTACCTGCGATCCTCTCGGAACCGTAGAGAGGCTCGGCTTCGATGTAGCCGTGGTTGGGGAGGCCGAGGAAACCATAGTGGATATCGCTGACACCATTACTGATAGGTGGATTGAGGGACTCGAGGGAGTAAAAGGGCTCGTCGTGAGGATTGGAGACACCATACTCTACACCGGGAGGCGCAGGGATAGAGTCGAGCTTGACGCGTACCCTCCATTCCCATACTGGAGGAGGCTGTTCACCCCGATAGAGATAGTGCGGGGCTGCCCATGGGGCTGTAGGTACTGTGCAACATGGTTCATACATGGCTCAAGGGAGCGTTACCGGAGCATAGAGACTGTGGAGAAGTACGCCGAGCTTATGTTGAGGAGCGGGCTTAGGGATCTACGCTTCATAGCCCCGAACAGCCTCGCGTACGGCGAGGAGGGGAGGTGCAGGCCGAGGCTGGATCTGGTCGACGAGCTACTAGCCAGGCTGAACAAGCTGACGGGGATGTACGGGGGCCGCGTGTTCTTCGGGAGCTTCCCTAGTGAGGTGAGGCCGGAGTACGTGACTGAGGAGTCTATGAGAATTCTCCGGGGCAGGATAGCCAATAAGAGGATAATTGTCGGGGCCCAGAGCGGCAGTGACGAGATGCTGAGGAGGATCAATAGAGGGCATAGTGTGGACGACGTCATCAATGCTGTGGAGATAGCCAGGAAGCATGGGTTCGGCGTTGATGTAGACTTCATATTCGGCCTGCCGGGTGAAACCGAGAGCGATGTGGAGGAGACGATTAAGCTGATAGAGCTGCTAGCCGGGATGGGTGCCAGGATACATGCACACACCTTTCTCCCACTACCCGGGACACCCTTCGAATCAGCACCACCCGGCTCAGCGAGACCATACATAGAGAAGGGGCTCCTACGCTACCTTGGAAAGGGCCTCGTGTACGGCTACTGGGAGAGGCAGGAGAGGCTGGCTAAGCAAATCCATGAACTGTACAGGCGGGGGATCGTGCTTGGGCTGCGCGGGTGGCGTCTCCTCTACTCGAGGGCTAGGAGGGGAATACCCTGTGCGCCTCACCGTTGAGGTTTATGTATATCTCGAGGTAGTCTGCAAGCCCGCTTGTAGACACCTTGGGCAGTAACACGGCCTCCACCTGAAACAGGCCTGCCGAGGACGACATGACGACATCAACCCTGATAGGCCTCCTCTCCCCCTCGCTTATCTCTACACGCTTAATGCTGAGCGCAGACACCGCATGCATATCTATCTTGCCGAGCCTGTAGGGTATCCTAGCCCTACCCTCAGCCATGTCGAGGCCATCAGCTATCTTCACTACGCCCGCCTCGACGCTTAGACATCTAACACCGCCGGCAGTGGCATAGACCGCATGCATTATCTCCTGCCTTATCGAGTACATCTCCTCAACATTCTCAACAATCTCGGGAAGAACACGGTTAAGTATGCTATGAGCCATTATTGCCCCATACATCTCGTGATTAACCCTATGCACAGAATTACCTATATCATGTAGCAGCGCGCCATACATCACGACAAGCTTTGCATGTTCAACGTCACTGACCACACCATCCCTTATAGTCGTTGGCTGGACGCCATGGGCAAGCAGCCTCTCAAAGAGCTCGAGCGCTGTGCCAGCCACAATCATCGCATGGACTGGGCCGTGGTCATTGTAGCGCAGCCTCTTGACAGCCATTATATTGCTCATCCTCAGCAGCGCCCTAACCTCGACATCGTTTATCAATAGCTCATACGCCTTGGAGAGAAGCTTGCTCCTCGACAAATGCCTCTTTATAAGATCCCTCGAGACAACGACCCGGCCCTTCTCAATGCTCAAAACACACCACCCCAGGCCATTAGCGAGACACTACATATAATACCTACCGGCAACTAAATAGGCTGGAAACACGAAGGAAACACAGCCTGCAAGACTGTGTTCTGGAGGTGAGAGAGACCATGCCAAGCATCCGAGTCTCAGAGGAGGAGCTAAAGAAGGCCCTCATCCAGGCCGAGGAAAAGGAGCGCCGCGACCCCAAAAAGCGCTGGGTAAACAGGATGATGAAGAGCGCGAAGCAGTATCATAAGATGTGTCCCTACTACGACAAGCGTACCGGCAACTGCTTCCTAAAGCTAGGGGAGCGCTGCGAGAGAGACGGCAAGTTCGATGGATGCCCCGTGTTCATAGAGTGGCTATCGAAGAAATACGATGAGCTCAAGGCCAAGGGCAGGCCACTACCAATGGACTTCCTCGACCTAACCCTAGCCATCTAACAAGTCAACCCCGCAGATACCTATAGGCCGATGTAGCCGCAACAGCACCCATCGCAGCCGCCGTGACCACCTGGCGTAGGCCTGCAAGCCCGCCGCAGCAGTCACCCGCGGCATAGATGCCTGGCACGTTCGTCGACATGTCGGGCTTCACTTTTATGTAGCCTTTTTCGTCGACCTCGAGGCCAAGCTTCTCGGCGAACTCCCTGGGCGGCTCGAAGCCTATTTCGACGAAGACGCCATCGACAGCTAGCTCCGACTTCTCCCCGCTCCTCGTGTCACGGAGCACTATGCCCTTAACCCTACTGTCTCCCTTTATCTCCTCCACGACCTTATTGTAGAGTATCTCTATACGGTCATTGGAGGCCAGCTGACGCTGATAGTACTGCTGCGCCCTCAACTCCCCCCGCCTATGGACAAGGTATACCCGTGAAGCATGCTCAGCGAGGAGGAGGGCTGCACTCGCAGCCGAGTCGCCACCACCTATAACAGCAACACGCCTGCCCCGGAAGAGAGGAGCGTCACAGACAGCACAATAGCTCACCCCCCTACCCTCGAACTCCTCCTCACCAGGCACGCCGAGCCTCCTCTTCCTAGCACCCACCGCGACGATCACCGCCCTGCCCCTGTAAAGCCTCCCACTCCTACCCTTGAGCTCGAAGAACCCGCTCTTCCGCTCTGCCGCGACTATCTCGTCAAGGAAGAACCTCACGCCATAACTCCTTACATGCTCGTACATGCGGTTTGCGAGCTCCGGGCCGCTTATCCTCTTAAAACCGGGGTAGTTCTCGATCCAGCCGGCCTTCGCCATCTGGCCACCTATATCCTTGCTGACAACAGCCACGTCAAGCCCATACCTTACGGCGTAGAGGGTTGCCGTCAACCCGGCGGGGCCGGCTCCGACAACTATGACCTCAGCTGACACCGGCTCAGCCCTTCCCGCGCCTAGCCCCCTCAGCCTCAGCGCCAACACTCACACCATCATTGGAGGGGTGGCGCGGAGACCCCTCTTATTCTAGTAGACCGAGGACGAGTAAGTCGCCGTGGCCAGGAAGTACCTGCCCTCGTTATCCGGGTATACCATGCCTATCTCCATCAACTCGTTGAGCGCGTGCCTTATCTTGTCCTCGCTCGCGAGGCCCGAGAGTATGCTGTGCAGCTCCTTGACGGTCATTGGGCGTTCCTCCAGGAGGCGGACTATAATATCGCGTAACTGGTCTTCATTCGGCGCCACAACGACTATGACCTCGTCATCCTCGTAGAGCTTCTGGAGAGCTATATTCTCGTTGTATACGTAGACTTCACGCCCCCGGGGGTCTGTTGCCTTCATAAAACCACCACGGCTCATCTGCAACACCCAGGCAGCCAGGCTACACGCATAGCCCCGCACCCTTATAAAGCCTGGCCGGCTAATCGGACTTTCCATAGCCTTGAGGGTATTACTAGCCTGCATGGTTAAGGGTGATACAAGGTAGATACACTGCACCGGGCAGCCGCAATGAACTCTGCCGCTGCAGTGAAGCTCACCGCGTATGTCTGCCCAAAGCTATCGGCAGCCGCCAGCTTCCTAGAGGACTTCATAAGGAGGCTTGAAGACTCGATGAGAGAGCTCAGCGAGAAGAGGGGGAGTATTTCAGACGAGACATACATGGTTGAGATGCAGGCGTATAAGAGCCTCATAAACCTTGCCAGGAGAGTGCTAGACGACACCAACACCGTTGACGCAATGATATGCACGACACTAAACCCCGACTACTACACCCTATACCGCGCACTACGCATACTCGACAACCTACTTGACACACTCCAATACGGGCGCGGCCCCAGGCTACCAGCCTCAATAAAGGGCCTAATCTACGAGGTCCGCGCCCACATACTGAGAACAATCAAGGGGGGAGGGTCAGGGGCCTAAAGCTACATCACGCTGATCAGTAGAGGCCGATCATCATCACCCACCCCCGGGGATGATGCGGCCGTATACACAGCTTTAATAACCACGCAGACGATACCTATTGTAGGGTAAGGAGCTATGCCCGAGGCCGTAGAGAAGATAGAGATAGACCTCTCCAACGTACCCCTAAGGCCTACCAGCAAGCGAGAGATACAGCAGCTCGAGATGGCCCTCATAATAGGAACCCTCTACAGGCCGGAGGTACTGGAGCTGATAAGGGATCCCTTGGAGAGGGCTACATGGGTCGACAGCCTGGCAGTGGCGGCGGCAGCCCTGGCCAGGGAGAAGGCTGGCTACACGATCCCGATGATAGCCGAGGAGCTTGGCCGCAGCGAGACAACCATAAGAAACCACCTGCACGGCAAGACTAAGGCAGGGAAGCTCGTCAGGGAGACCTACGAGCTGCTCGCGAAAGGCAAGCTGAAGCTAGTAGTGCCGTTCACAGGTGTACAGATAACCGTTGAGGAGTACAATAGGCTGAAGGCACTAGAGGAGAAAGTAAAGGCGCTCGAAGAAGAGAACAAGAAGCTCAAGAAGCAGCTAGAGCAGTGCGTCAAGCCGGAGCAGCTGGAGGAGAAGCTCAAGCAGCTACGCAGCACCATAGAGGAGCTCGAGAAGGAGAACGCCAGGCTCCGCGAGGAGGCTAGGAAGTACAAGGAGACCCTCGACAAGATACGCAGCATGCTCTGCGGATCCGAGGCGTAACATTAACACCCCCGCCACCCGGACAAACACCTACTAACCCGTGAAGCACCGTGCCCTGCCCATGGTACCAGAACGGTATGTGCACCTCCCCGAAGCTGCCGGAGCCCTCCCAGCTGGTAGTATCGAGTGACCGCTGCCTCGCAGGGAGGGAGGTATACCGGCTCTGCAGCTACTACGTCGAGCCAGAGAAGAAACAGAAGTCAAAGAAGGGGATAGAGAGGTTCACCACACCCGCGCCGGCCGAGGCGCAGAAGTATAAGCCGTACCCACCCATCCATGTTGTTTCCTGGAGGCCTAGATCCGGCTGCCCCTTCATAAAAGTCATAAACTATGCAGGAGGCTACCTCGCCTACTGCAGGGTCTTGAACAGGTTGTTGACGAAGCATGAGATCCTAAACTGTGACAGGTACTGGAAAACCTGCCCATTCTACAAGATCGGGCGCGAGCAGGCCTAAGCGCTTCTCCGCCTCCTCAACAACCATGTTCAGCATAGCAGCATCGTTCAACACTATCGGCACCTCAACCCCGTCAACGAGCACGGAGGGCGTATACCCCTCCTCATCCAGCGCCGGCACCGTAACCCTCTCTACAACGACCCGCAGCCCGCAGTCCCTAGCATCCTCAACAACCCTCTCGAGCAGCCTCTCGACAACACTGCTCAGCCACCCAAACCCCTTGAAGAAGGTCACCCTCACCACGCGGCCCTCCAAGCACCGGGCACCGCTGGCATTGATTCAGTCCAGTAACGCCCCCTATAGGCTGGCCGGAGCAGTATCACCGGGGCTGGAGCACCCGCGTGTTATATATTCAGGTTTTCTTTCGAGATGTTAATGACAAGGGGATGTAACGTGTCCGCAGACCTTGAGAAGAGGCTGACGGTTGACAGGAGGATACTGAAGAGGATAATTAAGGAGCTTAAGAAGTGGAAGGCGCCTGCAACGGTACTGCTGAGCCTGTACATTCCGCCAGGGAGGCCTATAAGCGACGTCTTGAACCTGCTCCGCCAGGAGCACGCGATAACCGACAACATAAAGCTCAAGCGTACAAGGGATGCAGTCCAACGAGCCCTGGCAGCCGCGATGGACCGGTTGTCGAGTATACCTAAGGTGCCTAAGAACGGGCTCGCAGTCTTCTGCGGCGAAAACATGGAGACTAAGGACTTCATATGCCTCGTCTTCAGCCCGCCCGACCCAGTGCCGGTATTCTACTATAGGACTGACAAGTGGTTCCACACCGAGTTCCTAGAAGAGATGGTGGAGGGCAACGAGGTATACGGGCTAGTAGTCGTCGAGAGGGATGAAGCGACAATAGGCATACTGAAGGGGACAAGGATACAAGTCCTAGAGGAGATCGAGGGCTACGTCCCGGGGAAGCACCATAAGGGAGGCCAGAGCCAACGCAGGTTCGATAGGCAGATAGAGCAGTTCGTGAGGGGCTTCTACAAGCAAGTAGCTGATGCTATGAACAAGCACTTCCTACCACTACTAGAGAAGGGCGTCCTCAAGGCAATACTCGTCGGCGGGCCCGGCTACGCTAAGCAAGACTTCCTGGAGACCGGCTTCATAGACTATAGGCTCAGGAAGATAATCGTGCCAAGACTCTTCGACGTGGCATATCAGGGTGAGACGGGGCTCCGGGAGCTCGTCATGAGGGCCGAGGATGTACTGACAAAACAGAAGTACGTCGAGCTGGTAAAGGCAGTCGAGGAGTTCAAGATACACCTAGCAAAAGACGATGGACTAGCCGTCTACGGGCCACGCGAGATAAAAGCAGCCCTCGAGATGGGAGCCCTCAAGACACTGATAATAGACGAGGAGCACCCCGAGGCCGACAAGCTGGCTGAGGAGGCTGAGAAGAGGGGTACAAAGGTCTACTTCCTCTCAGACGGCATACCCGAGGCTGAATGGATAAAGAAGACATTCAAAGGCCTCGTAGGGGTTTTACGCTACAGGAT
This sequence comes from Thermoproteota archaeon, assembly GCA_013153145.1. Lineage (GTDB taxonomy): Archaea > Thermoproteota > Thermoprotei_A > Sulfolobales > Pyrodictiaceae > JAADEY01. The sequence continues at coordinate 78,432 of JAADEY010000012.1, read as the reverse complement.
CTACTAGAGATGGTAGAGGCCGGAGCCCCCTAAGATGCCGGGCCACAGGATACCCCCAGCACTATGCGCGAGATGCAAAGGCTACAAGAAGCTCTGCGGCTTACCAACCTGCCCAATACTAGCCAAGTTCAGGAGCCAGGTTCTCGGATCGAACAGGGTTAGGGAGAGGCAGGTCGAGGGCTCAACCCCACCATGCATGATAATAGGCGAGAAGGGCTACCCAAAGATACCCGCAATACTATACACACCACCAGGAGTGCACGGCGAGCCTGCAAAACAATACGACAACCCAACCGCATGGCACCGGTCGAGAACACCGCTCGGAAGGATCATAGAGTACCGCTCCTACCTCGTCGGAGGCATAATGAGGGTTGATGCTAGGAAGCCATGGATCCTCTACGAGAAGGAGTTATCGATCGCCGCAGCCTCCCTAAGACCGGTGGACGCTGAAACCCTACTACACCACCGCCCCCAACCAATCCTGAAGTTCGACGGCCTGCTAGCACCACACGGCCCCTCAGCCCCCGCTGAGAGGATAAGAGTGGACGGCAACCCAACGCTCCCAAGGAGACTCGAGAAACTCATATGGGATGACGCCAGAGCCTCGGAGGCCGTCGTAGAGCTCTACACCTCCGGCACCGACTACTACACGATAATAACGGCCTTCAGCCTAGGCCTCCTCGGCCGGTTAAGGAACAGGAGGCTGGTGCCGACACGCTGGGCCATAACAGCCGTCGACGACACTGTAGCAAGATGGCTACTGAGCAGCGTGAAGACCAGGAGACCGGTGAACGAGTACCGCGTATACCATGCAAGGTACCTGGGCAACCACTTCACCATACTCCTCGCCCCAGGCGCATACACGGCGGAGATGATAGAGATATGGCACCCACTAACACCATGGACTATGAACGCGTCCAAGCCAACAATAGTATACATAAGGGAGGACTACAACGGCAACGTGGAACCCCTCGACGGAGGATACATGGCTGCACGGCTACCCGTCCTCGAACACCTAAACCAGGAGGCGAGGCAGGCGAGAATACTGATAGTCAGGGAGGTCACAAGGGAATACTATGCACCCGTAGGCAACTGGCATATACGTGAAACAGTGAGAGAAGCCTTCAGGAAGGGCCCAGTCCTAAGAACCAGCGTGCTCGACGAGGCTGTAAGGAAGATAGTAGAACTCGCGAGGAATAGGCGCTGGGTAGAGGAGGCGCTAAGGGGCTCCAGGCTCCTCCGAACACTAAGAAGCCAAAGAACCCTGGACAGCTTCCTCACCTAGAGGATTAAAGGGTTTATAGAGAAGCCCACCAGGATACATTGACTGGAAGGAGGGTGGATAATCATGCCCCAACTATCAACAGGCCTCGTGATAGCCGGGGCGTACGCCGACAAGCTGAGGAGGGTACTATTCGCCCAGCTCAGGGACAAGATAAAGAAGAAGGAGATCACAGGACAGCAAGTCGCCCAGAGGGCTGGCCAGCTAAACAGGCTGCTCTTCGACATAATAGTTAACAGGCTGAAGCTGGACAAGGGAGACGCTGTAAGAATAAGGATAGAATACGAGGTCAAGGACGGCGACATAGAGTGGAAGCTAGACACACTACGCATCGAGGCATTCCGGCGCATCCCCGACGAGGAGGTCGAGAAGGCCATAAGAGAGACGATAAAGGCCGCCGAGGAGGTCCTAGCAAAGCCTGTAAGCGCGGAGGAGGCGGCCTGGACCGGCGAGAAGGCGGAGAAGCCCAGAGAGGAGAAGGCGGAAATCAAGGAGTATCCACCACCACAGAGGATAGCGCGGCTAAAGCCGCTCGGAAGGATGAAGAACGGTGCCCTCTACATACTCTACGGCGAGGATGGCACAAACCTCGGGATCCTCACGATAGAGATGCACGACGGGAAGACCAAGCTCGACTCGATAATAGTCCTCGAGGGTAAGGCATACAGGCTCGAAACAATACTAGACAAGCCATACACGGAGGCCATAAGAGAGGTCGAGGAGGAGCCCGAGAAGATACTCGAGGTGCTAAACCAGCCGAAGTACAGGGAGATGAGGCGCGAGGAGGCGGAAAGAGTACTCCGGGAGAAGATGCAGAGCATCTCCTGACACCAGCAACGAACGCTAGAGTTAATATAGTGGAACACCCTTCCAATCATTGTTAAACCGGTGAGCCCGGAGCTGTTTATAGGCCATAAGGGCCTCCAAGAGGGAGCCCCCGACCTCGACGCGATAAAAGACATCCACATACACCATGGGAAAGCATACATAGAGCTCGTAACCGGCGAGATTATAAAGACACGTATAAGCAGCAACATAAAGGAACTCTACTGGAAAGTGAAGATAAGGAACAGGAGGCACGCATTCGGCCTAGACTAGCAACAACCACCACACATCCCGAGGGCCGACCAGCCCAGGGGCACGCTTGACAGCATCTATGCTGCCCGGTAGTACCTGGGGTGCTCCCTCTCCACCTCTTTTCCCCTACATCCCTTCATGATCTAGCTCTGTGTGGTGTTTCAGGTAGTTTCTTGTCTGGCAAGAAAAATTGTTTGGCTAATTAGAGCTCTTCTTCTAAGCCTGACAGGAACAGAAGCATACATAACACCAGAGAGCCGGGTCAACGCGCATAGTAACACTGGAGCGAGAATACCCAGGTGGCTCGGCGGCGTTTGTAGAGGTAGGTTATAGTGATAGGCAGGCCTCTAGTGAGGCGCGCACCCGCTTCGAGAAGCCCACCCTCATACCAAGCCTCCTATCCTTGTAGATGTATATGATTCCCTTGGTTTGTAGGGAGCGGAGCACCCTGATAAGCCATGCAGCGTCAGCTTCAAGCTCCTTCTGCAGCTGGTCTGCATAGAGGTATGTAGTCCCCCACTTAGCGTAATGGTTGAGGAGAACGTCCAGTACATCCCTCTCCTCGGGCGTAAGCTCGTCAAGGTCGACGGTTGCCGCGAGGCAGGCCTCGGGGGGTAGTCCTTGTCTTTCCTTGCTGCTTAAACCTGTAAGACTGGCAATGAATGACTGGACTCTGCCTGACTCCGGGCTGCGTATCACCCTTCTCTTGCCCTTCCTTGTCGGTCTAACAGGTTCAGTGGACTCCAGTATCTGTCTTGCGAGCGCGACGTACTGGTGAACCCTGCTATTCATCTGCTTCTCCATTATGTTCCTGGCGTACTCCTCACCCTCGGGTGTTAGCTGCCAGTATCCATTCACGTACTCGAACAACCCCCTTGTCTTCCAGTAGCTGAGGTAGCTGCTAACATATCTCGACGATCTCCCCAAGACTTGTGCGATCTCCGCAGCCCTCATCGGGCGGGCGAGGAGGAGTACTGCTATTGCCTCGACTATGCGGCTTCGCGGCCCACCGCTCTTCCTGTCCTCTCTGCTCTCCTGTACCTGCATAGCCCCCCGGCTATGATTGTAGTCATGGTGTAGGGCTAGTAGCTGGGAGACCTAGTACTACCAGGGGGCGCCGTACCTGTGGATTAGAGTAGGTAGAAGAGGAGTAGGACTGGGAAGGCTATGAGGAGTATCCAGATTATTGGTCTGCGCTTCAGTATCTTGTAGCCATCTAGCGGCGGTATTGGTATGAGGTTAAATAGGGCTATCCATGCATTCACGCTTATGAAGCCGACCAGGAAGTCTATGGGTGAGTGGAAGGCTAGGAGCCAGGCGTACGCGATTGCGGAGAGCACCACATTGACGATGGGTCCTGCGGCTGCTATCCACTCCTCTCCTATGAGCATGGTTGAGCCCGCGTAGCAGAGTATTGCGACGTATCCTGGCATTATGATTGCTATGCTTGGGATGAGCCCTGAGAGGAGTGTTATGGCGAGCCCTGTGGGTGTTAGCACGTATCTTGCGCGGCACCCCTCAGCTATTGCTGCGTACTTGTGTGCGAGCTCGTGTATGATGACCCCCATCAATGCTCCTATGAGTACGCCTCCGGGCCAGCTTAACGGGTTTGAGAGTATGTATATCAGGTCTCTTTTGCCGAGCGCGAAGGCGGTCGCGACGGCTGCTATGAAGAGTGATGCGGCCTCATTGAGGTATAGTGGTCTGAAGAGGCCGAGCCTGTGACGCGGCAAGGCTTCTTTATCCTCGCTGCCGCAGGGTCTCTGGTCACACGACCCGTACGAGGGTCTCCTCGTTATAATCTGTTATGACGCGGATGTATCCCCTAAGCATGGCGTCTAGCTCTGGGTCTCCGGTGTCTACGCGGAGTATCTTTACTCTCCTCAGCTTGGAGGGTGTTGAGACAACGACTATGGCGTCTTTACCCATCTTCTCGATTAGGAGTCTTAGTATCCTTGGGGATATCTGCTGGTTCCCCCTGCCGAGTATGAATCCTTGGCCCCCTATGGGCGAGACTACTAGGTATGCCTTCCCCCCTCCCTCGAGGTGGCTCTTAAGCAGCCTGTATATCGTCTCTTCATCCGCGTCCCTGGCGATAGTCTTGCCGTTGTGTATTACATCTACCCCTAGCAGGGTCTTCTCGGCGCCGAGCAGGTCGGCTATGGCCTTGGTTGTTGTCCCGGGGCCTAGGATGAGGAGGGTGCAGGGCTTGGCATAGTCCTCGACTACGCGTCTTGCAATAGCCTTCTTCGCCTCATCCTCTCCCGGTGGTGGAGGCTCCTTTGTGACGCCTACTACGTGTCTGCAGGGGGTCTTCACGTAGCCGTAGAGCCGTACAATTAGCTTGTTCCTCCTGAACGACTCCTCATCGATATCGGCTACCTCGTTTAGGCAGGCGGACCCCGTCTTGAGGTAGTCCATGAGTGCGTGTGCGGCCTCCTCGGGTGTTGGTGGGAAGGCTGCGCTGTACATCTTCACGCCGGCGGGTACGGGGATGATGACGTGGCTGCCCCCGTGCGCAGCGGCGGCTAGGTATGCGTCTCTCAGTGTGCCGTCGCCACCCACAACAATTATTATCTCTACGCCCTTTGATAGGCAGCGGTAGACCGTCTCGAATGTATCGTGCCTGCTCGTGGGCTCGGGTGCGACATGCACGATGCGGGTCCTGTGCCCGGTCCTCCTCGCCTCGGCCTCGCCCATTAAACCGGTGGCGGTGTATACTAGGAGCTCCACGCCATGGCGTTTGAGCTCCCTTAGGAACCTCTCCGCCCTGCTGGGTGAGATGGGCTTAGCGCCCCTCCTTAAGGCGATCCATCTCGCTTCTCCATCGGTGCCTTTGAGTGCTAGTGGGCCGCCCATGCCGGCGATAGGGTTTACTGCTAGGCATACCTCAATCATGCTCTCGTGGGTGTTGTTGCTGCCTTGGAGGGTAAAAGGGTGTTGTTCATTGGTAGGTTCCAGCCCTTCCATCTGGGTCATCTCGGTGCTGTTGAATGGCTTCTGGAGCGCTTCGAGGAGGTTGTAGTCTGTATTGGCATGGCTTCTGAGAGTTTTACGTGGAGGAACCCGTTTACGGCTGGTGAGAGGTTGTTGATGATTAGGCGTAGCCTTGTTGAGAGGGGTGTTGATCTTTCAAGGATTATAACTGTGACTGCACCCACCCTTGAGGTGAATACGAGCTCCCTCTACTATATGCTGGAGTTGGCGCCCCCCGTGGATGCTATCGCGACGGCTAACCCGGTCGTTAGGATGATTGCGGCTCATATGGGTGTTAGGTGTGTCTGCCCGCCCCTCCTCGAGAGGAACCGGTTGAGGGGGAGTGTTGTAAGGAGATTGATAGCTCTGGGCGGTGATTGGCGGAGCCTAGTGCCTTCAGGCACGGCATCTGTCATTGAGGAGGTTGATGGCGTTGAGAGGCTTAAGAGGCTCTACGCGATAGCCTCGTCCACTAGGCCGGAGGACTCCGTCTACCCCGGCGCGGGCCCCGGCACCCCCTAAGGCTTATCCGATGATACCTGCAACTCCACGTCCTATAGGGGCTCGGGTGTGTCTAGCGAGTCTAGGGTGCTTGGCTATGTCCTTGACGAGTCTACTGCTGTCCGTGTGAGGTTTGTGGCCCCCGAGCCCCCCTTGCTTGGAGACTACGTGTTAATCGACTATGATGGCGAGCAGGTACTCGGGATGGTTGAATGGGTTGGGACACGCAGCTCCATACTCTCTATGCTTGCGGAGGCAAGGGATCCGGCGGTCTTCGAGAACCTGACCAGGCTTGGGGCTGGGGACTGCTTCTACGAGGCTAGCGTGAGGCTCCTCGGTGTATACCCGTCGATGGAGATACCGCGTAGGCCTCCCAGGCCGGGTGCTCATGTGTGGAGGGCGCCTGCAGGCCTGCTGCGCGAGATCTTCGGTTCTGGTGGTGATGAGTGGGTTAGGATCGGTGTTCTGGCGGCGAGGCCGGAGGTTGAGGTGAAGGTTAATGTTAACGCTATTGTTACACGCCACCTCGCGGTTCTAGCGGTCACCGGTGCTGGTAAGAGCAATACGGTTGCCGTCCTCGTGGATCGCATGGTTAGGCTCGGCGGCACGGTCGTAATATTCGACTTCCACGGAGAATACATAGATTCCGGTGTCGGGGGCAGGCCCAGTATCATAGAGCCGAAGCTGAACCCACGCCTACTCTCCATAGGGGAGTTTATGGCGCTTCTCGGCATAGAGCAGAGGTTCTATAACCAGGAGCGGTTGTTCAGGAAGTCTTACAACGCCGCGTTGGAGGCTGAGGGCGGCTTCATTGATGCTATATTGAGGGAGTTGAAGAAGTTTGAGGCGGGTAGACCGGAGGATAAGAGGGCTGCGGTCGCCGTCAGGAACAAGATAGACTCGTTCCTCGAGAGACACGGCTACATAGTGGATGAGGGCGTCGACGACGTTGTTGCCAGGATAGAGCCGGGCAGGGCGAACATCGTCGACCTAAGCTTGCTCGACGAGGACGCTGCCGACGTTGTTGTAAGCCATTTCCTGCGGAGGATACTGGTTGAGAGGAAGCGGTACAGGAGGACTGGGACGGGGCTTGAGACGCCGGTCTTCATAGTGGTTGAGGAGGCGCATATACTCGCGCCCAGGGATAGGGACACGTTGTCGAAGTACTGGATGGCGAGGATAGCCAGGGAGGGGAGAAAGTTCGGCGTAGGGCTATGCATAGTTAGTCAGAGGCCGAGGAACATAGACCCCGATATACTCAGCCAGATGAACAACAAGATAGTGTTGAGGATAGTTGAGCCGGCCGACCAGCGCTATGTGCGGGAGGCGAGCGAGACCCTAAGCGAGGACCTCGTAAAGCAGCTCCCCGGCCTAAACCGTGGGGAGGGCATACTCATAGGCCCGATGACGAGGATACCAGCAGTTGTACGCATAGACAAGTACCCTGGGCCTCTCGGCGGCTCAGACATAGATGTTGTTGGGGAGTGGAGGGGCCGCCGCGTGGAGCCCGGTATCGATGAGCTCCTTGAAGAGGTGATAACGGGTGCCGGGTAGCTCTATCCATGTCCTCCACGTCTCTGATACTCATCTCGGTTATAGGCAGTATGGCTTGTATGAGCGTGAGCAGGACATATACAACGTGTTCCGCGAGGTAATAGATAATGCTGTGAGGGAGCATGTAGACCTGGTTATTCATACAGGTGACTTCTTCGACTCTGTTCGCCCGCCTTCACAGGCTATCCTAGTGGCGATCGAGGAGCTTAGGAGGCTCAGGGAGAGGGGAATACCCTTTGTAGCCATCATGGGTGATCATGACACTCCTCGTAGGAGGGTTGCACCCCCACTCCTCATACTCGAGAGGCTAGGACTCCTAAGGATCATCGGCCTAAAGAATGACGTGTTAAGGTTGACTATAAGGACTAGGTCTGGCAGGGAGGTTCTCGTCGCTGGCCTACGGAGCCACCGGAGGAATGAGGCTGCTAAGCTGAGGATGTTGCTTGCGAGGCTGAGGAAGCCCGACGAGGATAAGCCATCGATTCTAATGCTTCACCAGTGTATTAGCAGGGTGTGCCCCCAGTATGAGCTCGACCTTACCCATCTGCCGCAGGGCTACAGCTACTATGCGCTGGGCCATCTACACGTGTATAAGGAGTTGAAGGTTGGCGGTAGGCCGCTCATCTATCCGGGTGCAGTAGACTACATGAGGGTCGACGAGGTAAGGAGTGACGGCGGGGGCAGGTTCATAGTACTTGCGGACATAGGCTCGGAGACGACTGTTCAGAGGATAAAGCTGCGCAGGGTGAGGCCGCAGATCTACTACGAGCTTGATGAGGCTCAGTTCCAGAGTAAGCTAGCAGAGCTCGTAGCCAGTATTAGGAGGTTGAGGGTGAACGGGGCGAAGCCGATAGTGCACTTGAAGGTTAGGGGTAGCGAGCATAATAGGAAGAGGATTATTTCATCCATAGAGCGGGAGCTTGGGGGCCTCGCGCTATACTATAGGCTGCAGTACGAGACCATGAAGCCATCCCTCCTGGGCTCCAGGAGGATAAGTGATGAAGTTGCTTCGATAGATAAGTTTGAGCTGTTGAAGGAGCTCCTTAGGGATGAGGGGCTTGCAAGACTTGCCGAGGAACTGATAGATATCCTGTCGGTCAAGGGCCAGAACCCCGTGAACGAGGCAGTCAAGGTAATCGACAAGTTCTATGGCCTTGAGGGGTGAGGGGGTGTGCCAGGCAACCTTGTTGTCGACGAGGTTAAAATGAATAATGTGTTGAGCCATGTTGACACCAAGCTGAGGCTCCCGCTCGGAGTGACGGTTATCGTCGGCCCTAATGGGGCCGGCAAGACAAGCATAATAGACGCGATATCATATGCCCTCTTCTCGATACATAGCAGGGATCCTAGGCGGAAGGATCCGCTCATAAGGATAGGTGCGGCGTCGGCATCGATAGAGGTGTCCTTCCGGGTTGGCGGGAAGAGGTATGTTGTAGTCAAGAGGCTCGCGAGGGGTTCTTCAACGACAGCCCTGCTATACGAAGTCGTTGATGGGAAGAGGAGGCCCATAGCGGTCTCGCCCAGGGCCGTATCTAGTGAGCTGGCCAGGCTGACCGGTATAACGGCTGATGTTGCAAGATACACCGTAATAGCCAGGCAGGGAGAGCTCGACATACTCTTGACAGATAAGTCGAAGAGAATAGAGGCTATAGACTCGCTGCTAGGCCTCAAGAACATAGAGAAGGCGTATGAGCGCATGAGGGAGGTGATAACAAGGTATAAGGGCAGACTCGAGCTTGAACGAAGTCTCATCGATAGGCTTAGGAGGCAGATAGAGGAGTATAGGAAAATCGTCGAGGAGAAGGAGCTCGTGCTCAAGAGGCTCGAGGAACTTGAGGACGAAGAAAGGAGTCTCGAGGAGAAGCTCGAGGAGCTCAATAACAGGAAGGATGTGCTCGACAAGCTCCAGGAAAAGTACCTTAACCTGACATCACAGCTCACGGTGCTCGAAAGGGAGTTGGAGAGGGAGGAGAAGCGCAGGGCCAGCCTGGCAGCCGAGATAGAGCGTATCGAGAAACTGATAGAGAGCTATTCTGACTACATGCAGCTTGTAGACAGCATAGATCTGCTAAGAGAGGCAGTCGATGTGTATAAGAAGCTTAGGGAGTACCTTGACGAGGAGAAATCCCTCAAGAGAGTGTTGAGCGAGCTGAGTGGAGTGGAGGAGAAGGTCGAGAGGCTTAGGAGGCTACAAGACGAGCATGCAAGGCTGCTGCGGGAGCTAAACAGCCTCCGTGACAGGGTCAGGGAGTATAGCGAGCTTGAGGGCAGGCTTAAGAGCATGAAGAGCGAGCTAGCGGAGATAGAGCATATGCTCAGCAACTACAAGCTGATAGTGTTGAGGGGGCTGAGGAGACTCCGCATAGGCATAGGCATCACGGGCATAATGTCTGCGAGCATCGATATCGAGCGGTTACTGGAGCTGCTTAGACACAACAGGGATGAGACAGAGAGCAGGTTGAAGAAGGTTGAGGAGAAGCTATCTGAGCGCATAGACGAGCTTGGCAGTATAAGGTCGAGGATAGAGTCGATAGCCGACTACCTCGAGATATTGACACGGGCGTCGGGGAGGTGCCCTCTATGCCGTAGACCCCTAACGGAGGAGCATAGGCAGAGACTCATAAGGGAGTTGAGGGAGGAGAAGAGGAGGCTTACGTGGCGCATGGAGGAGCTGAGAAGGGAGATTGAGTCACTGCGGGGGGAGAAGCAGAGGCTGCAGAAAGAGCTCCAGAGATTGACGAGAGCGGTTGAACTGGTGAGTAATAGGCTTGAGCAAATGAGGGAGTATAGCAGGAGGGCTGAGGAGCTGAGAAAGAAGATAGAGAGTATCCAGGGAGAGCTCATAACATTGAGGCTTGACAAGCGCCGATACGACGATATAAGCATGAAGATCGAGAGGCTTGAAGCAGAGATAGAGAAGCTGAAACCCTATCAGGAGAGGCTGCAGGAGCTGGACTATGCAAGGAAGAGGCTCGCCGAGATAACCGTTAGGGTTAAGGAATTGAAGTCGAGGCTGGATGAGTACCGTGCAGCCCTCACCAAGGCATGTAGGGGTTGTGGACATATACTCGAGGACCTAGAGGACGCGTTGAGGAAGACCGAGGAACTAAGGGACGTGATAGTTAAGCTTAGAACGCTTAGGGACAGCATGGAGGAGGTTGACAAGCGGATTAAGGAGTATAGGGAGAGGATCGCCCAGATCCGTGACGAGCTTGAGAGCCTGGGTTACGACAGGGAGCTCCACGAGGAGGTGAAGAAGAGGATTCGCGAGGTTGAAGAGAAGCTTAAGCGCCTCGCAAAGGAGAAGGGGCAGGTAGTGGAGCGGATTAAAGCGATAGAGGACACTGAGCGCCGCATAAAGGACTTAGAAACGGAGCTTAGGAGGAGGGAGGTACGCGCGAAGAAGCTTGAGAAGATAGTCAGCGACTTACAACGCATAAGGAGTGTGCTCCACAATAAGGGGCTTCCACGGCTGATAAGGTCGAGGCTGCGCGAGCTCGTCACGATATATATGCGTGATATACTCGAGAGGTTCAACCTCGGCTTCATAGACGTCGACCTCGACGAGGAGTTCAACGTGACGGTTAAAACGGTTGAGGGCTTGAAGTCAGTTAATATGCTCAGCGGCGGCGAGAGGATAGCGCTGGCACTGGCGCTCAGGCTGGCAATAGCGAGGGCCCTCGGCTCACGCATGGGTATACTAGTCCTTGACGAGCCAACAGTCTACCTAGACGAGGAGAGGAGGAGGGATCTAGTAGACATACTTAAGGCGTCCTCCAGGGCGCTCGGCGTATCGCAGATACTCATAGTGACGCATGACAGGGAGCTTGAGGATGCGGCCGACACGATAATAGAGGTTAGGAGGGAGAATGGTGTCTCTAGGGTCGCTGTAGCCTCTCCATAGTATACCTTACCAATGGAGTCTCGCCGAGAGTCTCGTCTATGTATAGCTTCTTGGAGCCCCTTGGGGCGTATAGTAGGCGTAGCCCCGTCACCCTCCCCTTAACTCTGCTTGCAGTGTAGACCTCTAGCATGATGCGTCGTAGTAGTTCATCGCTGGGCTCCTCGATAGCCACCATGTCCAGGCCCACGACGCATCCAAACACGAGGTGTAGGAGGGTGTCTAGTGTTAGAGTCCCCTCTTCAGCGTACCTCTTCAGTAGATCGTCCTCGGCGACTGCTAGCATTACCTCGTTGAAGCCCGTGCAGCTTACAGCGCTACATATAGTCTCCTCTATTAGCTCGTTAGCCCTCCTCACGGTGTGGATGAACCCATACTCGTAGAGCCTCAGCCCGCTCATAGACTCCAGTGCTTCGGCTACGCTTTCACTCATCCAGGGTGAGAGGGATGCATCAATACCGCAGTACTTTACTCCAAGGTCGCTGGATATGATCCTCAGCGCCTCCTCCAGTCTCCCTGCCTCCCTTGCAACAGTGTTGAACCCGTTACTGCCTAGGCGGCTTATGGTTCTGGGGTAGAGTAGGCTGACTGTGAAGCACTCCTCTTCGCTGAGGCATGCAGCTGCCGGGAAGTAGGGGGTCTGGATGAAGCCTCCGAAGAGTAGCGCTAGTCTCGAGGCGTGGGGGCCAAGCCTCCGGAGTATCCTATGCACGTGCATGTACGTCTCGTCGACATTCTCTACTAGGAGTGATGCATACATGTTCTGCGCGGAGAGCACTGCTTCAACAGCCCTCTCGGCGTTCGTGGTGGTGTAGGGTGCATGGACCGCCGCTACAAGCAGATCCTCGCCATACCCGGCTGAGGCGTCGCCAAGGGCTCTCAACACCCTGGCGTCGGGGAGCTCCTCGCTCGGCGAAAGTGACAGCCTTAGGCTCCAGACGTTGAAGCCTGCTGCCTCAACACGCCTCTTTATCTCATTGAGCCGTGTCCAGGCGCCTCTAATGAAGGCCGCGGGTTCCGTGATGTCACCGGGCTCTATGGGTATATGGAGTGTCACCGATCTAACCCTGAACGCCACCCTGCATCCTTGCTGGAAGCCCGTATTGTGGAGGGGCTATAAGCCTCCCTAGAGCCTATAGGCTTGTCTTGGTGAGGGTGAAGCCTGTCATGGGGTATGAGCAATGGGAGGTGACGTGTGAGGCGTCCCGGCGCGTTGCATTGCTCGGCGTCGCCTTTCATGTCTTGGGTGATGCTGTCGAGGAGGATGAGGAGTCTACTGTGTGTCTCGGGAGCAGCTATGGCTTGACGCTCTGCTCGCCCCGCATCTGCCCGGACACGGGCTGGATTGAGAGGCTCCTAACCTATACCCTTGGCAAGGCGTGGCTGGAGCTGTTGCCCGACGGGATTGTATGCGGGTGTGCAGGATCTTGTACAGGCTCGACTGAGCAGATAATGAGGGAGCTGATAAGGACTTATGAAAGGGGATTAGAGTCCCATATACTCTCGAAGACGTTGACGGGGAAGGAGTACTTCCTCGCAGTAGGCTGGAACGGTATGGCGGCTGTCGCGGAGGGGGAGAGCAGGGAGGTACACGTGCCGGGGGTGCCGCTGGTAGTATTCATGCATACCCACCCCGGCGGGGTATGCCTACCATCATCAAGGGATCTGGAGTCCTTCGCAGAATTCTTCTCACGCGGAGGGCTCCTCGCCGGCGTCTACTCGGCGAACTGCAGGTTCCTGCTATGGCTCCGCCAGCCCCTCCGCGTAGAGGACTATGATAGGCTGATAATGCTAGCCCAGAAACTCAAGAAGGTGAGGGAATACTATGACTACATGAGGGAGCTCGAGTCCGAGCTCGATAAGAGCAGCAGCATAGGCTATATCCTCGAGCTGGTCTAGCAGCCGCCATGGGTTGATGAAGTGGATCGGCGCTGAGCACCGGCAATGATGTGAGCTCCGGCGCTCCTGACCATACCCAGAACCCAGTCAACGACTACATCCTCGTCTCCAGCCTCAAGCTCCAGCTCCTTGAAGAACTCGTCGAGCAGCCTCGTCCTCTCCTCGGCAATCCTCCGCGCAGCAGGGAGGATCAGCATATCCCGGAGCCTCGCCAGCTTCTCGTAGTAGTGTCGTATAGTGCCCTTTATGCCGCGCCTCCTCCTAAACCCCTCAGCGGCTGCACGGTAGATACCCACGGCGCCTATTGCATCCAGTTTGTCTGCGTCACTTATTGCAGCAGCCTCAACGCTTCCAGGCTTGAAACCGAGGCTGAAACTATGCGATAATATTGCTTCAACGACACGGCTGATCTTCTCCTCCGGGAATCCAACCGACCGCAGCAGCCATGGCGCGATGATCGCGGATAGCACTGCGTGATGGATGCCACTCCAATCCTCAGAAACCCTGCCGATGTCATGAAGCAGTCCTGCAGCCACAACAACGTCTACATCAGCCTCAAGTCCCTCAACGAGTTTAAGCGCTAAACACGTTACACGCAGTACATGTCCAAGGCCATGCACGTCATCGGGCGGGTACATTGCAGCAGTAACTGCAAGCAGCCTCCGCAGCCACTCCCTTCCCTCTGCAAGGGATTCTAGAAGACCCCTGCAACCCCCCCGACCAGGCCCCATAAGCGGATCCCCCCATACGGGTAGCAGCATCCTATGGCAGCATCATTTTTAAGAGGAAGAGCGTGAAGGCTGCAGCCACGCCTATACCGGCAAGCTTCAAGCCGTTCAATAGGCTGTTTTCGCCGCTTATACGGCCAAGGTAGTATCCTATGAGGAATAGCTCGCCAAGTATACAGGCGACGCTCATGTAGACTGGGAGGCCGCGGGCCGGCAGGCCTAGGAGGAGGGCGATGGTGAGGGGCGTTATTCCGGCTAAGGGTAGCAGGGTGGCTCCGGCACCGCTCCACAGCGCAACGTAGAGCGGCACATACCTCGCCGTCTTACCGTATATGCTGTTATCAAGCTCGTGGAGCACGGCCCTCTCAATCTCATGCAGCTCCCTCAGCCTCTCTGCACGCTCAGAGAAGTAGGTGGCTATCATGCCGCTGAAGACGCCCATAGCTATGGACTCTCCAAGTACTCCGTAGACGTATATGCGGGCGTCAACACTATGAGTCGCGTAAAGCCCCATGACGACACCAAGGGCTGCGAGGAGGCCGTCGAAGGCGTTTGTAACGAACATCCTCCTGGCAATGGAGTGCGCGTTAGCTATCCTTGCAAGCCGGCGGAGATCCCTAACGAAGGATACGAGCCTGCCGAGGATATTGTACCTTGACACGAGGGGAGCCCTCTCGCCGGGGCATCGTCATTGAGGGGCGGCGGTGCCCGGGTATGGTTTAAAAAGGTGCATGGATTAGTGGATTGCTATTCTCCTAGCAACGGCGTAGATGGGCTCCGTCAGCTCGAGGATAGTCTTCGAGCCATTCTTCTTAACCACAATGACTGAGTCGTATATACGGTAGCCGCAGCGTGGGCACCTATAGTAGTACCTTATCACCCTCCTACTACCATCCCCTATCTCCGCCTCCATCCTGTACTCGAGCCTCGTCCTACACCTGGGGCAGCTCGGCCTCTCCATTATACCACTGCACCTCACTCATAGTCGTTTGCGTGGGAGGGCTTGACTGAGGCTAGGACTAGGCTTCTACACCTGGCCCCTCTGTTCTCAATCATAACTCTACGCGGGGGTGTTCATTAAACCTTACTATTCGTGAACCTAGATTCCGAAAGGCCTCCCAAGCACAGCGTCGAGCATCATGATGATTAACAGTATCCCCAGATGCATGTTGACTAGCTTAAACGCCCTCATATACTCTGGCTTCCCGCTGCAGACATCCATGCTCAGCTTGAATGTATGCAGTGAGGCAAGTATGCCGTAAACCAGTGGTGCAAGCCCTACATCATGTGACGCGTAGAGTATTGCGACGCTGTAGGCCTGGAAGATGGAGGCAAACGCCACGGCGACACCGACGGTCGCCGGCCCGGTTATGACGGGCAGCATCGGTACATTAGCGGCCCTATAGTCGTCGCGGTAGTATAGTGCTAGGAACCAGATGTGTGCAGGAACCCACGCGACTATCAGCATAGAGAAGGCGAGTGCACCGACGCCCGGCGCTCCGCGGGCAGCGGCCCAGCCGCCGAATGAGGGTGCACCACCTGCAAGTGAGCCGGCCACTATGCTTAGCGGGGTGCGGCGTTTCAGTAGCAGCGTGTAGGCTACTATATCGAAGAAGAACCCAGCCGCGATTGACGCCGCGAAGTACTGGTTTACATAGATGGCTCCAGCAGCCACGCATATAGCTACGAGCATTACAGACACGTAGAGCACTATGCGCGGCTCAACAACCCCCCGGGGTAGGGGCCGGTGCGCTGTACGATTCATCATAGCGTCTATATCCCGGTCAAAGAACATGTTCACGGCGGTTGTCGCGGCTATCGAGAGAAAGCCGAGGAGGAGTATTGTGACGTGTAGCTGGAGGGGCTTAGCATAGCCCCCCGCGACGAGAAACGCTGCATACATGGACGCGGTGAGTAGGAGTGTCTGCCTAAACTTTATGAGGCCATCCAAAACCCTTACGAGTGTTGCCAGCTTCTGCATAGGGACGCCCTCACACCAGGCTGGCGACGTAGACGGCGGCCGCCGCCCCAACGGCAACGGGGCTGTAATCCACGCCCTTAAGCCTACAGTACTTGTTCAGCCTCCTCACAAGCTCCAAGTACTGCCTCTCCGACGACGCCTTAAGAAGCTCCTCCGCAGCCCCCCTCGCCTCGGCATCTCCATAGAGTGTTAATGCGAGTGCATATGCCTTCAACGGGTTATCGGAGACGGTGCCCCAGCCCCGGAGCATCGCGGTCACGAGCCTCCTAAACTCACGTCCAAAGGAGAGTAGTGCATACCTGCTGCATCTCGCAATATACGCCAGGAGATCCTCGAGGCTCATATCCTCGTACTCAACCCTCCTCCTACTCACACCCAGATCCTCAAGACACTCCGCCAGGACGGGTTCACCAGCCTCAACAGCTGCATAGAGGTTGACAGCGTCGTTCACCGTCGAGACCCTCAATACGCGCTCAGCCGCGTCAAGGAGGCCAGCCTCACCCCTCAATCCACGCTCAGAGGCATAACTATACGCGGCCGAGTACAGCAGCACAGCCGTACTCAGAGTCACACTGCAGGGCTCAGTAACAGTCAACGCGTCGTTGACGGCACTCCTAATTATCTCGCCGAGCCCCTCCCTCACCCCCTCCTTGGCCGCCGCAACCCCCCACTCAAGGGCACGCGGCACATGCACCACTGACGCCATGAGCGAGGCGGTGTATCTTCGAAGGCCGCGCATCAATTCATGGCAACATGGCTTGGGGGCCACAAGAACCTCAAGGACGCGGTGGAGCGCCTTAACAGGCACCTTGTAGTGCAGGACCGATCAGCCCCCACACCACTGAAACCCAGCTAGCTATAAATCCTTGCCTAATCACAGCAACGCCGGAGACTGAAATGGAGACATGCTACACCCACACAGCCACAATTACATCAAGGCAGCCAGGCCCGATGACCAGATGCCTAAAGGCATTAGCGGATGAACTTGGCAAGGAAGCCAGGGTACTCTATGAGGCAGTATGGCTACTCGCAGCGCTCGGCGACTGCCTCGTCAAGGCAGTGCCACGCAGCCCGACACCGCCTACAAGGCTCTCAGAGCTCCCACTAGGCATCATCCCGGCGGTGGCGGTAGAGTTGACGGTCTCGTGCAGGGATGCCGAGAGCCTAGTGGCCTCAGTGGAGAAAATAATGAGGATAATACGGGGCAAGTGCAGTGATGTACTCATAACACCCCACCCCTAGCAGCACTAGGGATGGATGAAGAGGAAAGCGGTCCCAGACCACGCCTCATGGGATGAAGAAACTCCCATGAACTGACGCCACACCTAAAGCGTGTCCCAACGGCATAGGCATGTATGGTGCGGGAGTGGCATGAAACGGGTAAGGCACCTGGTCTCGGTCTCCGACCTAGAGCCCTTCGAGCTTAGGCAGGTATTGAGGATAGCCAGAATGCTCAAGGCACGATACATGGCAGGGGAGAGAATCATACCAGTTCTGAGGGGCAGGAGTGTTGCATTGATCTTCGAGAAGCCAAGCACAAGGACTAGAGTAAGCATGGAGCTCGCAGTCGTCCAGCTCGGCGGACACCCAATAGTGTTGACAAAGAAGGCGATGCAGCTCTCGAGGGGTGAACCGCTAAAAGATACTGCAAGGGTGCTCTCCAGGTACGTCGACGCTATAGCGGCTAGAGTGTATAGGCATGAAGACCTAGTGGAACTCGCAAGGTACTCTTCAGTGCCGGTTATAAACATGCTCAGCGACTATGAGCACCCGCTGCAAGCTATAAGCGACATGTTCACTATATGGGAGATCCTGGGCAGGCTGAGAGGAGTAAACCTCGTCTTCATAGGCGACGGTAGGGACAACGTCGCGCACAGCCTAATACTAGCAGCATCCATGCTAGGGGTAAACATGACAGTGGCATGCCCGCCGGAGCTGAAGCCCGACGAAAGAATACTCGAGGTCGCGGAGAGATACGCGGCAGACACGGGCTCCAGGATAACAGTCCTGCACGACCCGGTAGAGGCTGTGAAGGGCGCGGACATAGTCTACACGGATGTATGGGTGAGCATGGGGGAGGAGGCGCTGGCCGAGGAGAAGAAGAGAATCCTAAGACCATACCAGGTTAACGGGAAGCTGATGAAAGAGGCGGGCAAGGCGTACTTCATGCACTGCCTCCCAGCGCACCGCGGCGAGGAAGTAACGGACGACGTCATTGAATCTGAGAGAAGCATTGTATGGCTACAGGCGGAGAACAGGCTGCATGTTCAAAAAGCAGTACTAGCATACCTGCTCAATGCCCGGGTCTAACCCTTCTAACGCTGACACCAGCCTCCTCAGCCGCCTTGACAGCCTCCTCAGTGAGCCTCGGCCCGGCGCCGTAGAGCACTATGACGGGCTTTGCGCCGAGCTCCCCCGCTATCTTCTTGGCGAGCTCGACAACATCCCTGCCATATGGCTTCGACTCAGTCAATACCTTGATCGCCAGCTTCACCCCCTCCTTGACTGCAAAGACATCGGCGACACCAGCCTTAGTCTGCACGCCAACCCTTACAGAGTAGCCAGCCCTCACATATAGGCCGGCGACGCTCCCAACCACACCATACCTCTGCCTAAGCTTCTTAGCAACGAAAGCCTCCCTGGCGGTCGTCAATCCTCTCCCCGCCGCCCACAACACCACCTGCCTTATTATATGCTTGCAGTCCGCGGCGGGGGAGGGTCTCCAGTGGCGGCCCTAGCAGTCGGGCTCGCAGGGATGATATTAATTATAGCTGGCTGGGTGGTGGCTCTCCGAAGCATCCCGCCAATAGAGCTGAGTATACTCTACGCCGCCGGCAGCCTCCTGCTGACACTCTACGCGTACATGCTGGGAGACCCCATATTCACAGCATTGAACGCGCTAGCATTCATTATAGCGCTAGCCAACATAGCCCGGTACATCTCGAAGAGGAAGGGTAGCAAGCCTAGAGGTTAAAGGATAACCCCCGGGAAGCAGGTGGATAGAAACGGGGAGAGGAGAGGCTTGACATCACTGCACCGCCTCGCAAGGATGATGGCGATGCTGACCACAGCGCTGGCGAGGGTTCGGAGACTCGAAAAACACTGCCACGAGAAGCAGTGTGAGTACTTAAAGAACCTTGAACTACAGCTGGAGAGGCTGAAGATAAGGCTAGAGACATATGCCTTCCTGGGCGCGAAGATACCGTCAATGCTGAGGGATGTTAAGGAGACCCTCATAGATGCACGCAACCTCCTAAGAGAGGTGGATGACCCCATGGTAGCATCAATACTAATAGAGCTCGGCAACGAGGCAGAGAGGCTCCTCACAGAACTCTCACTATAAAGGCCCCTGGAGCAGCACGGTGAAGGAGAGAGGGTGGTGGCAAGGCTTGCAGGCTAAGACAATCCTGCACATGAGGCAGAAGGCGGGCATGTTTGAGGTCGTCGTCAAGACCTATAAGGAGTCGAGGCTGGTGAGCGAAAGGAAGTGTAGCGATATAAGAGACGTAGAGGTTAAGGCGCATGCAAGGATACCCTCGGGACTGGATCCGAGATGGATCACAATAGTACTCGACGGGGAACCCAAGGTAGAGTGCAGCCCTCCAAGATTACTCGTAGAGGTGAGGAGTCCTGGGAGTAGTGGTTCTGAGGGAGGAGCAGAGTAAGAGCAGGAAGGGCCTACACATGACACGCTGTATAGCGCTGGTGGTTGACAGGGAGGGGAAGATAATAAAGCCCAGGATAAGGCTGCGGGAGGAACTCAAACCAACATACGCCAGGGGTAAGGCGTACCGCCTCCACATTGAGGTGCCTGACGACGCCTACGCAGTGCAGGCATGCTTTACAAAGAACTGGAGGGGTATCGTTAAAGGCTACATAGAGGTCTACGACCCGGCCGGTGCACTCCTCTTCCGAGCCGTCTACCGCAAGCTCAAGCTAAGGTACAGTAAAGGGAACCCAGAGTACGCCTGGATAGCCAGGCTCATAGCCGAGCACCTCAAACTCCCCATAAAACGCGTCAACCTATCACCGCCAGCTAAGAGGGCGGCATGATTACTAGTAGGGGCCGATGACCGGCCCCTTAAGGCAGAGCATACAGCGATGAAGTATTCACGGACCGGGGGAGGCCCCAGGACACCGTGCAGAACTATTTGCTGGATCTACCTGCGGCCGACTAGGATGAAGCGGCGCTTCGAAAGCGTCGACAAGACCTCCGAGACCCAGGGGGCTACCCGCCTCCCCGCCACCTCCACGCGTATCGTGAACCTTCCAACGTCTATACGGAGTGGTCTTAGCCCGAAGTATTCAACAGCGTCCCTGACGCCATCCTCATCCAGTACCGGGAGTTTTGATGGGTCGCCGCAGGGGCCGTGCCTACACATGTAGCAGGAGACTGCGTGTGCCTCTACGCTTGACGCGCACGCCGAGGGGTAGAACTTCAGCCTGGCTGTGGATGCAGCGTCAAGCACTACCCTCTTGAGGTCGGCCGTCTGTATTGGTACTTGCTCCCTACCCCTTGGCTGACGCGGCAGCCTTGAGAGTATACAGTCTATCCTCAACCCCTTCAGCCTCAGTCTATCAAGGATGCCCCGTGTAACCCTAAGCGAGCCGGCCACTACGCCCCTTACACCATGCCTAGCGGCCTGCAGGACTATGCGCCTCAGCTCGCTGGCCGAGACGACGCAGGGGATTATGGGGCGCAGGAAGAGGGTTACATGGAGCCCCCTCCGGGATAGCCGCTCGGCAGTCTCAAGCCTCTCCGATGGCGGAGGAGCCCCCGGCTCGAGGATACGGTGCTTCGTGAGCGTCACAATCGTTATGAGCGCGTCAACAACGCCCCGTGACGCCTCGAGGATCATGTCAGCAACTTCATCACTTATGCTGGCCTTCGTGGAGAACTGTATAGGGTTATCCATGTACCTCCTTATGGCATCCATATAGCCCAGCGTCCTCTCAACAGCCTCTGGCTGGAAAGGCTCCGTGACGGATCCAAACGCCATCAGCGTGCCCCATCTCCCGGGCACGATATACTCGTTGTGCAGCAGAGCATAGACGAGCTCCAGGGGCTCTAGGGGGTATGGCCTAGGCTTCATCGGGAACCCCATGTCGGGCACATAGCAGTAGATGCAGCCGAAGCTGCACCCAATGCTCGTATGGATAGTCATCCCGCATGGTCTAGGCCTCCTCCTGGCATGGGGATCCCTTATAGCCCTCCTCCGCTGCTCATCGTCCAGCTTCGAGCCCACAAGACTTCTCAGATGCTCCTTACGGCGTAGGGCCTCCTCTACTAGCTTGCCGCCGAATACGCGTCTCATGGCTGTCCGCATGCACCCGCAGATAACCATTATACTGCTCCGGTTAATTGCATACCATGGTGTCTATGAGTGTCCTTTAGCCCTTTGGTCGAGCTGCCCGAGATAAAAGTGTTCAATACGCTTGGTAGGAGGCTGGAGCGCTTCGAGCCATTGATGCGCGGAGTTGTGCGCATGTATGTATGCGGTCCAACAGTCTACGACTATACTCACCTAGGGCATGCGAGAACCTATGTAGCGTTCGACGCTATTAAGAGATACCTCGAGTTGAGAGGCTTCACGGTTATACATGTACAGAACATAACCGACATAGATGATAAGATCATAAGGAGGGCCAGGGAGGAGGGGCGTGACTGGCGCGAGATAGTCGAGGAGTACAGCAGGGACTACTTCGAGGCAATAGAGAGCCTAGGGATAAGAATCGATGTAAGCCCGAGGGTAACCCACCACATAAAGGAGATAATAGAGTTCATAGAGATACTCATAGAGAAAGGATACGCCTACACAACACCCAGCGGCAGCGTATACTTCAGCGTCGACAAGTACCCCGACTATGGGAGGCTCAGCGGGAGGGTCAACAAGGAGGAGTGGAGACAGGAGGAGGAGTTCATAAAGGAGAAGAAGAAGCCCTACGACTTCGCACTCTGGAAGGCATGGAAACCGGGGGAGCCGTACTGGGAGGCTCCATGGGGTAAGGGGAGGCCGGGCTGGCATATAGAGTGCAGCGTGATGGCGACCAAGTACCTTGGCAGCAGCTTCGACATCCACGGCGGAGGCCAGGACCTCATATTCCCCCACCACGAGAACGAGAGGGCGCAGTCCGAGGCAGCCCTCGGAGTATCCCCCTGGGTCAGGTACTGGATGCATACAGGCTACCTCACCATAGGCGGCGAGAAGATGAGTAAGAGCCTGGGCAACATAATCCCGCTGCGCGAAGCCCTGAAGAAGTGGGGCCCAAGGCTCCTGAGGCTATGGCTGCTCAGCGCGCATTATAGGAGCCAGCTGGACTTCAGGGAGGATATACTCGAGCAGTACCGTGCAATGCTGAGGCGTATTGAGGGCGCGGTGAGCCTAGCGGCCAGGATAGCTTCCGGCACGCCGGAGGCAAGGCTGGGCAGCAGGGAGGAGGAGGTTGCTAGGAGGATACTTGCTGTGCACCGCGAGTTCCATGAAGCTATGAGCAACGACTTCAACACGCCGAAGGCGCTGTCAGCGGTGATGGGGCTTGTGAAGATAGTGAATACCGAGATAGCGGAGACAGAGAACGTAACCCTTGCGAGGCTAGCGCTAAGACTGTTCACGGAGTTCGACAAGGTGTTCGGAGTCCTAGGAGAGCAGGCCAGGGAGGCTAGGCGTGGAATCGAGGAGGACTTGATAGACCTCCTCGTGGAGGTGAGGTCAGAGCTCCGGAAGCGGAAGCTCTACGACCTAGCAGACTACATAAGGGATAAGCTACGCTCACTCGGCATACTGCTATCAGACCAGCCCGGCGGGAAGACCCTATGGAGGTACATCTAGGGGAACGACGTGTAGCCGCCCCTACAACCCGCAAGGAGATCCTCATCTATCCTCCCACCCAATAGCTTAAGGGGGTCGCCGGCCTTAGTGTCGGAGTACCCCTTCACGTAGATGTAGAGGTATCTCTGCCAGGAACATGGCAGCTGAAGCACGCAGACGGGCTGCCAGCCCGGAATCGGGAAGTCCAGGCTGATTATCACCGTGCCTGGATCCAGCTCCTTCTCAAGCCTCTCCCTCAACGCGTAGTTAGCGCTGGTGAGGAGGTACATGTATATTATATTGACGCCCTTCAACGGGTATTCGTAGAGGTCTGACTGGACAACCTCGACGAGATGGCCTACCCCCTCCTCGCTAACCCTCCTCTTAGCCTTCTCGAGAAGCCTATCCTTCAACTCGACGCAGATAGAGTATACCGAGAACCTCTTAGCGACCGCGGCAGCTATCCTTGCATCCCCGCAGCCAAGGTCTAGGAACACATCACCCCTCCTGGGCCTCAGTATACCCAGTATCGCGTCGAGAACCTCGCTCTTGGAGGGCACCCAGGGCACTATAGGCCTCGTGCTAAGCAAATCCTATACTCGCCCCACACGTAGACGGCGACCGGGGCCCCGGAAATTGAGTGACGGCCTTCCAGGCGGCGGGATCTATGGCAAGCTCATCGGTATAGGTATGCTCCTCATCTTCATAGGTGTAGGGATCGCCCTGCTAGGCATACTGCTACCAATCCTTACAGGCGGCGGCAGGGTACGCGGCGAGGGAGGCGCAGTCATAATCATCGGCCCCATCCCCATAGTACTGGCCTCAAACCCCGAGACGGCCAAATGGCTAATGATACTAGCAATAATACTCGTCGTGATAGTCGCAGCCCTATTCTTCCTACTCCCGAGCCTACTAGCACACCAGGCAGCCGGCACAGCAATACCTCCCTAGGCGTAGCTGAAAGCACTTTAAACCAGGTCTCTGCACGAGAGATAAGCTGCTGAGCACACTAGCCGGCTAAGCCCCCTGACAACCCTGGTGAGGCTGAGGAGGCTGTGGGCACGGGGCTGGAGCGCTACTACTACAAGTTCGCCTTCGCGTTGCCTAGGTCAATCATACTGCCAGTAGTGCTCTCGGCGGTTGTTGATGCAGCCTATGTAAGGGCCTCAAGGCTGCTCGGCGCGTTCATGATATTGCTGGGTGTGGCTGAGCTGGCAGCCCTCCGGATCCTCGCGGGCCGTGGTGTTGCAACTGCTAGGAGGCTGTGCTGGCTACACTTCCTCGTAGGCCTCGTCTCGACAGCTTATACCTATATCTATGGTGTAGGCTACGGATTAATCGCCTACCCCCTCCTAACGGGCTTCATGACGTCATTCGCCATAGGTGTAGCCCCGAGCCTGCAGAGACTACTACTATACCCTGCAACCGGAGTCATACTCACAGCGCTTGCCGGGATAAGGTTCCTAGAAGCATACCTCATAGGATCGGCGCTGGCACTGACACCAATTATAGTCTCAACAATCCTGTTCGGCCCCAAGCGCGGCATAAGACTGATGCGCGTGGTGACAGCACACCTACGTGCATGGCTTGCCGACGACTACGAGATGGTCGCCAAGATAATGGGGTGTGAGAGGCGCGAGACATACACACACATACTATCATACAAGCTCGAGGACGGCGGCTGCATCTCAATAATAATTCCGGGAGTCCACTTCGGCCCCTTCCGCGCAGCAGGGAGCAGCACACTACCCTACAGGATACGTGAATATGCAGACCACCCCGTCATGGTGCTGCATGGCACCGTGGGCCACGAGCTCGACGTTGCAAGCGTCGAGGAGTCTAATAGGCTTGCTAAACTGATAGCGGATGCCGCCAGCAGGGCATGCAGGACGAGCACCGAGTCAGGCGCAATGATGGCTCAGTGTGTCGAGGTGGCCGGATTCCGTGTCAAGAGCCTGCCAGGAAACCCACCAATACTCGTGATCGATAGGCCGCGGGTCGGGATAGATGACCTCAGACTGCCGGTAACGGCGACGCCCACCGTCGACCTGCACAACGAGGAGCAGTCGAGGTGGCCTACAAGCAAGGAGATAAACACGTTGGTGGATGAACTGTCTAAGCTGGCTACGAGGAAGTGCAAGGAGCTAGAAGTGTCACTCGTAGAGATACCGGTATCAGAGGAGACGGCGTCAAGGCTCGGTCTCTGCGGAGGCTTCCTCCAAGCCTTCGTTGCACGATGCGATGATACCTTCACTGGAATACTCCTAGCCTACTCCAACAACGCCGTTAAGGGTGTCAGGGAGGTTGTTGAGGAGATTATGAAGGTGCATGGAGTAGACGGGGTCCTGGCAACAATAGACGACCACCTATGCTCCGGGGTTAAGCCGGGAGTTCCAAGCTACACGCTCTCAAACATAGAGGCTGCGACGGGACTCATAGTCGAGGCAGTTAAGCAGGCAGTATTATCGCTCAAAAGGGTTGTGGGGGTGGTTCACGAGATACTTGTCGAGCGTG
The DNA here is from genome assembly GCA_013153145.1 of Thermoproteota archaeon. GTDB lineage: Archaea > Thermoproteota > Thermoprotei_A > Sulfolobales > Pyrodictiaceae > JAADEY01. The sequence goes on along the minus strand of JAADEY010000012.1, from coordinate 53,210 downwards.
TCACGGTATGGGGTAGGTGTTTCGCCGAGGTAACATACTTCATGAAGCGCGGCAAGCCCGTTGTATGGGCGGTGATAGCGGCGTTTATCGCTGCTATTGCTGCACCCTATATGCTGTACAGTTTCGCTCATCTCGCCTTCTGAGCTAAGCTTGTCAACAATCTTGTTTATGGGCGAGACACACGTCTCTAGAGCAAACCAGATATATACCCCCGATGGGGTAAAGCTTTTATTGGGTGATACCGGTGAGCGTCGAGCTAAGTGTAGTATACGAGGACAACGAGGTAGTGGTGTTCAAGGCACCCCACGACGAGGAGCTGGTAGAGCTAGTGCATGACTACATCAAGCGCAAGGGAAGACCAGTATCCTGGAAAGAGTTGAGAGAAGCATTCAGCGGAATAGCGGGCGAGGACAGGCTAAGGAAGGCCCTCCACAGGCTAAGGGATAGGGGAATACTCATCGAGATACGCGGAGGATACTACGCGACAATAGACATGCCGGGAGCCGATAAGCTCCTAGCGCTCCTCAAGAAGTTCAAGAGGCTCAAGAGAGAGCACCTAGAGCTACTGAACATGCATCCAGTAAACTAGGATAAGAATTGAAGCAGTAAACCCGCCCCAAAACTCACCCCGTTTTTAACCACTCAACCCCCATTCTCTAGGCAGATACTAGAAGGGGAGAAGACGGCGTGACAAAGGAGCCAGTCTGGCTCATAGGCCGCCCAAAGAAACCTGAGAAGGCGGTCGTCGAGCTGAGGAAGGACATAGCCATAGTGAGGACCGAGTCTGGAGGAGTCGCGGTCGTGCCCCGCGGTGAGCTATGCAGGCTCGCAGAGCGCTTCAACCTGGTGTACGAGAACTATGAATGCAAGTAAGTGTATATGCCCGACGCGCGGGGGTTCTCATCCAGCCCCGTGGCGCGGGGCAGTCCACCCCCTGCCAGGGATAGCATGGGGCTCCGGCCAGCTAATACTATCTCCCTGGTCACTTCGCGGGTGAGACGCCCCGTAGTACATAGTGGGGCTGCGTACACGCGGGGTGCAGTGGTCGTGGTGAACGTGTACCTCGTCATAAACATTGGCTGTGACGTCAACGAGAAAATGGAGTCGATCGCCGCCCTCCTAGGAGCCCTCGAGGAGATAGGCTTCGCCGTCCACATGTACCTGGGAGGCTGGGGAGGGAAGACAGCAGTATCGGTCAACGGCGTTCCCGTAGACCTTGACGCAGATATAGACGAGGTAATCGAGAGAGTAGTTGAGTCGCTGGCGGCCAACATGGCCGTTGAGTATGTCGCAGCATCAGCCTAGCCTCTTCTCTGGAGGCCATGTATTTCAGTCTAAATTAGGCTCCCCTGCACACATATATTGAAGGGGAGCTTGAAGAAACACGATCCTCTCCTTGAAGCACCCGACGATGTTATAGAGGAGGTTCTCGAGGAGGAGCGCAGAGCAGGCCTGCTACAACACGGTAGGAGGAGGGGCCGCAGGCTCCCGTACCCACATGGAAGCGATATAGCGAGGGCTGTGCGGGAGGCCGCTGCTATGTACATAGGGCATCCCGACGGCTTCCCCGACCTAGTCTACGAGCTCTTGAAGGCTAGGGGCTTCTACACGGGCTTCGTAACCGTTAAGAGGATCTGGCGTACGTACGAGAGACTAGTGAAGAAGGGCGTGATGCGCGACGTTCTCGGAGTGATTAATGATAACGAGTATAGGAGGTTAAGGAGTGATGCCGATCTACCTCAGACATAGATCCGCGTGGCTGAGGATAAAGGAGGTCTATAGTCTACAGTCGGCGTCTAGTGGTAAGAGGAGGAGGAAGAGCAAGACGACGCCATATGGGATGGTTGCCGAGTGTGTGAACCCTCCAAAGCTCGACAGCGGCATGCCCAGCGCGGAGCTGAAGGTATCGGCATCCAAGGTAACAAAGTTCATAACGAGGCTCTACCGCGTGCTCGATGCTGATGTTATTGTGCTTGTTAAGCCCAGGGACGAGTACCACTACATGGTCAAGATATATGCGCCCTCCAAGGATAAGCTTGAGAAGGCATTACGGCAGGCACGAGCGATAATAGCAGAGTTGAAGGCCAAGAAGGCTGGTGCGAAATGAGGTGCTATATCTGCGGAGCCCCTGCAAAGGCTAGGTGCAGTAGGTGTGGCCAGCCGTTCTGCGAGAAGCACATCTCCGGTGGTGTGTGCGTCTTATGCAGGGAGGCTTTGTGTATGAGGTGTGGTGAGAGGTTCGCGGTTGCTACATGCCCCTACTGTGGGAGAATAATATGCGAGAACTGCTCAAAACAGCTTAACCCTGTCGTGAGGATATGTCTCGACTGCTGGGATAGAATCTACGGTCGAGGTAGAGCTTCAACTCCTCAATGAGGTAGCCGGGCTCCTCCGGCACACCGGCAACCACTATGTCTCCCGACTCGTCAACTATGAGGGGTGCCTCAACCTCCTCGTTAGGCTCCTCTGCCAGCTCCAGTTTAACGTTGTACTCGCCCTCAAGGATGTCCTTAACCTCGTTGAACCAGGAGCGGAGGGTATAGCACCAGTAATCGCCACTACGGCACACAAGCCTAAGCCTGACTACCCCCTCTCCCCCATCCACCCCACTCGTCAAGCCTTCTCCCCCTCAGACCTCTAGGCAAACCCGCCCTTATGAGGTGTGAGCCATCACATGATCCAGCAGTATTCATGTAGCTGAACCCCTCCCTGCAGGTCGCGAAGCCTAGGCCGAGCGACAGGGCTATCCTCCTAGCCCTCTCCAGGATGATGCGCCTGAGCCTCTGCGGGAGGTACCAGTAGCCGTGGATCCAGCTGCCCTCCTCACGGTACAGCCTCCTATACCTCTCCGCCAGCTCTGGGAATGCATCTACAACTCTGCGGAGGTTGTCCGGCCTCGCCTTATAGGTCGAGCATGTAACGGTCACCGCCCCAGCCTCCCTGACGGCTTCAAGGACTTCACGTATAGAGTCCTCATCGTCGTTGAGGCCCGGCAGTATAGGGTCAAGCCTAACCCCCACCGGTACACCGGCCTCTGCAAGCCTCCGCAGAGCCTCCACCCTATCCCTCGGAGGCGGTGCGCCCGGCTCAAGCCTTGATGCAAGCCCAGAGTCCATCGTCGTTATCGTGATCATGACGGCCGCCGACCCCCTCGACAATAGCTCGGCGTCGCGTGCGACGAGGCTACCCTTAGTGGTTATGAGCACGCGGAACCCCTTCCCGAGTATCAGCTCCAGGCACGTCCTAGTCAGGCGGAGCCTCTCCTCTACCGGGGGGTAGGGGTCGCTACTCGTCGAGAGCTCTATGAGCGAGCCTTCGGGCAGCCTCCTAAGATCCCTGCGCAGCCTCTCGATAAGGTGCTTCTTAGGGGTGCTCGGCCTCCTCCCGATGTATGATGTGGCGTAGCAGTATAGGCAGTAGTGGCTACAGCCGGTGTAGGGCTGTAGGCTGTATTTGGGAGGGCATGTGCAAAGCGGGCTGCTCCAGGGATCAAACCTCCTTACTACCTGGAGCCTCATGAATCCCGTATACCCTTGCCTCCTAGACCTCTATGTTTGCATGGCGTGCGCGGAGATCGTCCTCCGTCTTCCCTAGCCTATGCATGAGCTCCACTATGACCCCGTCTAGGAATACTAGTGCGGTGTCCTCGAAGAGGGTTCCCAGCGGTGCTAGTGGCTCGTGTATGCCTAGTATCTGCCTGGCGAAGTAGTCCAGCTCCAAGCCGCGCAGCTTCGTCCTCCCAGGTATCTCTACGACTATGTCTGCGAGGCGGCCTAGGGGGCTGTCCGGGTAGCTTGTTATCGCTATTATCTTTGCCCCTACCTTCTTCGCAGCCTCAGCGGCGGTGACTATTAGCTGTGTCCTCCCGGATCCAGAGATCGCTATCACGAGATCCTTCTTGCCTATGCTGGGGACTATTGTGTCGCCGAGGACGTGCACGTCATAGCCTAGATGCATGAGCCTCATCGCGAAGGCGCGGCCGACGAGGCCACTCCTGCCAGCACCCATGACGAGGATCTTGGATTCTCCGCGCCGTGCGTAGACCTCTACGAGAGTGTCTATCATCTTGTCGACCTGGTTCGGCTTCAACAACTCTATTGTTTTAGTTATGAATGTGGCTATCTCGTGCATTGTTTTTACAACGTACTCCATGCCTCCCTCCCGGTACCGATTCCAGCCACTCCTTATTAGTCTTGACCCGGGCTTAGGGAAAGCTTATATTAAAGTAGTGGACTGCCACGCAGGCATGGTGATTGCGTAATTGTTGTGGAGATAGCGAAGCAGCGTAAGCCGGTTAACGAGTTCGCGGCATGGCTGTTCGACATCGCCTCAAAGTGGCAGAAGGAGTGGAGCAGTGCACACATCTTCGAGCCGAGGGTTGAGCCGGAGAAGCCAAAGTTCTTCATAACAGCCGCCTTCCCGTACCCCAACAGCCCACCACACATAGGCCATGCAAGGACGTATACCATCGCAGACGCCTATGCAAGGTTTAAGCGGATGCAGGGCTTCAACGTGCTGTTTCCCATGGGCTTCCACTACACGGGTACCCCGATACTAACCATGGCCGAGGCCGTCGCAAACGGGGATAAGCAGCTGATAGACCTATTCATAGAGGTCTACGACGTACCGCCGGAGGTCATACCTAAGCTCGGCGACCCACTAGCACTAGCCAGGTACTTCCATAACGAGGCCAAGCAGGCTATGAAGGAGATGGGGTATAGTATTGACTGGAGGAGGGAGTTCACAACAATAGACCCCGACTTCCAGAAGATGATAACATGGCAGTTCCTCAGGCTCAAGGCTAAAGGCTACCTCGTGCAGGGAACCCACCCGGTAGGGTGGTGCCCCAAACACAACATGCCCGTAGGCATGCACGACACTAAGGGAGACGTCGAGCCAGAGATAGGCGAGTTCGTACTGATACTATTCCGCCTAGAGGGCAGCGACGTCTACCTGCCAGCGGCGACACTTAGGCCGGAGACCGTCTTCGGCGTGACGAATATCTGGCTGAACCCCGAAGCAGAGTACGTCATAGCAGAGGTTGACGGCTCCAAGTGGCTTGTCAGCGCTAAGGCGGCGTATAAGCTCGGCTTCCAGAAGCTGAATGTGAAGGTAATCGAGAAGATTGACGCAAGGAGCCTAATGGGGAAGCGTGTGGTGAACCCGGCGACGGGCGAGAAGGTGCCGATACTGCCCGCAAGCTTCGTCGACGAGTCAACGGCAACCGGCGTGGTTATGAGCGTACCCGCCCACGCCCCCTACGACTACGCAGCACTGCGGGATCTGCTACAGAACCCGGAGGAGCTGAAGAAACTCGGGGTAGACCCCGAAGAGCTTAGGCCGAGGCCGCTCATCAGGGTGAAGGGCTTCTCCGAGATCCCGGCCAGGGATATAGTTGAGCAGCTCGGCGTGAAGGCGCAGGAGGATCGCAGCCTCCTAGACGAGGCCACGAAGAAGCTCTACAGCTCAGAGTATCACTATGGCTATATGCGCGACGACATAATCGAGTACGTCTACCGTGACTCGCCCAGCGATGTACGCCGCTTCATAGTTGCACCTGTAAAGGCCTGGATAGCAGGCAGGAGCGTGCCCGAGGCCAGAGAGGCGACACGGGCCTGGCTGGAGGCGCTAGGCTACGCCGATAAGATGTATGAGATACTAAACAAACCCGTCTACTGCCGCTGCGGCACAGAGGTAGTCGTCAAGATACTCCACGACCAGTGGTTCCTCAAGTACTCCGACCCGGAGTGGAAGGCTAAGGCGAAGGAGCTGGTACTAACAATGAGGATACTCCCGGAGGAGATGAGGCGCGAGTTCCTAAACGTGATAGACTGGCTCCAGATGAGGGCGGCGGCCAGGACTAGGGGGCTCGGGACACCCCTGCCATGGGATCCGAGCTGGGTTATAGAGAGCCTCAGTGACTCGACGATATACATGGCCTTCTACACGATCAACTATAAGCTAAGGCAGGCAGGCATAGACCCCGAGAAGCTCAAGCCGGTGTTCTGGGACTACGTATACCTGGGTAAGGGAGACGTAGAAGAGGTGTCCAAGGAGACCGGCGTACCCGTAAAGCTGCTCAAGGAGCTGCGCAGGGAGTTCGACTACTGGTACCCGGTCGACTCCAGGCATAGCGGTAGAGACCTAGTACCCAACCACCTGACCTTCTTCATATTCAACCATGTCGCCATATTCCCGAGGGATAAGTGGCCGAGACAGATAGTCGTCAACGGCTTCGTACTCCTACAAGGAAAGAAGATGAGTAAGAGCCTCCGCAACATAATACCGCTGAGAAGAGCGATACGCGTCTACGGCCCAGACACGGTCAGGGCGGTACTACTATCAGCAGCCGAGCTACTACAGGATGTAGACTTCACGCACGAGGTAGCACTCTCCGTAATGTCGCAGCTCCGCTCCATAAAAGGCATCGTGGAGGACGTCGCGAAGACCGAGCTCCACGGAGGCGCGGAGAGGCTAGCCGACCGCTGGCTACGCAGCATACTCCAGGACCGCATCGAGGCGGTGACTAACGCCTTCGAGAACCTCCGCCTAAGAACCGCCTCCATAATACTTCTATACGAGATGCCCAAGGATGTTAAGAAGTACTTCACCCTCCTGGGCGGCGGCAAGCCAGGATCAGTGCTGAAGGACTATATAAGCGCGTGGATACGCATGCTAGCCCCAATAGTGCCGCACTTCGCCGAGGAGATGTGGAGGATCCTGGGCGGAGAGGGCTTCGTGTCGACGGCGGCGTGGCCGGTGCCGCACGCGGATATGAGGGATCCCTTCGCAGAGCTAACAGTATACTACGCCGATAGGGTCGTCGAGGACATAAAGGAGATACTGAAGCTAGCCAAGATAAGCAGGCCGAGAGTCATCATAGCAGTGTCGAAGCCGAGTCACTGGGTGCTTGCATCAGCGGTTGCGAGGGGGCAGTTAGACCGCAAGGCGATGAAGGAGGTAATAAGGTCGATAATGCCCCTAATACCTAGGGAGGAGAGGAAGGAGGCCGCCTTCAAGGCAAGGAAGCTCTACGAGGCACTAATGCCCGTCGACCGCGACGTAAAGGCACTCATAGCCTCAATGAAGGAGTTTGACGAGAAGAAGGCGCTCGAAGAGCTAAAGGACTATATAAAGACGCTGACCGGGGCAGAAGAGATAGTCATAGTATACCTTGACGAGGCCGGTGACAAGGTACCTAGGCAGAAGGCACGTGCAGCCGTCCCACTGAGACCAGCAATAGTCATAGAGGAGGCCGGATCCTCGGACGGAGATAGCCGCCAGGCTCACGGCTCATAAGCTTTTTAGCGATGAGGCCCTCGACGAGCCTCCTAGCCTCCACACGGCTAAGGCCCAGCTCTGCCTCCAAGACTCTACACGCATCCCTAAGCTTGAAGGGACCGTATTCATTGTAGGCGCTCCATAGTACACGGAAGGCCTCCTCCTCCATACCCGTGAACGGGCTCTCCTCTACGGCCCCCTCACCCGTCACAACTATCCTCGAGGCACCGACGTCCTCGACGAGAACCAAGTAGCTTCCATCATCCAGGAGGCTGACATCAGCCCTCCTGAGACCCTTAAGCCTCCTCCAGGCAAGCACGACGTCGGCCTCCGCGGGCATGCTGCTGCACCATGCCAACACCACCCTCTCAGCGGTGGCGGCCTCGCTGCACCTCCTCGCCAAGCCACCCATAGCGGTGGTCGTCGCTGCCAGGAGCTCGTCGTCGGTGAGAAGTATAACGCCCCCAGCCCTGTAGAGGGATGCCGAGACGCCGGCGAAGAACCTCTTGTAGGCGTTGGAGGTGTAGAGCCTCAGGGAGCCGCTAGCCAGTCCCTCGACGAGCCATGGACGCCACAAACTCTGCAGCACCAAGGCAGACTATCACAGCCTCCAGTATCAGCCCTGCGGTGGGCGCGACGGGGTAGACCAGGGCGGCCAGGATCACGAGCCATGCGGAGACGAGGATTGCCTTACCACCATAACCCCTGTAGACTGGTAGGAGGGCGGCGCCAGGCGTGTAGACTGAGTAGAGGGCCATGTATATCGATGATAACACTGCGTCGACCCGCCTGCTCATAGCCACGGCCGCCGCCACGCCTACGACGCCGAGGAGGAGGTGTAGGAGCCACATAACCACTGCAGGCCAGCTCGCTCCTCCGCCAAGGAGGTATGAGAGCACAGCCGAGCAGAGGGATCCACTGATGAACGCCAGGGCGCCCGACGCAGCCTGCCTCCAGCCCCTAGGGCTACGCATAGCTGGCGCTAGGGCCAGGAGCACTAGTGGCGTGGGGGAGAGGAAGCCAAGCACATAGTAGTCGATGAGGCCTATGGGGGTAACCGTGTACACGGGCGCAATAGCTGTGTAGATGTCACCCCTACCAGCGGCGACAGCAAACCAGTACAAGACCGAGGAGACCGCCGCCCGCCTGAGCCCCGTAACCCTCAGGAACTTGTAGAAGAGGTAGATGCTGGCGGCAGCCATGAGGAAGACGGCCAGCCAGTACTTCCTAGCCTCCACCCCAGCAGCGGCGGCAGCGAGGAAGCCGAAGAGGCCCGGATAGGCTGGAGACGCGTGCAGCGCGGCCACGAGGAGCCATGACTGCAGGAGGCCGGCCACAAGGACTAGCCGCGCCACACTTATAGGGGCTAGGGGCGAGGAGCCCCACTCCGACAGGAGACCGGCACACCTCTTCAGCCTCTCAATGAACTCGCCGAACCTCCCGACGAGCACAGCGAGGATGAGTGCGGCTAGCGGCGTGAACTGAACCGTATAGAAGCTGTAGAGCGTATGGTTGCCAGCTATGTAGGTCAACACGTAGCCCAAGAGTATGCCCAGGTACGCGAAGGAGAGCTTATCAATGACGATGGGCTCGTCCCCGCCAAGCCTCCACGCCATGATAAACGATACGACCGAAATGAGCGAGGTGACCGCGGCCGCCGTCGCCTCGAACGGGTTAGCGTATGCCACAAGCAGAGGCCTACTCCCGACATAGTATAGGGTGAAGGGCGCCTCCCCGAGGATCAACCCTATAGGATTAGTGTATGGCGGCCCACTAGGCCTGCTAGTCGTATGCCAGGAGAGAGCGCTTGCAAGCTGCCTAACCCAGCCCGCCGGGCCGAGGTAGAGTATGAGCGGGAGGTTGACAGCAATGAAGGAGACGGCCGCCACCACCAGGTACCTCAGTGCATCGCGCCAACGTCCACGCATACAGAGGAGGGGTAGGACACCGAGGATGATGAAGCCACCGGAGTACTTCACTGATGCGGCTAGGCCGGCGAAGAGGGCGCTAAGCATCAGCCTATCATATATCAGCACGACGACGGAGAGTATGGTGAACAAGCCTATGTAGACGTCAAGCATCGCTACACTACTCATAGCCCTCAACGCCGGATCCATAGACAATGCAACCGATGCGACGAGGACAGCAAGGCCAGCCTGGACAACACCCTCACCATACGCTAGTGCAGCGGATGAAGCAATGACGGCAACCACTATCACGACGCCGGCTATGAAGCTTGGAAGCCTCCACGCCCACGGCTCCATGTGGCCCTCGACAAGGCCTATGGCGATAAAGTACTTCGCAAGAAGCGGATGCTCATAGTTCATATAGGTATTGATGCCCTGCTTGTCGGGGAGTATGCCGGGGACGAGGTCGGAGACACAGTCATCGGCAAGCCTCCGCAGCTCAGCGAGGCTAAGCGGCTTACTCGACTCGACGGCAAAGGCGTGAAGATTCTTGAACGTCTTATTAACAATCCTTATACCGGCGCCGCCCAGGAGATCCTCGACGAAGCCGACCGGGCATGTATCGTTGACAATCACCGTATACGTGCAGACGCCGTTACTGCAGGGGATGGGCGTTACGTGGAAGACCCTGCGCAGTATGTTAACCGTGGCCGGCACATACCAGCACTCATCACTGATATAGTCCCTAATACCTGCACTCCTAGCATAGCCGTTAGAATAGAGTATGAACGATGTAACGGACACACCTATAGCGATAATAGCCAGGACCGCAGCAACCCGAGCAAAACCACTTACCCGTGTCAGCGTAGCTCAGCCTCCTCATAGCGTAGCGACGCTCAGCTACCTCTAGCTCATCCTCCAGGTGACCCACCGGTAGGGAAGACCCGGATTTAATGCTTCACCCCAGGCAACAAGACCACACGGGTGGCGGAACGAGTGAGGCACATCTGCATACATGTAGACGGGTTCGGCAACATAGGAAGGGCCTTCACACGCCTACTCCTCTCAAAAAGCAGCCTGCTAGACGCCCTCGACATCAGGGTCTGCGGCGTATACGACTCGACCGGCGGCATCTACAAGCCCGACGGGATAGACGCGCAGAGGATCGAGGAGCTCTTGAAGCTACCACGCTCAAGCCTCGGAAGCGTCGGGTCAAAGGCCCTGAACGTGGCTGAGACGTGGCGTGCAGGAGACATAATCGTCGAGGCGACCCCAAGCATCTACGATGAGTCACACCCAATCAACAAGCGGTTCATAGAGCTCATCTACTCCGGTGCAGTAATAGTGACGGCCAACAAGGCACCGCTAGCCCTTAGGCCAGACCTCATAGTGAGCTATGGCCTGCCGTCCGCCGGGCAGCGCCTATACCTATCAGCGACGGTGATGGCTGGGACGCCGCTCGTATGGCTCGCCTACGGCCTCGCAGGCAGGAGGGTGAAGAGGCTAATCGGGGTCCTCAATGCAACCACCAACTACATACTAACCCTCGTCGAGGAGGGCTACTCGATGAAAGAGGCGATAAGGAGGGCGCAGGAGGAGGGCATAGCAGAGCCCGACCCCAGCATAGACATTGAAGGCTACGACCCAGCCGCGAAGCTAGCAATACTCTCAACCATACTCGGCTACCCTAGAAGCATAAACGATGTCGCAAGGACACCACTGACAGCGATACCCGAGGAGGAGGTGAGGAGCCCAGGAGAAGACGTGAGGGTGAAGTACATCGCCTACCTGGATCCGGAGAAAGCATACGTGCGCCCCGAGAAGATAGGCACCAGCCTAGCAGCAGCCCGCGTGGCCTGGAACATGAACGCAGTAACCATAGAGGTCGAGGACTACATGATAGAGGTTACAGGGCCCGGCGGTGGGCCATCACCGACGGCAGGAGCGCTGCTCAGCGACCTAATCAACGCAGCCAGGCATAGGGAGCGAGCAGTATAAACCAGGCCCGGTGACGAGCAGATGTGTACATGGAGGGCCCCAGGACTGCGGGGCGGATCCCCGCGTGGAGTGACTGGGGCCGGGACGTCACCGCGCCACATCCACGTCGGTACATCGGGCTGGAGCTACTCCTGGAACCCTGACGGCCTCCGCTGGTACATAGAGCACTCCGGCCTCGACACAGTTGAGCTGAACATGAGCTTCTACAGGCTCCCACCGCCCTGGATGGTGAAGTCCTGGGCTCGCCTCTCCGAGAAGAGTGGGCTACGCTGGGCAATCAAGATACATGGCCTGATAACCCACCGGTACGTGTTATCGGAGAAGTCATATAGGTTCTGGCAGGTCTTCATAAAGAGGTTCGAGCCCCTCGACAAGTACACCGACTTCTACCTCCTCCAGCTACCGCCGAGATTCAAGCCGACCAGCCACTACATCAAGCGGCTAGAGTCCTTCGTGAAGCACGTCAACCTGGGCTGGAGGCTCGCCGTGGAGTGGAGGGACCCGGCATGGTATACCGGGCAGTACATTGAGTGGGCGAGGAGGCTTGGCTTCACAGTCGTGTCGATAGACAGCCCCATAGGTGTCTTCTATGTTAGGAGTGGGCCATACGTCTATGTAAGATTCCATGGGAGGATGATATGGTATGCTTACCGGTACAGTGCTGAGGAGTTGAGGGAGGCTGCGGAGAAGATACTAGGCCTTGGAGGAGAAGCAGTGTACGCATACTTCAACAACAACCACGACATGCTGGACAATGCCAGGATGTTTAAGAGCCTACTGGAGGAGGCCTTGAAGTACGAGGAGCGGGGAGGTGGGGCGGCCTAGTGCTGCTTCTGGCAGTGAGCGATGTACACTCCCCCAAGTACCTATTCCAATACATTGCAGCGTTATCCAAGGCGGCGCATGCGTGTAGGGAGGCAGCGGCGATGCTCTGGGCAGGCGACATGGTTCTGAAGGGCCGCGTAGACGCCCTTAAGACGGTGATCATGGCCACTAGGAGTAGGTGCGGCGATATACGGGTTATAGCGGTCTACGGGAACGAGGAGTACATGGGGACCGAGGAGGAGTATAGGAGAAGGTACCCGGAGATCACGTGGCTGGACGACGACTACACGGTGGTCGAGGGGGAGGATGCAAGGGTATGCATCTATGGCACGCGCGGCTCCCTTGACAGGCCTACAAGGTGGCAGAGGAGGCACATGCCATGGATAACGAGCACATACCGGAGGAGGGCGTTGAAGGCTGCAGAGACGCTCAAGAGGCTTAGGGGGCAGTGTAGCCACGTAATCCTACTATCACACTATGCCCCCACCTACGCAACACTTGAAGGAGAGCCTAGCAGAATATGGCCGGAGATGGGATCCAAGCTCTTCGAGAAAGCAATTGCAGAGGCAAGACCAGATGCAGCTATACACGGGCATGCACACAACTCCAAGCGCCATACAGCAGTGGTTCACGGCGTCCTAGTAGTTAATGTGGCGCTGCCGGCGACCGGCAGGATAACAATTGTTAGGGTTAAGCCGGAGGGAGGCGTAGAACTCGCCTAAAATTCGCCTCGACAGCCTCCTCAACCGCAGCAGGGTCGACGCCCTTCAGTCTTGCGATATGATTGACGACCTCCCCGATCATGAGAGGGGAGAGCCTCATCCCCCTATACTCGTAGGGTGCATCCGACTCAGTAAGCAATGCATGCAGCGGGGCATGGACGACGACCCTCTGGTGCTTAACCTGTATCCTCACGGCGGGGTTTATCGAGACAGTGTACCCGGCGCTGACGATCTCATCCAGCACGGCCAGGGGCCCGGTGTACCAGTGAAAGTTAGCCCTCTCAACACCATGCTCTCGGAGCAGTGCTAGCACGTCGCCCCATGCACCGGGTGAGTGAATATTCATGAACGCGTCGGCCTCGACGGCCGCCCGGAGGAAGACCTCAAACACCCTCCTCTGAACCTCGATGGTGTCTGGGCAGAACTTCTTGTCGAGCCCAACCTCCCCTATGCATGGAACCCCCCGCTCCACTATGAGGCTGGCTATGCGTTCAGCCTCCTCGACAGCCTCAACACCCTTAACCTCCCATGGGTGAAGCCCTAGGCATGGTATGATCCTCCCGGGATGCTTCTCTGCCAGTGCGAGTGTGCGTAGCGATGACTCATAGTCGTCGCTGACCGCTACTATTACGCCGTTGAACCCGGATAGGATATCCTCTATCTCCCCGTCACCATACTCGTGGAGGTGGCAGTGCACGTCGACCAGCAATACATATCACCCCTCCAAGGAGGCTCACGCGTATCTGGGACTGTGATGAACGTTCCGAACCCTAGACCAAAATAGGGATGAAGGTGTGGCGGCTGACTGAGCCCCACGACGTGTCGGCGGTCAGGCCGTAAAAGATTCATCAGCCTTTCAGCATAGGCGGCCAGGCATCATTCCTGCCTGGGCTTTAGGAGTTCCTCCGGGACTACCCCTCTATAAGTCTCGTAGTAGAGCGGGTCGCTTAGGATCTGCTTGATGTACTTTGAGCGATCATACTTCGGCGAGACCTCTCCTCCATGCTTCGCGGCGTACTCCTCCAGGCTGATCCTATACTTGCTCTGCACGTAGTCGCGGTAGAGGTCGTTGAGTACGTTGAAAGTGCAGAATGGTATTAGGCGGCCGTCGGGTGTTAGGTAGTGTATGTTGCACCTCCTAACCCTCATGACATCATAGTTGTAGAGGTCCATGAAGTGCATTATGCCGAGGAATAGGAGGGTGTAGTGAACCTTGCCGAGCGCGTCGTAGTTCCTCTTAACAATAACGTTGAAGAGCAGCTTCCAGAAATCAATCTCCGGCGGCAACTTAGACCTGTCAATGAACTTCCTCAAGTCGAGCGCGAGCTTAGACAGCTTCATCATCTTCTTGAAGCCCGACTGGCCGGGCAGCTTCTCCCTCATAAACTCGCCGGTCTTCTCCTCAATGTATTCTATGAAGCCCTCTACGTCGAGGAACTCTGTTATCGGTATGAAGCGCTTGACGGTGCCATCCGGCTTCCTCTCTACATAGACGTATGTAGCGGCTCCGCATGCAGGGTGGTTAGCCATGCAGAAGTGAGCCTCCCCAGTTATACTCTCAAGGAAGTAGGCGAACTTGGCTGCAGTCGGTATCGGGTACCAGGCGCTCTTAGGTATCTGTCCATCAGTCTGCTCCTCGACAGCCTTTATGACATCCGGTATGGTGACCCTTAGCTGCCTCCTCTCCTCCTTCTTCAGCATGCCGGTTAGGCTCACTGGCTGGAAGTTGACGCCCCTCACTATATCCATGTGTTTGCCTGCAAACCTTAGTATTGCACCCATCTCATGCAGGTTCACCCCTCTTATCACCGTGGGTACTAGGACTACGCTCGTCATGCCGGCCTCGCGGAAGACCTTGAATATGTAGGGTATCTCCCAGTGGTTCTTCGGGTTCGTACGGGGAGTCACGCCGTCGAAGCTAAGGTATATCGTGTTTACACCAGCCTCTCTAAGCATCTTAGTATATGCTGCTGCCTCCTCGAGCCCCTTCTCGAAGTACAACTGTGCGAACTTGATCCCGTTTGTGTTGAGCTGGATATGTGTCACGCCCTCCTCCTTCAACACCTTTATTATCTCTGGCAGGTCATCCCTCAACGTCGGCTCGCCGCCGGTCAACTGTATAGCCATAGTCACCCCTTGTTCGCGGAGCCTCCGAACCATCATCCTGATCTCGTCAATGCCCGGCTCGTACACGTAGCCAGCCTTCTCGGCGTAGAAGAAGCAGTACCAGCAGCTAAGGTTACACCGGTTGGTCAGCACTATGTTTGCAAGCGCTGTGTGGTTCATGTGGCGGGGGCAGAGCCCGCAGTTGAAGGGGCATGGCGCCGTCAACGGGACATAGGCCTTCGTGCCCCTGCCCTCCTCGATGTAGCGGAAGAAGCGGTGGTATAGGCCTGCATCGCTGTAGTATACTTCCTCGAACTCGCCGTGCTCGGGGCACTCCTTCCTTATCAGTATCTCGCCGTCCCTCTCGAAGACTATGGCTGGGAGGAGGCGGTAGCAGCGGGGGCAGAGGCTGAGGGTGTATGTGACGAGCTTCTCGTTCTCCCTCAAACGTGGAACCGGGCCACCGATGGGTATCCTCCTGCCCGCTATCTCGACGTAGCCCTCCTCCTCCCTAAAGACACCCGTCTCTGCCTTGACGACATGCTGATCGCTCAACACAGAATCCCCTTCCACACTGTTCCATATCCTGGGTTTCACTCAACTAGTCTACGAGCGTTATATAAGAGGTCTGGTCATGTAGGCCCCGAGCAGACATGTCCTCCACGGAGAACATAGGGTCTTAGCTCCCCAATCCCCCTCTTAACACGCACAGCAAGCCCCCGCCCAAGCAGCCTAGCAAGAATGCTGGTCGGCGCCCCGGGGTCGAGAGGGATTGGAAGGGCCCGGATACTCCTAGCCGTGTAGTCGTAGACGGCTACATCAACTACTCCGCGGCAGACAAGCCTGCACGGCAGTTCAGCCACCAGGGGGTAGCTTCCAGCCTGCCTGGCGAACGTCACTCCCCTCCTCTCATCGAACCCCTCAACGTAGAGCCACCTAAGCACCGAGCCCCTGGGCAGGAGCCTCCGGAGAAACTCCTCCGATAACGCGGAGACCCTCTTCTTGAACGACTTTATCATGCGGCGGTGGCGCCGCAGCTCCCAGTCGCCGTGGCTCCACATCCTCGTGCCGGGGAGTATGAGTACCTCGCGTACATTGATCCTCCTAACCAGCAGCCCCTCCCTCATAATCCTCTCGAGGAACTCGATGTTCAGCCTAAACGTCTCCCTAGACTCCCCAATAAGCCCGAGCACGAAGTTCACTCCAGGCAGCAGCTCGGGGAGCCCATTATAGCCCCTCTTACCCCCAACCCGGTTAACTATCCTCACGGCCTTCAATGCATCCTCCGGATACACCTTCAAGTTATTCATCTTAACCACCCTTGGATCAGCAGTCTCAATACCCATTGCCGCGACGTCGCCAGGCGTGTGATACTCAACTATTACCTTCAGAGTCTCGATACTCTCCTTCTCATGCCTCACAATAGTGCCGGGGTTCACGTTATCTATGTGTAGCGTGTAGAGCCCGGGCGCAACGCACCTTATTCCATGAAAGAGCCTACGGATCGCCTCCGGGCTAGGCTTAGGCCACTCCTCAACACCGAGCTGGGGACTGCCATAGACGAGTATGTCCGCCTGCCTCCCAACCCTGAAATGCCTAACACCATGCCTATAAAGCGCCTCAACCTCCCTGACAACAGCCTCCACGGGCCTCTGGAGGGGCCTCCCATAATTCTTAGTTACACAGAAGCTGCAGCCACCCGTAAGGTACCTTGGGCAGCCGCGGTACGTCTCAAGCTCTGCAACCAGATTATAGCCGTGGCAGGGGTGCTGCTCTACAATAGCAGCGCCCTTGACTGCGAAGATATCCATCAGCCTGGTGTCATTCCACCTCTCACGCTCATCCGCAGCCTCCTCACCCTCGCTAAGCAGCCTGTAGACGAATAGATCCGGATCCCCTACGACAACATAGTCAAAGACACTCCTAACCTCCCTCGGCAATACACGGACAAAGCCCCCGCCAATATTGCCGAAGCCGTAGCGTGCAACGGGGCCTGCAAGGATCTTCACTGGCCCCCGGAGGGCGGAGAACCAGCTAGCGGCCTCACGCCCCGTCAACGGGCTGCCGCCGAGGTACCTCCCGGGCACCACGGCCCCCGCCACGACGACTACCATCCTGGCCTGCGAGGCGGAGCGTAGGAAGTCATGAATCCTGGCCCTGGCCTCATCGACGGTCCAGTAGTCTATAATGGCGTCGGGGACGCAGTGCCAAATGGCGCCAGCTATGTAGCGCGGGTAGACATCGATGTATGGGGGAACCCCGAAGCCCGCCGGCTCATCAGTATAGCCGTCCAGTATGACGAACCGCGTCAAGGATCCTCACCGGTAGACTACAATACCCCGCCCAGCCGGCCACATGCCCCTACCGGGGTGGAGCAGATCCATTGACCCTTATAGTGGCGCTGGACAAGCCCCAGAGCCTCGGGCTCGTCGACACCCTCTGTGGAGTGGCTAGCGGCTTCAAGATCGGCGTCCCACTACTCCTCGACGTGGGGCTCGAGGGGCTGCGCAGGGCTAGGAGCCGGTGCAGCGACGCCCTCTGGGTGGCTGACATGAAGCTCGCCGATATAGGCCATGTAATGGCGCTGACCGCCAGGAGGCTTGCAGGCCTAGTGGACGCTGTAATAGCCCATGGATTCGTAGGGCTTGAGTCGGCCCTCGACATACTGGCCGAGGAATGCAGGAGGATGGGCATGAAACTAGTCGTAATAGCCTCCATGTCCCATCCAGGCTCAAGGATCTACGACAAGGTTCTCGAAGACGTACTCGAAGTGATAGAGGCCGTGAAGCCCTGGGGAGTAGTGGCGCCGGCAACGAGGCCGAACATCATTAGAAGAGTTAGGAGGAGGCTCGGCTGCAGCGTAGCCATACTATCACCAGGTATAGGGGCTCAGGGGGCGTCGCCGGGGGACGCCATCTGCGCCGGCGCCGACTACGAGATAGTGGGGCGCGCAATCACCTCATCGGAAAACCCGCTGCAGACGGCTAGGAATATATTGGAGCAGCAGCGCCGCTGCCGGAGGGCATGCAGGGAGCCGCAGCAGACCTAGTCCTAAAGCACCTCCGCAGATGCAACGCAATACTGGTAGGAGAGTTCCGCCTATCCTCGGGAGCAACCTCACACATCTACATCGATGCTAGGAGGCTCCTAGGCGACCCGGAGGCAAGAGCAACGATAACCAGCCTGCTCGCAGCCAGAATAGCAGACATAATAGACGATGTAGACGTCATAGCGGGCCTAGCGACTGCCGGGATCCCATGGGCAACGCTCCTAGCGGCACACTACTCGAAGCCCCTAGCCTACGTGAGGAGTAGGGGCAAGGGCCACGGCCTGGGCAGGATGGTTGAAGGCGCGGAGTGTAGGGGACGCCGCATACTCATCGTCGATGACGTCGCCACGACCGGTGGAAGCCTCCTCCACGGAGTAAGGGCTCTACGCAGCGAAGGCGGAGTGGTGGAGTATGCCCTCGTGATAGTCGACCGTGGGCAGGGTGCACGTGAGAACCTCGCAAGGGAGGGTGTGGAACTACTATCCCTCACAACTTTAAGCGAAATCTTAGCATCTATGCTGAAGAGTGGAATGATAACCGAGAAAGAATTCCGAAGCCTCCGAGAAACAATACTATGAGCCCCTCCTGGTGAGCAGCATTGACCACCCCGTTCAAAGGACGAGATGTAATCAGCATACTCGACTTCACACGCGATGAGCTCGAGGTACTCTTCGACGCCGCGGATAAAATGGATAAGTTCATGCATAGAGGCTATGTCCCCAAGCTGTTAACAGACCAGGTGGTCTCACTGGCCTTCTTCGAGCCCTCAACCAGGACGAGGCTCAGCTTCGAGCTAGCAGCAAAGAGGCTCGGAGCCGTGACAATAGGCTTTGCGGCGGAGGAGTCTACGAGCGTAGCTAAGGGGGAGAGCTTCGCGGATACAATAAGGATGCTTGACGCATACTCTGACATAATAATTGTGAGGCACCGCTATGAGGGCGCAGCCCTCTTCGCCTCAGAGATAGCTGAGAGCCCCGTCATAAACGCTGGTGACGGGAGACAACACCACCCAACGCAGGCGATGGTAGACCTCTACACGGTGCTGAGGCTCTTCGGGACAATAGATGGGCTCACCTATGGGGTTCTCGGCGACTTGAGGTACTCGAGGGCAGCGTCCAGCTTCATACTCGGCTTGACTAGGTTCAAGCCCTCTAAAGTCTACCTCATAGCCCCGCCCCTGCTCAAACCCAGGCCGGAGGTGAAGATGGTCCTGGATAGGATGGGTACCCCCTACGAGGAGGTAGACTCGTTGAGGGATGTAATACACGAGCTTGACGTACTCTATGTCGTTAGGATACAGAAGGAGAGGTTCCCCGACCCAGAGGAATACGAGAGGGTCAAGGGAAGCTACAAGGTAACCCTCAAGCTAGTCGAGGAGAGGGGGAAGGATAGCCTAAAGATACTACACCCACTACCCAAGGTAGACGAGGTCGACCCGGCTCTGGATAACTCAAAGTACGCCGCCTACTACGAGGAGGCCAGGCTCGCAATCCCACTACGCATGGCACTCCTAGCACTGATCTCGGGCGTGGAGGTGTAGGAGCCGTGGGCGGCGAGGGCGAAGGCCTCCTAGTGAGGAGGATACGGGACGGCACAGTCATAGACCATATACCGGCAGGCAGGGCGCTCCTCGTCCTACGCATACTGGGCATAACGGGGGCTGAGGGCTACAGGATCGCGGTCGTGATGAATGTTGAGAGTAGGAAGCTAGGCAGGAAGGACATCGTGAAGGTTGAGGGGAGGATGCTTGAACGGGGCGAGGTCGACAAGATAGCACTCATAGCCCCTGAGGCGACGATAAACATCATTAAGGACTACAGGGTAGTCGAGAAGGTAAAGGTGAGGCTCCCCGACGAGATAAAGGGGATACTCCGCTGCCCCAACCCTACATGTATAACGAGGAAGGAGCGTGAACCAATAACCCCCGTGTTCAGGAAGGTGTCGGAGAAACCCCTTATACTCCAGTGCAAGTACTGCGGCACGCTCGTCAGGGAGGAAGAGATACCAGGGTTGATCACGTAATGGAGGCATCGTATATAGCCGCGGAGCTCATCGAGCATAGGAGGGTTGCACGGGACACAGCCATACTAGCATACCGTCTCCTCGAAGAGCCCCAAAGACAACCGCTCCCAGGCCAATTCTACATGTTTCACGTCCCAGGGGTCGAGGCCGTACCCCTCTCTGTATACAACTACTCACAGCGAACGATATGGTTCCTCGTCAAGGAGAGGGGCGAGACAACTAGGATAATAGTGGAGGAGGCACCGAGGAGGATCGGCCTTCTAGGACCCCTCGGCAAGCCCCTACCGCCCCCGCCTCGGGGAGGCAGAGCACTGCTCCTGGCAGGCGGCGTCGGCGTCGCACCCCTAGCGTTCTACGCCAGGCACCACCCCTCAACACTGCTCCTCGGGGTAAGGTCTAGGGAATACTACTTCGACACAGGCATAGGCTGTGTGCTCGTGGCCAGCGATGATGGAAGCATAGGCGTGCGGGGAACAGTAATCGAAGCCATAGACTCCTATAGGATTGAGCCAGCCTCATATAGCCTCATAATAGCAGCAGGCCCAACACCGATGCTGTGTGCAGCATATGCCGAGATGAAGAGGCGAGGAGTACTCGGCAAGACGATCCTCGTACTGGAGGAGGAGACTATATGCGGCCTAGGCTTCTGCGGAAGCTGCCTCATCCCAGGCACCAGTCTCCGCCTCTGCCGCGAGGGGCCCGGGGTCGAGGCACGCCTCCTCTCCAGCTGGTTCCAGGCGAGGTGTAAGGCCTGCTAGACGAGTACGACGCGGTCTGCGGCCTCATCTACACGTCCAGAGGGATGCGTGACGCATGTATACTCATAAGCGGCGGCACAGTGAAGGGCTTCTCAGCCAACCCGCCGCCTGGCGGCAGGATATACAATGCAGGGAGCCGCTATGTAGTTCCCGGCCTCATCGACCTCCACGTGCACCTCCGCGGCCTCAGGCTAAGCTATAAGGAGGATGAGGAGAGTGGGACGAAAGCTGCACTCTCGGCAGGCATAACGCTCGTCGTCGACATGCCCAATACCTTGCCGCCGCTTAAGAGCCCAGAAGCACTCGACGCGAAGCTATCCATACTGGAGGCGAGGAGCTACACGGACTACGGGGTATACGCCGGGCTGCCCGAGGAGAAGAGTACTCTGCGCAGCCTCCTCTCAAGACCCATCGCGGGGCTGAAGATATACCCACGAGACATGGACGTCCTGGCCAGGCTCTCGCCACTGATCCCCCGAGACCTTCTAGTCGTACTCCACCCAGAACTGCCGGAAGCAGACAAGGTGCACGCGGATAGCGACGAGCAAAGGGCCGTGCTGCGGCACGAGTACATGGAGGCCGCAGCGGTGCTACTCGCCGCAGACACCCTGCACAGCGCGAGGCTCCACGTCACACACGTAACAAGCCCCTCGACGATTAGGGCGGCGAGGAGCATCGGAGCAACCATAGACACCACGGTGAACTACATCTACAGCCTCCAATGCCGGGACTGCCTCTGCAAGGTCAACCCACCGAGGAGGCGGAGGCCATGGGACATGCTCCTCAGGGTAATCGAGGGGGATATCGACTGCATCGCGAGCGACCACGCTCCACACACGTCACGGGAGAAGTCAATGGACTACCTCATCTGCCCTCCAGGGATTGCAGGCATCGAGCACTGGCCATGGCTGCTCTACGGGCTGGTCGCGGCCGGCGCCCTAAGCCTAGACGACTACGTCGCACTGGCCTCCAGAAACCCTGCAAGAATACTCGGCATCAGAGACCTCTACGGGGTGCTCGCCCCCGGGGCAAGGGCCAACATACTGGTCATAGACACGCGTGAACGGAGGAGGATAATAGGAAACATGTTCAGCAAGGCAAAGGAAACCCCATACTGGATGATGGAGGCGAGAGGAGCCCCCAAGGCAGTCTTCATAGGAGGCTGCCTAGCAGCTGAGGATGGCGTGGTCGGCGAGAGGAGCTTCAACCCCCTAAACCCCTTCAAGCCGCCGGCACAGAGGAGGGAGGGTGTAGTGCATGGCGAGCCTAAGGGTTAGGGTGGCGGGCGTCGAGCTCGAGAACCCGCTGATGAATGCGAGCGGCCTATACGGCTCCAAGCCCGAGCTGCTGCTACGCGTCGCCGAGGCGGGGGCGGGCGCCCTCGTAACGAAGACGTTCACCTATATGCCGCTGCCGGGCTACCCGACACCCATAGCGGTTCCCGTGGAATGCGGCCTAATCAACGCCGTCGGCCTAAGGAACACCGGTATAGATGGTTTGAGGAACCTACTCGACAGGCTGAAGGGTGTCGGCAAACCAGTGGTTGTTAGTATAGCTGCAGCCAGCATAAGGGAGGCGGAGGTACTCGCGGCGGTCGCCGAGGAGCATGGCGCGGCACTGATAGAGGTGAATGCGAGCTGTCCACACAGCCCCGTCCACGGGGGCTCACCCGCCAGGCACCTAAGGCTTCTCGGAGCAGTGGTCGAGGCAGCGGCGTCAACGACAACAATACCAGTAGGAGTCAAGCTCGGCGTAATGGACAACCTCGTCGATGTAGCGGCCGAGATGCTTGAGAGGGGAGCAAGGTTCCTCACACTCATAAACACAGTCAAAGCGATGAAGATAGACGTGTACACCAGGAGGCCGGTCCTAGGCCACGGGGTCGGAGGCTTGTCCGGGAAGGCGATCCACCCCGTGGCCGTCGCGGCGGTATACATGGTCTATAGGGAGCTGAGGCCATGCATAATAGGGGTTGGAGGCGTCGAGGACTGGAGAGACGCAGTCGAGCTAATGCTCGCAGGGGCGAGCGCAGTACAGGTAGGCACAGCCACTATCAAGGGCCTCCACGTCTTCCGGGAGATAGTTGATGGCATACGGGGCTACCTGGAGAAGGAGGGTTATAGGAGCGTGGAGGAGATAATTGGCGCCGCGCTAGCTTAGCGGCTCGAAGAGTATCCCGAGGCTCCTGGCATACTCGTAGACCTCCCGCAGCTCGGACGCCCTCGGCCTCCTCGCTATCTCCGGCCAGCGGTCAGGGTACCTGGCGACGAGGTACTCGGGCCTATATTGATCCATAATGTTCACTAGTATACGGTCGACCGGGAGCCTGGAGGCTATAAGCCTCATGACAGGCTTGGAGCAGCACTGTACATGGCCGGGGAGCACGAGGTGCCTTATTATCATGTCGCCGTTATCCACGGCTATGACGAGGTTCCTAACGACAACCTCAACGTAGTATGGTGCAGCTGACAGCCTCTTAGCACACTTGTCGTTACCATACTTGAAGTCCGGCAGCCATATGTCTATCACGTCGGCTAGGAGCTTCATGGCCTCGGGCGTCATGTACATGTTGCTGTTCCAGAGCTGCGGCGTGTTAACGTCGAGATACTCGAAGGACTCCAGTATCGTGTGTATGTTGGGGGTGGGGTCGCCGCCCACATGATTTATATTCCTAGCACCATGTATCCTGAGCTCCCGCTGTATCTGTGCAAGCCTCCGGGCATCAACAATGCTGCCGGCCCTCGGCGCCTCCTGGCTAATGTCGTAGTTCTGGCAGTAGACGCAGCGGAAGTTGCAACCACCATAGAATATTGTGCCGCTTGGAACCAGTGGCGCCTCCTCGCCGAGGTGGTGGAACCATGAATGCACATACGTGTGTGCATCGACCCCACAGAACCCCGGCCCAGACACCCTGTTAACCATGCACCTCCTCTCGCAGAAGTGGCACTTCCTCACGATCCTCTGGGCGAGCTCTATCTTGACTGATAGGTAGCTGTACTCCGGCTTCGAGCGGAAGAAGTCGTCGTGCAGGCTAAGGGATCCCCGGCGGGCCTCCATCCATAGCTTGCGGTGCTCCACTGCGAGCTTGTCGTGAAGCCTCCATAGCTCGTCTGTATCGAGGCTGTATGGTGGGTCAGGCGCCTCGAGATACTTCGCTATCATGAACCTCGCCGGGGCCTCATCCCTCATAACCATGTAGTACCATGAAAGCCTACGCTTAACCTCCTCATCACTCCAGATCGCTACAGCGTCCGGCCTCAGCCTCATCCATACACTCGGCGGGGCGTATGGGTATAGGTCGAACAAACCCTCCTCCCGCTTAGGGGCTCCCCGGCGCATCCTGGTTAATCGGCTTGACCCCGGCCCCCGCCTCCTGTCTAGGCGTAGAGCCTAGCGAAGACTATGGCTGCCTTGAGCGTGTCTATGAACATATCGACCCCTATCCTCGCCGGGAGCCTCTCCACGATATCCTTGTCGGTTACTATGCCCCGGAGGACGCCGTCCTCGACTACAAGCACGCTGCTAATGCCGTGCCTCTGCATCTCGCGGAGTGCTCTCGACACGTCCTTGTTTGGCCCTACGGTTACGAGGTTCCTCGTTGCTATGGCCATCGCGGGCGTAGAGTATACCGCGTCGAGCTCGCCGCGCTCCATCATCTCCTCTACGTCCTCTGAGGCGAAGTACCTCACAATATCCCTCGCCGAGACTATACCCTCGACACGGTTCTCGTCGCTTACGAGCGGTATATGCCTCACCCTATGCTCGCTCATCTCCCTAGCCACGTCCAGCACCGTTGAAGTCGTCGGCATTGCATGCGTCTCCCTCCTCATCACCTCGGCGACCGAGACGTAGATGTTCCCCGTATGGATCATGTCGACGAAATGCTTCGTCGTTATAATGCCTACAACCGTCTTATCCGGCAGGGTCACGGGTAGCGCTGTGCTCTTACCCTTAGTGAACACCTCGAGAACCTCGTCAAGCCCAGTCCTGCCGAGCACGGCGTACGGAGGGTTAGGGTACATCACACGGTCTATGAGGGTCTCGCGGAAGGCGCGTGCAAGGTCGCCGCCGAACACGCCCTCAACTATCTCCCTGTGCTTCGCGCCTGCTATGAAGTCTACAAGGGTATCGATGGTGACGAGCCCTACAAGCTTACGTTCCGAATCCACTATAGGAGCATGCCTCACGCCACGACGGTCAAGGGCGTGTAGGGCCTCACCGACGGGTTCGGTGTTCAGCAGAATAACGGCCGGGGGGTACCTACCTAGTAGAGGGTATCCTGGGAGGCTCAAAAGAATCCCTAATAAGCTAGTAGGCTGGGGGACTATTAAAACACAGGCCCCTAGGCTAGGCCTAGGAAGCTGCTTACAATATAGGAGTATGGTGCCCCGAGGAGGGCCAAGAGGAGTGCGGCCACAAGCTCCCTAATCCTAGGCCGGAGGTCGAGCCTGCCCCCGGATAGGAGGTCTGCAGCCATCCTTAGGCCACTATACCCTGCAAGCAGCAGGGCGGCGACCTGGGGCCAGCCCGACGCTACATAGTATGGTAGGAGCTGTAGGCTCGGCCTTGCAAGCTCAACGCCTATGCTCGCCGACGCCATGTAGAGCCCTAGGACGCCCGGCAGCAGTATGATGGATCCAGCCCATACTATGACGACGACGGCGGCAGTATCTATCGCCGCCTGGAAGACCTCCGTAAGCGCAGTATACCTAGTAGCCTGCACTCCTCCACCCCTAGCCATCGCGCCCGAGGCAACGCCTATGAGGAAGACAGCGATGACGGCCAGTGCAACAAGCCTAGACGATACCGGCAGCCCCGCTTCACCAGTAAACTCGGGGCCATGTACCCGGAGAACTATAAATGGGAACCGCGGCCCAGGAGAAAGCCTTGGGCGTGATGAGCGATCTCGGGCCAGACAGCAGCCCCCAGCACTGGGGGCCTGGCTGAAGAACCGTGTGAGGGCTGACCCCATATGCCAAGGCTTCTCTACGCCGACGCGCATGCCCACAGCAACCCCGTAACCGGCATGGGCGCCAGGAGAATTGCAAGGAAGTTCCGCAGCGTCGGAGGATGGTTCATGGCTATAGTCTCGCTGCCGCCCTGGCACTACGGGCTCGGCGGGAGCCTAGAGGACCACTTGAAGGCCGTTGACATCACTATAAGGGAGTGCAGGGAGGCGAGGGAGGAGGGACTCACGGTATCATGCCTGGCGGGCTTCCACCCGGCTGAAGTAGACAGCCTCGTCTCCCAGGGGATGCAGCCCGGGGAGGTGGCGAGGCTCGCCGACAAGGTAATCGACTACATCGCTAAGAAGTGTAGGGAGGGACTGCTCGACGGGATAGGGGAGGTCGGCAGACCCCACTACAAGACGATGCCGGAGCGTGTAGCCGTCGCGGAGTACGTCATGCTCAGGGCTTTCGAGGAGGCGAGGGACAACGACCTGCTAATCCACCTACACCTAGAGAACGCGGGGGAGGCGACAGTACTAACAATCGACAAGCTCGCGAGGATAACGGGCGTCAAGCCATCCCAGCTGGTGTTCCACCATGCGAGCAGGAGGGTTGCAGCCGAGGCCACGCTTAGGGGGTACTGGGCGACGCTGCCGGGGAAGGAGAGGCTGCTCGAGGCCGTACTCCCCGGCATCACCGGGGAGGGGGTAATGATAGAGTCGGACTTCATAGATGACCCTAAGAGGCCCTGCGTATCCTCCTGCCCATGGCAGGTCGTGGAGGCGGAGAAGAAGCTCCTGGAGAAGGGTGTTGTTGGGGAGGAGCTACTGTACCGTCTCAACGTGGATAATATTGTTAAGGCGTATCATGTCCAAATACCCTGAGGAGAGAAGTATGAGCCGACAACACACAGTACTATGGGAGCTGTTCAGACCCTCAAGCGTCGCTGTAGTCGGTGCATCCCGCCACCCCGGCAAGGTCGGCCACAGCATCTTGAGGAACCTAGTTGCAAGCTACAAGGGGAAGATATACCCCGTCAACCCCCTTGCAAAGCAGATCCTCGGCCTCAAATGCTACCCGAGGCTGACGGCGATACCGGACAGCGTCGACATGGCGGTCATCGCGATACCCGCGCCGAAGGTCCCCGACGTGGTCTGCGACGCCTGCAAGAAGGGCGTGAAGGTATCGGTCATCATAAGCTCCGGCTTCAGCGAGGTCGGAAACCACGAGCTGGAGAGGAGGGTAGTCGAGACGGCTAAGAGCTGCGGTATGAGGATAGTCGGGCCAAACGTCTTTGGAGTAATATACACCCCAATAGGCCTCAACGCGACCTTCGGACCACCCGAGGTGCCGCGCGGCAGCGTCGCAGTCATAACGCAGAGCGGTGCACTCGGCCTAGCACTGCTATACCGCTTCATGGGCGTCAAGGGCCTAGGCTTCTCGGCCATGCTCAGCCTCGGCAACATGTCAGACATAGACTTCGCCGACGCTATATGGGTTCTCGGGGAAGACGAGCATACGAGAGTCATAGCACTCTACGTTGAGGGCCTAAGACCGCTGCGCGGCAGGGCCTTCATAGAGGCCGCCCGCCACGCGGCGAAGAAGAAGCCTATAGTCGCGATCAAGGCGGGGAGGTCCAAGCGCGGCTCCAAGGCAGTGGCCTCGCACACGGGCTCCATGGCGGGCGACGTCAGCATCTACCAGGCGGCCTTCAGGAAGGCGGGGGTATTCATGGTTAGGAGCCTCTCCGGCCTCCTAGACGCCTCACTACTATTCTCGCTGCAGCCCATACCTCCCCAGCCATGGCGCGGAGTGATGATAGTCACGAACGGCGGCGGCCTGGGGGTACTCGCCGTCGACGCCATGGAGGAGCTTGGTGTGACGCTCGCAAAGCTAAGCCCCGAGACGAGGTCAAAGATAAGGTCGATGCTGCCCTGGTTCGCGAGCACACTGAACCCGATAGACACGACTGCCTCCATAACAACCGACACGTACCTCGAAGTACTCCACGCGGCCGTAGACGCCCCCGACGCATCCGCGGTGCTGGCGATGTTCGCCGAGCTTCCAAACATGAAGGGCGAGGAGCTGGCAAAAGGCATGGAGGATATACTGAGGCATGCGAGGGAGAGGGGTAAACCCCTCCTACTCGTCTACGTAGGCAAGCACGAGATATTCTACCAGTTCGCCGCGGAGGGCATACCGGTCTATGAGTCTCCATACGAGGCGGCGGAGGCCCTCCACGCGCTGGAATGGTATGT
The DNA here is from genome assembly GCA_013153145.1 of Thermoproteota archaeon. Lineage (GTDB taxonomy): Archaea > Thermoproteota > Thermoprotei_A > Sulfolobales > Pyrodictiaceae > JAADEY01. Next base: position 25,335 of record JAADEY010000012.1, on the reverse strand, counting down.
TAGGTGGAGGGCTAAACATGCACAATAACTTTTAATGCACTCTCCTTATCAAGCCTCGTAACAGTCATGTATGTGGTGGAGATGGACTTCAAGTCGAAGTTATTGCCGTGAACCATCACCGTGTGGAGCCTCGCCTTCACCCTGGCAAGGCTCCTCCTAACCGCGTCGATAGCTATCTTGTCCTCGCCATCAGTTATCAACACTATGTCACTCTGGCTGAAGCTCTTCATTGAGGCGATGTCCTCCGTTGCGGTCAGTATAGCCCTCGTTATATCGGTGCCGCCGTTAGCCCTTATCCTCGCAAGATACTCGAGCATCTTCACGACATCCCTGCCCCGGACACGCTTACCTATCTTCATCAAGGGATATGGTATGCTGTCAAAGAACCTTATCATGAACGGCCTCCTCTCCCTCGCAGCCCTCTGCGCAAGCGCTATGGCGACAGCCTTAGCCCATATGATCTTGAGCCCCATCATACTCCCGCTCTTATCCAGTAGTATGTGGAAGGGGCCGCGTGTCTCTGGCAGCACTTTCCGGTAAAGCAGGAGGCTGCTCTCAGCAAGCTTCACGGAGAAGGCCTCATATGGGAGCGCGAGCTCCGACGGCACTATTCTCTCGACGTCGCTGCCGAGCTCGTAGCCGTCGAGCTCGCCGCGTGGGCTCCTAACGAGCCTCCTCTTGATATACGCGTCTATATCCTGTATCGACCTCAACGCCTCCAGTATTATCTTCACATCAGTGTTCTTAGCAAGCTTCAACACCTCCGCGACGCTATCCTCCAGCGAGAGTATAGAACCCGTGCCGGCGGTGAACCTTGCCGTGAGGTTCTTGATCTCCCTCGCCTGCCTCGCGATGTCGTGTGTAGCCTCAAGAGCCTTCTCCACAGCCTGCTGCAGCATGTAGTTCGACATGCTAGGCCTATTGGAGTGCCTCACCCCCTCCTCCCTGGATCCACCGCTGCTACGCGTAGACTCACTGTTCTTCGATAACTCGCGGAGCAGGTGCTCCAGGAAGACGGCCGAGGCCACGGTGCTTGTCGTCGAGTCTGCTATGGTCTTCCTGCGCACCATGCTCAGCTTGGGGCTGCTTGCTAGTAGGCGGAGGAGGGCGTACTGCTTAGCCCTGCGCGGATCCTTGTGCTCCGCCTCAGCGAGTATCGGTGCCGGCAGGAAGAAGAGGTAGTAGACCGCTGCTGCGAGGTACTCGTCCATGAAGTCGACGTCCTTTATGTTTGAGGATCCACCCTCATGCAGCTTCTCGAGTAGGGATAGGATCCGCTCGCCGCGGTACCTTACCGGTGGCTCCTCGAGCCTCACCCCTTTAATGAAGTCGGGCAAGGCTATATCCCCAGCTTGTATGATATCTTCTCGAGAACGTCATCAATCTCCTTTATAACCTGGTTAGCCAGCTCCCTAACATTCTTATCATCGACCTCATTGAGTATCGACTTAACCCTGCTCTTAGCTATCTTTAGGCTACGGAATAGATCCACCAGCCTGGGGTCGTAGCTGCGGAGGAGAGAGGCAAGCCTCGCGGCCTCCCTCACGTTAACCCTTATGTCGGTCAGCTCCTTCATATACTTCTCCGGCATCTTCAGCTCCTCCGAGAGTATCACGGTTATCCTGTCGAAGTCCTCAATATCCCTCGGCGCAACATACTTCAAGACAACGAGATCCTCCTCGGTGGCGGTCATCCTCCCCTCAAGGAGGGCGTTGGCAGCTATAATCTTCAACGCCTTCGCCTTCCTACGATCGGTTAGATGTATGCCCCTCTCCTCGAAGACCGCGTAGAGCTTGAGGAGCTTATGCTTTATCGGCGATATATCAACCTGGTATATGAGCTCATGCACCTTCCTAATGCTATCCATGTCCAGCACGGGCTCCGGTGTCTTGACGAGCCCGGCCTCTATACGCCACCCGGCCTCAAGCAGGTCGGCCCACTTGTTCTCCGGGAGGGGCCGCGTATACTGCCTCACCAGGAACCTGTCATAGACGGCGTCGAGCTCCGGCTCGTCCGGAACCCTGTTACTAGCACCTATCAGCGTCCATAGCGGCACCCTTATCTCCGAGTAGCCGTCGTACCAGACCCTCTCCTGCATTATGCTGAGCAGGGCGTTCAGTATGGCGCTGTTCGCGTTGAAGACCTCGTCGAGGAAGACTATCTCGGCCTCGGGGAGCTTACCCCTCGTTATACGGATATACTTCCCCTCCCTCAAGGCCTTGAGGTCCAGGGGGCCGAAGAGCTCGGCGGGCTCCGTATACTTGGTCAGCAAGTACTTGAAGAACCTGGCCTTTATGAGCTCGGCGGCCCTCCTAGCAAGAGCCGACTTCGCCGTTCCGGGCTCGCCTATCAAGACGACGTGCTCCCTAGCAAGTATGCCAAGCACTATAGCCCTAGCCTCATCCTCCCTACCCACGAATGGCTCATGCAGGAGCTCGTAAAACCTCTTCACGGTTTTCAGCAATCCACACTCCACTAGCCTACCTCCCCTCGCATAGAACAAACGTAGAGAGGAGGGTTATATCTAACCGTAATATCAGGCTACCAGAACACAACAAGACCACGGGACGCCGGGACGGAGGGAGTGACGAGCCCGGTTTTAGCAGAGCCCCAGGCAGGGCCGTGAAGAGGAGTTACTCTGCTAACCCTCCCCCGGCGCTCCACCACACCCGGGTTCAGGGAAGGAGGGAGGCCTTGAGCTACCTAGGCCACGAGCTCACGGGCATCAAGGACTACCTAGCCGAGGCGTCCAGCCTCTACCGGCCCCGCCTAGGGAGAGAAGACGTAGACCTAGTGGACGCCGTCGGCCGCTACCTCGCCTCAAGCATCAAGGCGGTGCTGGACGTCCCCCCATGCGACAAGCCCGTCCTAGACGGCTACGCAGTCCGCTACCAGGACGTGATGTACGCCTCCCCCTCAACCCCCGTGAAACTCCGCCTCCTAAGACCCGGCGACAGCGTATCACCCGGCACAGCGGTGCCCGTCGAGATGAAGGACTGCATCCCGGAGGGAGCGGACACCGTCGTGCCCCTCGAGTGGTGCAGGGAGGTTAATGGAAGCCTCCTGGTCTACAGGGCCCCGAAGCCCGGCTACGCCGTCGCGAGGCGGGGAGAGGATGTAAGGGCTGGCAGCGAGCTCCTATCCGAGGGTACGAGGATAAACGAGGCTCATGTAGCGCTCCTCGCGTCGCAGGGAATAGCCGAGGCCACTGTATGGGAGGAACTGAAGGCAGCAGTACTATGCATAGGCGACGAGCTACTAGAGCCCGGGGAGGAGTGGAGGCCAGGCATGGTGTACAACTCTACATGCAGGCTAGTGGCTGCAAGGCTTAGGCGCATAGGCGTGGAAGTAACCACCGTGAAGAGGCTACCAGACAACCCCGCAAGAGTATACCAGGAGTACGAGGAGCTCACAGCCACAAACCACCTGGTACTCTCATGCGGGGGCACGGGGCCCGGCAAGGGCGACGTCGCCGCCACGAGCCTACGGAGGCTCGCTGAGGAGAGGGGCTGGAGGTTCTGGCACGGCTTCCGCATGAGGCCTGGCAGGGCGGCGGCAATAGCGGTCTCCAGGGATAGGGTCGTCGCAGCGCTGAGCGGGCTCCCCCTCTCAGCCTGGAGCCAGCTATACATGCTCATAGAGCCGCTGATAATGACCGCCTATGGCGCGGCATGGCCACCCTCACCAGTAGTTAGACTACCCACACTGAAACCCATAGCGTCAACGCCGGGCATCACAGAGCTATACTACGCCACGCTGCGCGGCGGCTCCCTCGACCCAATCCAGAGGAGGGGGGCCGGTAAGGCCAGCCTACTAGCAACAGCAGACGCCCTCATAGTCGTCGGGGAGGACGAGGTTTCAAAGAAGCCGGGGGACGTGGTGGAGGCCCACCTTATCCACGCAGTGAGGTGACCAGCTGGGATGAGGAGAATACTCCACTCCCTAATGGAGCCGGAGACCGCGATAACCAAGATGATAAAGGAGCTACTCGGAGCAGGCTACAAGCCATCAACAATACTGAGCGAGGTAGGCAGGGCGGCGGGCTGCATACTAGCCGAGACCATCCAGGCAGCCGTACCGGTGCCACACTTCCCGAGAAGCATAATGGACGGCTACGCGGTCCGCTACGAGGACACGCTCGGCGCCGACTACTCGTCGCCGAGGAGACTAAGGCTAGTGGGCAGGGCCAGGATAGGCGAGTACTGGTCAAGGCCAATCGGCCCGGGAGAGGCAGTCGAGGTCGACACGGGGGCGGGCATACCGCCAAACGCCACGGCCGTCGTGCCGGTGGAGCACGCGGAGGAGAGGGACGGCTGGATACTAGTCTACGAGGAGGCAGGCTTCGGCGACAACGTCGCATGGCCCTGCAGCGATGCATCCCCAGGAGACATCATAGCCCCGAGAGGCACACCCGTCACCCCCGCACTGGCAGCGGCACTCTCGGCGCAGGGAATCACCAAGGCAAGGATCTACAGGCCGAAGATAACAATCATACCGACGGGGGTGGAGCTGCTCGAGCCAACGGGGAAGCCGGAGACACCACCCCCAGGCAAGGTGTACGAGTCATCCTCTAGGGCAGTGGAGGCGATGCTGCAGAGCTGCTGCGTAGACATAGAGAGGGCAGGCATCGTGCCGGACGACGAGGAGGCGTTGAGGCAGGCTCTACGAGAGGCGCTGGAGACATCCGACATGGTGCTCTTCATAGGAGGAACCTCCGCCGGAACCGAGGACATAGTGTACAGGGTGGTTGCAGACGAAGGCATCATCATAGCACACGGCCTCAAGCTGAAGCCGGGCAAGCCAACAATACTCGCAATAGTGGCAGGCAAACCCGTAATAGGGCTCCCAGGCAACCCAGCATCAGCACTAAACGTAACCGAGAAGGTAGTCCTAAAGATACTGGCAGAGGCCGCAATGGCGCCCCCAAGGCAGGCGGCAGGCACGGTTAAGGCAGAGCTACTGGCCCCAGCATTCCCCGCACGCGGAAGACACACGACGAGGCCCGTTCTCCTCCTCGAGCCAGGCGAGGGCACAGCAGCCCCAGCAATCCCGCTACCCTGCGAGAGCTACATGATAACATGCTTCTCACGAGGCGACGCCGAGATAACAATACCAGCAGGCCTCCACGGAGGCCTAGAACCCGGAGCCATAGTCACCGCGGCGCTACTAAACCCATACTGGAGGAACACGAGGGTGATAGTAGCAGAGCTACTGGGGAGAAAGACGCTCAACGCCATAGCGTCGAGCGGTGCCCGGGTAAAGATACTGGAGGCAGGGAGCCAGCTGGCTATAGAGGCGCTACAAAGGAGGGCATGCAGCATAGCAGTCATCGACTCCGAGGACGAGGTTGAGCCGCCACCAGGCTACGAGGTCATCGAGACAACAAGAACGCTGAAACTGGTAACGAGAAGCCGGAACCCGGCAACACTACCAGCATACCCCCCGACATCGACGCTCGCGAGGATACAGTCCAGCCTCATACACGCGAAACACTACATACCATGCAGCACCACGAGGGCGGCGGCATGGCTCCTTGCAAACGGCTACCTAGACGCAGCACTACTACCAGCAACAGACAATACCCCGGAAGAAGCAGCCACAGCCACGACGCTGAGACAGAGGCTCACCATATACTACCGGAGAGAGGCGAGAGAAGTAGCGGAGACAATAGCATCAACAGAGGCCGTGTAGCGGCGTCGGCAACCGGTGCATACATCACCCCCCGCAACCCCGGGGTCAAGAGACGGGGTTTCTCCTCACCCGCCAATACAGCCAGCAGGTAGGAGGGCCAGTGATGTAGTTTGCACGTCCCCGAGCCCCCAGGATAGCCTAGGGGGCCGTGAGGAGCCTCCACCGAGGCTGAGGAAACCCACTATTACTCTCCCACGATACACCCTGTAACCGGGCTTCCCCGTGTCCGTTGAGAAGTGTATCTCCAAGCCGGGTGCAGTCACCGTAAGCCTCGTCGAGGGATACATACAGGTCAACAATAATACGCCATGCCACCTCCACGTCAAGGCCCTGGAGGTGGAGCATACAATCACAACCCTGGTCTACGAGCCTGGAAGCATAGAGCCCACGAAGTCCGCGAAGAGGCATATACGTGAGAGGATAAACGTTGACGCAGTCATCCCCCCGGGTGATAGGCTCAGGATTTATTTCGGGCCGCATGAGAACGTCGACCGCGTCGTCGTGATAGTGGGTGATGAGTATGGCAGGGAGTACAGGATTGTGACACCTATAGTGAGGTTTGAGGAAGAGGAGAAGGGTAAGGAGTAGCCTGGAGGGTTTCGGCGATAAAAGGGATGTATTAGCAGGAGGCAGGGATACCTTTAATTCTACTCATACCCCCAGCCTTCTTCTCTAATACGGAGAGAGGAATGCCCGGTAACGAGAAACTAGTTGTATGGATCGACGAGGTACGCGCAAAGGACACACTTCTCGTCGGAGGCAAGGGCGCGAACCTCGGCGAGATGACGGCCGCGGGCGTCCCAGTCCCACCAGGCTTCATAGTCACAAGCATCGCCTACAAGAAGTTCCTCGAGGAGACCGGCATATGGAAGAAGATCAAGGAGATGCTCGACAAGCTCGATGTAAACAACACGGAGGAGCTCGAGAAGACCAGCAAGGAGATAAGGAGGATGATTGAGACACAGAAGATGCCGGAGTACATAGAGGAGGAGATAAGGAAGTACTACCGCCAGCTATCCGAGAAGCTAGGCATCAAGGACCCACTCGTAGCCGTTAGGAGCAGCGCAACCGCAGAAGACATGCCCGAGGCGAGCTTCGCAGGCCAGCAGGAGACATACCTCAACGTGAGCGGCGAGGACGAGGTAGTAGAGAAGGTTAAGAAGTGCTGGTCAAGCCTCTTCACCCCAAGGGCAATCTTCTACCGCGTACAGCACGGGATAAGCCACGAGAAGGCCTTGATGGCCGTAGTGGTACAGAAGATGGTCAACGCGAAGTCAGCGGGAGTAATGTTCACCCTACACCCCGCAACCGGAGACCCCAACGTAATAGTCATCGAGTCCTCCTGGGGGCTTGGAGAGGCTGTCGTCGGAGGCATGGTTACACCCGACGAGTTCATAGTTGATAAGAAGACACTGAAGATAATCGACAAGAAGATAAACTACAAGAAGATAGCAGTCGTCTACGACCCCAAGGAGAAGAAGAACAAGGTGATAGAGCTACCACCAGAGAAGGCCAAGGCGCCAAGCCTGACAGACGAGGAGGTGCTGAAGCTCGCAGAGTACGGGATCAAGATAGAGAAGCACTACAACCATGCAATGGACATCGAGTGGGCCATAGACAAGGATCTAAAGTTCCCCGACAACGTGTTCATCGTGCAGGCTAGATACGAGACCGTCTGGAGCGCGAGGAAGGCCAGGGCCAAGGCCGAGGAGAAGCCGGTAAGCATAGAGAAGGCGAAGGTGCTCGTCCGCGGCCTGCCAGCGAGCCCAGGCATAGCGGTCGGAGTAGCAAAGGTGATCCTCGACCCCCACAGCGAGGAGGCAATGCGCTTCAAGAAGGGAGAGATACTCGTAACCAAGATGACCGACCCAGACTGGGTACCATTGATGAAGAAGGCGGCGGCAATAGTCACCGACGAGGGAGGCATAACCAGCCACGCAGCAATAGTCTCAAGGGAGCTCGGAATACCATGTATCGTCGGCACCGGCAACGCGACCAAGGTGATAAAGACCGGCATGGTCGTGACCGTGGACGCGACCCGCGGAGTAGTCTACGAGGGCAGGGTCGAGATAGGCAAGAAGAAGGAGGAGGCGGCAGAGAAGGCGGTTGTCCTGCCGAGGATAAAGGAGATACTCAAGGACCTCTACCCGGTGACGGCTACAAAGATATACATGAACCTAGGAGAGCCGGAGGCCATAGAGAAGTACCTAGACCTACCATTCGACGGCATAGGCCTAATGAGGATAGAGTTCATCATAGGCGAGTGGATAGGATACCACCCACTATACCTCATAGACACCGGTAAGCCACAGCTCTTCGTCGACAAGCTCGCCGAGGGCATAGCGAAGGTAGCCTCAGCCATATACCCGAGGCCCGTCGTGGTGAGGTTCAGCGACTTCAAGTCCAACGAGTACAGGAGGCTGAAGGGAGGAGAGAAGTACGAGCCCGAGGAGAGGAACCCGATGATAGGCTGGCGCGGAGCATCAAGATACATACACCCAGCATACGAGCGCGGCTTCCGCCTAGAGGTGCAGGCGATAAGGAAGGTTAGGGAGGAGATGGGCCTCAAGAACGTATGGGTAATGATACCATTCGTGAGGACAACCTGGGAGGTTGAGAGAGTTCTAAAGATAATGGAGGAGGAGGGACTGAAGAGGAGCAGAGACTTCAAGGTATGGATAATGGCTGAGGTGCCCAGCGTAGCACTACTAATAGACGAGTTCGCGAAGCTCGTAGACGGCTTCAGCATAGGAAGCAACGACCTAACCCAGCTAGTCCTAGGAGTCGACCGCGACTCACAGCTACTAGCAGAGGCGGGCTACTTCGACGAGCGCGACCCAGCAGTCCTCAAGGCGATAGAGATGATTATCAAGGGAGCGCACAGGTACGGCAGGACGGTATCCATATGCGGGCAGGCGCCAAGCTACTACCCGGAGATAGTAGAGTTCCTGGTGAGGCTAGGCATAGACAGCATAAGCGTCAACCCAGACGCAGTCATAAGGACGAGGAGGCTCGTAGCAAGCATAGAGAGGAAGGTAATGCTCCAGCGCCTCGCAAGACTAGAGGAGGAGTACCTACTGGGGGAGGAGGAGTAACCGGCGGTTTTTATCCCCCATGGGCGAGGCCCACAACACTCCTAGACATACTCAGCCACAGGCTAATCCTCAGGCCCGGCGACCTAATCCTAGACGCCGAGAACAACACCATACACCTCCACATAGCATACACGGGGATCGGCGCGCCAATAGCCCCGCTCAAGTACATCGTAGATGAGTCAGCCGAGACACCCTGGATAACCCCCTGGGGCGGGAGGCTGCGGAGACTCATAGACACCTACGCCCCGCGCGAAGTAGCCTCATCCGCGGCCAGGCTGGTACACGACCCCTTCTTCGACGTAGACGTGCCGACGGTCTCCGGCAAGACACTGATACACTACTCCTCCGAGGAAGCCCTCCTCGAGGCGGCCAGGAGGCCATGGTGCAGGCTAGCTGAAGCAGCAGCCAGCCTCGCATGCAGCATAACACGGGGATGCCGCGGCGCAGGGATAACCGGCTCACTCCTACTAGAGGCCCAGCACGCAGCCTCAGACATAGACATCGTCATTCACAGCTACACCGCGGCTACAAGTCTACTGCTAGAAGACCCGCCCGGAACACCCCTACAGGGAAGCGAGGTAGCCGCATGGGCTGAGAGGGAGGCACGGAGCAGGGGGCTCCCCGCGAGCCTCGTGGAGAGGCTATACAGGCCGTGGGCCAGGATGCACTACGAGGGATACACAGCCTCCATCTCGATACAGGTGCCCGGGGAGCCGTGGAGAAGGACGATAACATACACGGGGGGCCGGGGGAGGTGTATCGCGAGGGTGGAGCCGATGCAGAGGAGCGTCGCTTCATACCCGTCCATCGTGGAGGAGTACGAGGGCTGCGACGGCTACAACGCCATAATAGTTCTTGACGGGCTATACAAGCCGGCACTCTTCGAGGGGGGAGTGTTCGAGGTGAGGGGGCTCCACGTAGTGGTCGACGGCGAGCCAGCCCTGCTAGTAGGCGATAGGAGGGAGCCGGGCTACATCAAGCCCCTTGCCCCCTAACAATCACCCTCGACAACCTGATATACTCCTTGATGGAGAAGAGCAGCCTACGCGCACCCCTCTCATCAATACACTGCGACTCAACCAGACCACCATCCCTAAGCCTACAGACTATCTTCACCCTCCCAGGAACCTCACACTCCTCTAGGCGAGCATCAACTACATGCCCGGTGGCGGCGAGTCCCTCGAGATATATTGAGGGCAGCCTCCTAGCCACCAACAGACACCTGGAGGGGGGAGACACGTTGAGGAGTTTAAAGGATAACGGGGACGCAGAACTAGCAGCCAGGATAGCCGAGGCGTTGAGGACGCTGGGGTTCTTCGTGTTCCAGAGAGGGGTAGACGACCCACGAGACGTCACGAGGGTGTTGAACCGGGCGGGAGTAGTCAACGTGCTCGAGATACTCATGGCTGGCCGCGGGATATACGTCGTAGTCCCCTCGGAGAGGGCCTGCAGGGCCAACTGTAGATACCATGAATGCAGGGAGGCGGAGGACGAGGAACGCTGCATCGAGGAATGCATGGAGAAGTGTACACGGAGCCTAGCCCTAAAGGCGTCAGAGGCCCTGGAGAGGCTGGCAGGCCATGCTAGGGGGGCTGGCTAAGGCAATAATAATGCTCCTCATAGCGATAGACCCGATAGGCAACGCACCCATCTTCTACGCCGCGACCATCTCGATAAACCCGAAGAGGAGGAGAAGGATAATCCTAAGGAGTATACAGGTTGCCGCAGTCATACTGGTAGCCTTCGCCCTCCTCGGAGACTTCATCTTCGAGTACTTCGGCATAACGGTAAACGACTTCAAGGTGGCCGGCGGGATAATCCTCCTAATCTACGGCATAGCGGGAATAATGGGGTTCACTGAGGCAGGCGCCATAAGGGCCGAGGACGAGGAGTCACTCGCCATAGTCCCCCTAGCGACACCGCTCCTCGCAGGCCCGGCAGCCATAGCCACAACGCTCTACATAAAGTCCGTGTATGGCCTCATACCGACAATGATAGCTATAGCAGTCAACATACTCGTCACGCTAGCACTGCTAGTACACAGCGACGTGATGCTGAGGGTTCTCGGGAGGAGTGGTGGAGTCGCGCTGGCCAAGATAATGTCGCTCATACTGACGGCAATCGCTGTGGCAATGATAAGGGAAGGCATTATAGGTATTGTTTCTACAGCGACGTGAATAGTGATTTTATTTAGATCCACGGGGCTTATCCTAGGCGTAGCAGATTGCTTAACTACGAAACACATAAATAAAATAAAGGAAGATACTTGTAACTGGAGTAGACCAGGCTAGCTTTGGAGGGAAACGATGCTCATGCGTAGGCGATCCAGGGCGCCCTCCGGTAGAGAGATAACCCTAAGCGACGTGTTGAGGTTCTGCTACGACTTCTCCGAGACAGACATACAGATACTCCTACGCCTCCTAAAGGGCAACGAGTACGACGTCGACACCCTCGCCGCAGAGATGAGCCTCAGCAAGGCGACCGTCAACCGCTCACTCAACAAGCTGGTGGAGCTAGGTTTTGCGAGCAGGCGGAGAGCCAAGAAACAGTCGGTGGGCAGGCCGAGGTCGAAGTACTACATAAGCGACAAGAAGGAGGTCTTGGAGAGGCTGAGGAGGGATGTCGAGGCATGCACCGAGGCTATGAGGAGGGAGCTCTACGCGGCCCTAGCCGAGATCGAGGAACACTTGTCAAGAACCGAGAGGGTATCGAGCAACATGCCTGGAGAACGCGGTAAGCTGAAGATACACGTGCCAAACCCCTATAGGGGGTAGCAAGCCTATCAACGAGGCCCCCTACTGCGGCGAGGAAGGGGTCAAGCATCCTTTTCAACGCGTAGGGCCTCATGCAGCCGAGGGCGATCTCCGCCCCCAGCCTATCAGAGGCGTAGCGCAGAACCCTCAGTACCCTCCCGGGCCCCGGTGCACTGGCACACCATAGCGGGGTCCCCTTCGTGGGTATGAAGACTATGAACACGGCTACGTCGAACACGTATGAGGTGAGCCTATCCACGGCGGTCAGCTCCTCCGACTCATCCACGCCAGGCAAGCCTATGAGCAGGTGGGGGGCGTACTCGACACGCATACGCTCCAGCCACTCCATCGCATCCGGCAGCCCCTCCCCAAGCCCCATCAACTCTACATGCCTCCGCGACACCGGGACCTCGAGATCCACGTAGTCCACCGCATCCTCCAGGATCAGCCGCTCACAGCCACCCTCCGGGTTCAGGCAATGCACTGATACTATGAGCCCCCTCCTCCTCAACTCCCTAAGCACGCCCGGCAGCCATCCCGGGACGGGGAGCCTCCCGTAGCGGTCGAAGCCCCCGCTCACAAGCACGCCGACCCACTCCCCATGCATGCCTGGCCGGCGCAGCACCTCGACGTCAAGCATCCCCCTGAGGTACCTCGCCCTGCAGTAGCTGCACATCAGGCCGCACCAGCGCCCCGTCACGCTGATGGCGGGGTAGGAGCTGCCGGGCGTGAATAGGATGGGTCTCAGCACCCCCTAAGCACCTCCACCTCGCTCCTCCAGTCGGCCAGCGGCTCGACCGATGGATAGTTGTATGGCCTCGTATCCCTTGGAGACTCGTTGTAGTAGGGTCTGGTACAGTGCGGGCAGCCGCTCGTGAGGAATGCGACGGGGTAGACCCTCTCCGGTGGCTCCCTCCTAATGCACAGCGAGTCCGGGTCGAGGTACTGTGCAGGGTCGAGGCCCTCCTCTGCGAGCCTCCTGGCCAGCTGGCACCAGCGGTAGTAGCGGAGGCCCGGCCTCCCGCCCCGGTATGAGAGGCAGGGGAGGGGGGTGTAGGCGAAGAGCGCTGCCCTGCACCCAGAGGAGTAGATCCACTCGAGGACCTGCAGGTACTCCCTCGGCGTCTCGCCGAGGCCTACTATGAGGTGGACGGACACCATCCCCTCCCCGAGAACCCTCGAACAAGTCTTGGCGAAGTCGAGGTAAACACTCCACGTATAAGGCTTCAACATCTCAGAGAACACGCGGGGGGAGCAGGCGTCAAGGCCTACCCCTATATAGTCGACGTGGTCGGCAAGCCTCTCAACAATACCGCGCCCGACGGGGTTGATCGCGACGGATACTGTGCCCCCGAAGCCGCTCCTCCTCACAGCCCTCACAACACCCAGCGCCTCATAGGCGAAGCCCGGCTTCAACACGCACTGGAGGCATACGTGCCTAAACCTCCAGAGCCCCGCCAGCACGTGCTCGAGCTCGACGAGAGGCCATGTAACCCTCGACAAGAGCCTCCTCGAACACCTACTCGACCTAGACTGTGTACAGTACCTGCACCACGCCATGCAGCCATCGGGGCTGTATAGTAGGAGGTAGGCGGTGGGGCTGCGGCACACCCCCTCCTCCAGGCATTGGAGAGTGGCTAATGAAACACGGATGAGCCTGGGGGCCTCCACTATATCACTAGCCCCTGCAGGAGCTCCTCCAGGTCTTTAAGGGCTTCATCGCTCTCGATGCGGCTCTCCTTCTTCTTAGCGGCCTCCTCAGCATCCTTGTACTGCATGTAGAAGAGTATGGCCTCGCGGATGAACTCGCTGCGCGAGCGGTAGCCGTGCCTGCGCCAGCACCTATCAAGCTGCTCTATCAGCTCCACGTCAAGCTTGACACTAACCACCTTCTTGACCTCGGGCTGTATAACTTCAATACTATTATCGTCTGATCGGCGACTCCAGCGCCGCAAGGGACGCTTGCCCCCGTCATGCAGGTACTTCTGTTTAGAGGAACTGCTATTTAGAGTCTAGTATAGGTGGCGGGGCTTGAAGAATGCCCCCAGCCCGGATTAACATCCACATATAAACACCCCACAGCCCAGCCCGAGAGAATTTAACCAGCCACCATCAATCCGATATACGGTAGTACCGGCCATGAACCCCGAGGACGAGAAGAAGGAGAGCCGGGTCGGCCCCACGCTCGTCGGGGAGGAGGAAATACCCTGCCCCGCCTGCCAGGCACCAATGAAGATCACACACCACGTCTACGACATGCCGCACGTGGGCAGAGTACTACTGACAAGCGGGAGGTGCAGCCGGTGCGGCTACAGGGTGAGCGACGTAATGCTCCTCGACGGCAAAGGGAAGAGACACGTCGAGTTCAGCGTCGAGAAACCCGAAGACCTAAACAAGCTGGTAGTGAAGGCATCCTCGGCAACCCTAAGGATACCCGAGCTGGGCCTCGAGATGAAGCCGGGCCCGGCAGCGCAGGGCTTCATAACGACCGTGGAGGGGGTGCTGAGGAGGTTTCTCGACGTACTAGACTTCCTATGCAGGAGCGGCGAGGCCGACGAGGATACATGCAGGGAGAAGAGGAGGGAGTTGGAGGAGGCCCTCGAGGGCCGCAAAAAGTTCAAGCTTGTGATAGATGATCCTCTCGGAGGCTCAGCCGTCATAGAGTGGTAGTGCTTACTCGACCTTGACCTTTATGCCCTCTTCCTCCTCTTTCTTGGGCTTCTCCTTCTCGATGACTATCTCCAGCACGCCGTTCTTGTACTTCGCCTTAGCCGTCTCGGGCTTGACCTTGGCGGGCAGCTCTATCTCCTTGTAGTACTTGCGGTTCTCGTCCCTAGCCCTAATGATGAGCCTGTTGTCCTTCGTTATCCTGATATCTATCTTGTCCTTGTCGACGCCGGGCAGCTCAGCAACGATTGTCACCTTGTCCTCGTCCTCGAAGACGTCTACGAGTGGCTCAACCTCCTCCTTTATGACAGTCCTCCTGCCCTTCCTCTTAACATTACCGAACTCCTCTATGACGGGCTTGCCGTCCGGCCCAATGTATATCCTGAACCCGTAGATTAGGGGCTCCACCTTGCCGCCCCTACGCTCCGTCATGAAGCGCTCGAACTCGCGCTCAAGGTCGTAGAACATCTCCTCGATGTCGCGCATCATCTCATCGAATATATCGAATATGCTCCTACGCCTCCAGAAGCTCACAGCAATCCCCGATATGGTTATGTCCCCGAACCCCCCTTTACAAGAATTGCCCGAGGAGTGCATCATGGCGGAGCTTCTCCAGGACGGCTCGAAGTTCGACGTCCTGATCGCGGGCGCTGGGCCTGCGGGCACCGTGCTAGCCTACCACCTCGCCGGCACCGGCTTGAGGGTAGGGGTCATCGAGATAAGGCCATGGGAGGATCTATGGGGCAAGCCCTGCGGAGACGCCGTCGCAGTACACCACTTCACGAACGCCAGGCTGCCGCAGCCGCCACCAGAGGTTGTGAGGCAGCGGGTCGAGGGGGTCTACATCTACTCCCCCGATAGGAGGACGAGGTACCGCGTCGGCGGAGAGGGCTACATCATTGACAGGAGGAGGCTAGGCCAATACCTCCTCGGCAAGGCAGTCGAGAAGGGCGTCGAGCTATACCTCCAACACTCAGTCATAGCACCGATCGTGAAGGAGGGGGCGGTCACCGGCCTACGGGTCGTGAGGCCCGACGGCATGGTTGTTGAAGCTAAGGCCCAGATAGTGGTCGATGCAACCGGCTTCGTGAGGGCCGTGGCAAGGAGGTTCCCCGGGAGCCTCGTCGACGACGAGCTATCCCCACTCGACACTAACATAGCCTACAGGGAGGTTTGGGTCTACGAGGACAGGGAGATAGAGGAGCCAGAGATAATAAGGATATACCTCGACCAGGAGCTCGCACCAGGAGGATACTGGTGGTTCTTCCCCGAGGGCGCGAAGAGGGTCAACATAGGCCTCGGAGTGCAGGGCGGTAGGGGGCTCTCACCAAAACCGTTCTTCAAGAGGCTGAAGGACCTAGACATAGTGAGGGGCAGGTACAAGGTCGTCGAGGCGGGCGGAGCAGCGGTCCCCACCAGGAGGCCCTGCAACAGCATGGTCGACAATGGCCTCATAGTCATAGGGGATGCAGCCTACAACGTCAACCCCGTCCACGGCGGGGGCATGGGATACGCCTTCTACGCCGCCTACCTAGCCTCCCAGACGATAACATCCGCCCTAGAGAGGGGCTGCAGGAGCGCCGAGTGCCTCTGGAGCCTAAACATGGAGTACATGACGAGCATAGGGGCTAAGCAGGCAGCCCTAGACATCTTCCGCAGGTTCCTCCAGAGGCTCAGCAACGACGAGCTCAACTACGGCATGGAGAAGCGCCTAATACCGGAGATGGACGTGACGGAGGTTAGCAGCCGCGGCGAGCTGAAGGTCAGCGTCGTCGAGAAGGCCCTAATAATGCTCCGCGGCCTCAAGAGGCCGAGCCTCCTAAGACAATTGAAGACCGTGGCGGACTACATGAAGAGGATAAGGCAGCTCTACCTACAGTACCCGGAGTCCCCTAGCAGCCTAGACCAGTGGGTAGAGAAGGTGACCGGCCTCATACAGGAGTTCGAGGCGAAGCTCTCGGGGAGGTGACGCCCACTGGCACTCCAATGGGAGCCAGTATGGGAGGACACGGTGATAGAGTACCACGGAGTGAGGCTGAGGGTGAAGAGGGATAAGCAGACGGGCCTAATGGCCTGCCCCCTCTGCGGCGTCGGCGACGAGGCCACATACTTCTTCACCCCGGAGGATCTCCTCCGCCACATACTAGCCCATGTAAAGGGCTACATGAGGCATAAGAGGAAGGCGCCGGTGAGGCACCCGGAGGAGCAGGAGGAAGAGGAGTAGCAGGCTTGAGGCCCGAGATACACGTCTACGCGAACCCCACGATAGACTACATCCGCACCCCCCACGGCGGCTGGAGGGGCCCCAGGCCCGGGGGGCCCGGCCTGTACGCGGCGAGGCTGCTGGGGGGAGAGGCCCGAGTACTCGTCTACGGCTGCCATGGCGGCGAGGAGGTCGTCGTCAAGGGCTATGGGGGTGCTGGGGCGGAGCTGGCCTCCCCGCCGAGGGGCATGACCACCGTCTTCCACCTACTATACGTTGACGGAGCGGCCACGAGGAGGCTTGTGATGGACTCGTTCTGCGGCGAGATACCCTCAACCGGGAGCGGCGAGGCAGCACTCCTAGCACCGGTATACCGTGAGGCCTCCAGCCACCACGTCGCAGCCATAACCTCGACCTACCCCTACGTGGTCGTCGACGTCCAGGGATACGCTAGGAGGAGGCTGCCCGACGGCAGGATAGCCCACGACCCTGCCGGGGCGGAGGCGCTGCTAGCGATGGCGGGCAGGAGGGAGAACATAGTCTTCAAGCTGGGAATAGACGACCTAGGCGCAGAGCACTCGGCAAGGCTCCTACTAGAGGCAGCCAGGACGGGCAGAAGCCTAGTCCTCACAATGGGCTACCGGGGCCTCCTTGCAGCAGTCAACAACAACCTATACTACGTTGAGGCGTGCGGCCCGAAGGCGGAGGATCCAACCGGCCTCGGAGACGGGTTCACAGCAAGACTACTCCTAGGGCTCCTAGACGGCCTAGAACCCCTCGACGCGGTGGTCGAGGCGGCCGAGGCTATCTGCAGGTACCTCGGGGGCAGGAGGTGCACATGCATGTACGAGAGGGTATCCGCCGCCGAGGCCGTGAGGCTAGCCCACTGGGGCTGCGGCGAGGGCGCTGGGGGAGGGCCTATGAGGCCCCATCATGAAGGGTGAGGATGCCTGCTCCTCCGGGTATAGGCCGGCGAGTATGGCGAGTATCTGTGCAAACAGCTCCTCCGGCCCGGGGATCCTGGCAGCGTAGGCGACGACGCCGTTAACGACGACCATCGGCGTACCGGAGGCACCCGGGGCGGAGAACCCCCAGTAGCTGACCTGCGGGGTCACGGTCACACTGTAGCCGAGCTTCTGGAGCTTCTCGACAACCATCCCCACGACGTCCTCCAGCTCAGCGCTCATAGGGTCTAGGGACATGTACAGCTCTATCTCGACATCCACACTCTCCTCCTCATCCAGGATCCTGGTGGGCGCCTCATCCTCCCCGTCCGGGGTGGAGAGGGTGGTGTTCAGGAGGTTGTCGTAGCTGGACGAGTGGTGGGGTAGGACAAGTGCCACTGTCTCACTCCCCCAGCTGAAACTATTCCATCATGCCTCGTAGTCTTAACCCATAGCCTTAGTAATACCATTACACCTCCCCAGCCAGAGAAGAGGAAACTACAGATAAGGAGCCCGGTACTACCAGGTATAAATAGGCGGGTAAGACCGTGAGGAAGGGAGACTACTACGACGAGAAGCTGTTGAACGCCCCGCTTAGGGCTGCTGAGGTCTTGGAGAAGCACTTGGGGGAGTGGAGCGACGAGGTTGAGGCCTACTGGCTGCTCCGGAGACACGAGGATGAGGTCGGGGTGCCCGTCACCTATGATATAGTTGAGGCTGCTATAGCGATACTCCGCTCCCGCGGGGTCGTTGCTAGGAGGGTTGAGGCTGAGGCCCCACTGTGAGGGAACCGTTGAAATACTGGGGCTCCGGCGTCTCCTAGGTTAAGGCTGTCCGGGCATGGCGAGTACTGGTTCCTGGGAGTCCATGCTCTCCGGGCTCCCCGGGGAGCTCGTGGAGATACTCGAGTTCACGCGTAGGCATAACCGCTGGAGGAGGTTTGAGACGATAAACCTCATTGCAAGCGAGAACCTGATGAGCCCCTTGGCAGAGTCCGCCTACATGAGTGACATGATGCACCGGTATGCTGAGGGTAAGCCCTTCAAGCGCTACTACCAGGGCACGAGGTTCGTCGACGAGGTTGAGTCGAGGGTTCAGGGCCTCATGGCCGAGCTCCTCGGGGGAGGCTTCGCCGATGTCCGGCCCATAAGCGGCACCACTGCAAACGCCTCGGTCTTCCGCGTCCTCGGCGCCTGCGGCTCGAAGGCCGTGATCCCCCCGGTGCAGGCCGGGGCCCATGTGAGCCACACGAAGTACGGCACGCTCGGGGCGCTCTGCATAGAGCAGGTCGAGATGCCCTTCAACATGGAGGAGCTCAACATAGACGTCGACAAGGCGGTGAAGCTCATAGAGGATGTCTCGCCCTCCTTCGTGGTCCTCGGCGCAAGCCTCTACCTATTCCCCCACCCGGTACGCGAGATAGCAGAGGCAGCCCACTCTGTGGGCGCACGCCTAGTCTACGACGCGGCCCACGTCCTGGGCCTCATCGTCGGGAAGAGGTGGAGGAACCCGCTGGACCACGGAGCCGACGTCCTAACAGCCTCGACGCACAAGACCTTCCCGGGGCCGCAGGGAGGCGTGATAGTGACGCGCGACAAGCAGCTCTACAAGAAGATATCGAGAGCAGTCTTCCCCTACTTCGTCAGCAACCACCACCTACACCGCCTACCAGCCCTAGGAGTCACCGCACTAGAGATGAAGTACTACGGCGAGCAGTACGCAGACCAGGTAGTCCGCAACGCCAAGAAGCTGGCCGAGGCCCTCGCCGAGAGGGGGTTCAAGGTACTCGGAGAACACCTCGGCTACACCAAGAGCCACCAGGTGGTGCTAGACGTGCGCAGCCTCGGCGGCGGAGCCAAGGCAGCCAAGCTGCTCGAGGAGGCCAACATAATAGTCAACAAGAACCTCCTACCCTACGACCCGCCGGACGCGATAAAGGATCCGAGCGGCCTCAGGCTCGGGGTACAGGAGATGACCAGGGTGGGCATGAAGGAGCAGGAGATGGAGGAGATAGCAGAGTTCATGAAGAAGGTCCTCATAGACGGGGAGGAGCCAGCCAAGGTGGCGGAGAAGGTCAAGGAGTTCAGGATGAACTATGTAGAAGTCAAGTACACGTTCCCAGTAAACACCGTGAAGGACGGAGCACTCCTACTCCTCTACTAGAAGGCCTTTCAACGCAGCGAGAGGTGCGGAGGGCAAGTCCCCCAGGCATCATCCAGGCCCCGTGCCGCGGGGCTGTCCGGGGGGCGGCGCGCGTGGTTTATTCACTCACGCCGGGGTGAATTAAGGCTTCGTGGCTGATGGCTAGTGGCCGTCCCTGCATGGATAATCAACCTCGGCACAGAGCTCTGCATAGGGAGGACGGTCAACACCAACGGCTCCTGGCTCGCCTCAAGGCTAACCCTCCTAGGGGCGGACGTCCGCAGGATCATAGTAGCGCCTGACACCGAGGACGAGGCAGTACCGGTGATAAGGGAGGCGGTGGAGAAGGCGAGGATAATCATAATCACCGGGGGCCTAGGCCCGACATACGACGACCGCACAGCAGAGTTCATAGCCAGGGCGCTCGGCAGGAGGCTGAGGCTAAACACAGAGGCGCTCAGAATGGTTGAGGAGAAGTACAGGGCTGTCGGCGAACCCCTAACACCCGAGAGGAGGAAGATGGCGATACTCCCGGAGGGGGCCACCCCGATACCAAACCCCATCGGCACGGCGCCAGGCATACTCATAGAGGCAGACGGCTACACGCTGGCAGCACTCCCCGGGGTACCCGCGGAGATGAAGGAGATGTTCACACGCTACATAGAGCCGGTGCTGCGGAGACTGCTGCCCCCAGTCTGCGTCGTCGAGCACTGCATAAGGGTCGAGGGGGTAATGGAGTCCAAGGCGGCGCCAATAGTAAAGAGGATAGCCAGGAAGCACCCAAGAGCATACATCAAGACACACCCCGAGGGCCGCGAGATAGGGGAGCCGAGGATAAGGATATGCATACTCCTATCAGCAGGAGAGTGCAGCGAAGCCGAGAAGGAGGCCAAGGAGATACTCCGGGAGGCGGCCGAGGAGCTGAGCAGGCTAGGGGGGAGAGTGGAGCAGCATGCCTAGGACGGCGACGGAGGCACTCATAAACGCCATGATAGTCTACAACGCCATACTAGTACCCGTATTCATAGCAGGCGTACTACTATACCTAAACACGAAGGGCACACAGACAGCAACAATAGGCATCATACTAGCGGCACTATCACCCTTCATCGCCCTAGCGATAGTACTCACCCTCGTAAAGAAAGGAGTTATCAAGCCCCCGGAGAAGCCACCAAAGACACGCGAAGAGGGAGGGAGGGGCAAGCCATGACAGAGGACACGGAGAAGCTGAGGCAGAAAGTCATAGAGGCGCTGAGGCAGGTCTACGACCCCGAAATACCGGTAAACGTAGTCGACCTAGGCCTAGTATACGACGTCAAGGTAACCCCCGACAAGAAGGCATACATCAAGATGACCCTCACAGCACCAGGCTGCCCAATAGCAGGCCTAATCCTCATGCAGGCAGAGGAGACAGTGAAACGCCTAGTACCAGAGCTGAAAGACGTGCAGGTAGAACTAGTCTTCGACCCACCATGGGACCCCACAAGGATAACCAGGGAGGGCAGGGAGAAGCTCAAAGAACTATACGGCTACGACGTCGTAGAGGAATGGATAAGGAGGATGAAGAGCCAGCAGAACCAGCAATAGCCCGCACACAATCCAGCTTTAACGGATCCCTGGAGCCCATGCAATAGAGGGGTGTGTATAGGGCCTTGCCCTGGAGCATCCTGAAGCTTCTCCGCGAAAACCCCGAGGAGCTGAAGAAGAGCCTGAAGCGTAGAGGCATGGACCCCGGCGTAGTCGATGAGGCTGTGAGGCTAGACAACGAGTGGCGGAGGCTCGTGAGGCTCGTGGACGAGATAAGGCATAGGCACAACCAGGTAACCAGGATGATAGCCAAGGCTAGGGACCCGGAGGAGAGGAGGAGGCTGATAGAGGAGGCCAAGAGGATCATAAGGGAGAGGGAGGAGCTCGAGAAGAAGCTCCAGGAGATAGCGAGGGAGAGGGAGAAACTCCTCCTATCACTACCAAACATAGTCCACGAGAGCGTCCCAGACGGCCAGACGGAGGACGACAACGTACCCATAAAGTTCTGGGGAGTCCCGAGGGTCTGGAGGGGCCACCTAGAGGAGTTCCGGAGGCAGACCGAGCGCTGGGGCTTCAAGGTACCCCACGAGGTCATAGACTGGAAGCCGGTCGGCCACGCAGACATGCTCGAGAAGGTGTTGGCGCTAGGCGATACATACAAGGCAGCCCAGGTAGCCGGGTCAAGGTTCTACTACCTGTTCGACGACATAGTCTGGCTAGACGCGGCACTCCTCCTCTACGCCATAGACTTCATGACCCGGAAGGGATACCGCCTAGTCCTCCCACCATACATGGTCAGGTACAAGGTGCTCATGGGCGTAATAGACATAGAGACGTTCAAAGACGCGATATACAGCATAAAAGACGAAGACCTATACCTCATAGCAACCGCCGAACACCCACTAGCAGCACTATACATGGAGACAGACATACCAGAAGAAGAACTCCCAATAAAACTCGTAGGAGTAAGCCCATGCTTCCGCAGAGAAGCAGGCGCGGGTAACAGGGACCTCAAGGGGATATTCAGGGTACACCAGTTCCACAAAGTAGAACAATTCATCTACTCAAAGCCCGAGGAGAGCTGGGACATGCTCGAGGAGCTGAGGGAGAACACCGAGGAGCTGTTCAGGGGGCTGGGGATACCATACAGGGTTGTCAACGTCTGCGCCGGCGAGCTAGGCCACGTGGCCGCGAAGAAATACGACCTAGAGGCATGGATGCCTGCGCAGGGCAGGTACAGGGAGATGGCAAGCATAAGCAACTGCACCGACTGGCAGAGCTACAGGCTTAGGATAAGGCTCGTGAGGAGGAAGGGGATGGTGAGGGACTACGTCCACACCCTCAACGCGACAGCAATAGCATCAACAAGAACCATAACAGCGATACTCGAGAACTTCCAGGACGAGGACGGAGTAGTCACCATACCCAAGGTGCTCCGCCGCTACCTCGAAATATTCCCCCGCGCACCCAAGGACTACATATACCCGGCCAGGAGGGTGAAGAGGGAGTGAAGGACAGGAGGAGGATAGTCGACGAGATAGAGGCGCTGATAGAGCCCAAGGACTCCTGGATAAAAGCCGCCTTCTACAGCGACCCAAAGGTAACCCAGATAATGGAGAAGCTCTACCAGCGCTGGGAGGAGAAGGGGAGGGAAGGCTACCCAGTAGACTACGCCACCGACGACGAGCTACGCGAGCTATATAGGGCCGCCAAACACTACTCAAAGATGCCGGTCTGGAGGGCCAAGGCACTGGTAGAGAAACGCATGGAGGAGAGGGGCTAGTGCAGGGCCCCCCATGGCGCTGGTGCTGGGGCAGGAAGGGGCCTGGGAGGAGGCCCAAGCCCAGACACATATGGTTCCGCCCCCCAAGGGTAGTCTTCATACCCTTCACCCACCACGGGGAGAGGATAGAGGCAGAACCCGTACACATAAGGCCAGACGAGCTCGAGGCACTGAGGCTAGTCTACCTCGAGGGCCTCACCCAGGAGGAGGCCGCTAAGAGGATGAACATATCCAGGGGGACGCTCTGGAGGGCCCTGGCCAGCGGGAGGAGGAAGATAGTCGAGGCACTGGTAAATATACGACCCATAGTGATAGAGAGTGGAGAACCAGGCTCTATTGAGAACAACCAGCAGAACCCAAACCCTTAACAACACCACCCCCAGCCACCCCGGGAGCGGTGTAGCGGGTGCTGCCAGGCCCACTCAGAGACCTCCTACTAGTAGGCGTCGGCGGCTTCCTAGGGGCGGTCTCACGCTGGATACTCTCAAAGATAGTCCAGGACGGCCTACAGTTCCCAATAGGAACAATAGTCGTCAACTTCCTGGGCTGCATACTACTAGGCTTCGTCCTATACTCAACAATATTCTACGACGTCTTCACAAGGGAGCAGCGACTCCTAATAGCAACCGGGTTCGCCGGCTCATTCACAACCTTCTCAACCTTCTCCTTCGAGGGCTTCGAGCTATGGGCCGAGGGCCTACAGCTCTCAGCAATACTATACGTCGCGGCAAGCCTAATACTAGGCTTCATAGGCATCTACATCGGGAGAACACTAGCCCTAACGGTGTACAGGCATGGCCTCTAAATGGATCCGCCTACGCATATACATAGGAGAATCAGACAAGTACCACGGCACACCACTCTACCTCTACATACTACGCCTCCTAAGAAGCAACGGCATAAGAGGAGCAACAGTCCTCAAAGGCCTAGCAGGCTACGGGAGCCACAGCATGATACACCTACCAGCAGTCCTCCGCCTATCAGAAGACCTACCCCTAGTAATAGAGACCGTGGACGAGCCCGAGAAGATAGAGAAGATACTCCCAAAGATAAAAGAGGTCGTCAAGGAAGGCCTAATAACCAAAGAGGAGGTAGAAGTAGTCTTCTACGGCCACGGAGGCAAACACCACTAACAAGACCCAAGAAACCCAAACAACCCCTCAACAAGAGAAAGCAGGAGCCCAACACCCTCAACACCAGGCCTCAAACCCTCAAACCAGACACGATCAGCAAGCTCAACAGCCTCCCCCCACTCCCCCAACACACCCTCAACACTACAACCCCTCTCACCAAGCAACCTAAGCATAACACCAAGCCTCAACCTACCAGGCCTAACCCTAACACCACGCCCCTCAAGCAGAGAACGCACAACAAGCCGGGCAGCCATAACCGCGAACAAAGCCTTCAACTCCACACTAGGAGCACCAACAGCAGCCCTGTACAGGCACTGAGCCTTCCTCCACAACACCTCATCCCTAGGCAAACCACCCCATGCCCATTAACTGTTAACACTCCCCAGAACCCCCATTTAAAAGAGACCGGCATGGGGGGCGGTGAGGAGACCGTCGGGAGCCCAGGGGCGTCGAGCCCCTCCGGGCGGGCTGTGACCGGCTGGGAGGGGATTGCCGAGCCCCGTGACCCGCCTTGTTTTCGGGGCTCATGGTCTATGCCTAGGGATTGTTTATGGTGCCGGAAACGTTTATTAGGAGTCATGTATGCTTTGTAGCGTGGAGACAGCGGCGAGGACATAGACAGCCTGTGTAGTAGTTTCATAGGCGTTCTCTATGTGGAGAACAACTTATAACCCGGGGATCCACCCTAGGTATACCCGGGTGGTGCAGGCAAGGAGACAGAGTAAACAGGCATTGAGACACCATAGGTGATTAGAGGGGGCGAAGGCCCGCCCTGGATCTCGTCAAGGGTATTCGGTAGACTGTCACTAGCGAAATTCATATAGCTTGTATCCTTCCCTCTTAATACCTGTGAGAGCCTTGTCCCAGGCCCTCACCCCCCAGCTCAAGACCAGCCGGGGGGCGGTGGCTGGCCCCCCGGAGGCGGTCGAGGATGGGCGCTGGGTCGTCGCCATCGTCTCGGCAGCCGATGAAGAGGCCATGGCCGAGGCGATGAGGGTTTGTCATTCCATCCGGGGGCTCATCTGCATCTCCGGAGGCCCCGACATCGCCCATGAGCTCGGCGAGAAGTATGTGTACGTGGTTGGCGGCATAGTTCTAGGAGGCGGCTCTGTTTCTGCCGAGTTACTCCTGGCGTATGCTAGGCTGGCTCAGATACTCCGCGTGGATGGCGAGACTGTACGCGCCGCAGCCAGGAGGCTTAACGAGCTCGCGGCGGCATACGGTGGCAGTGTTGTGCAGGAGAGGCGTGTGGAGCTGTTGGTGAGGATGTATGAGGAGGGATTGCTGGAGGACCCGTTGAGGCCGTTGTGCCCATTGACCGGCATGGAGTGTCCGTGCGAGTCGTGCATAGCAGTGCTCAGGTCGGAGGGTGTGACGCCATGCGGAGTGGTGGCTCT